>NZ_CP066783.1:0-300000 GCF_019186805.1 Comamonas fluminis | reverse complement strand
AACCTGGGGGTCCAGCTGACGGCTGGTGGAGTCCAGAGGGTCCACAGCGGGGTAGATACCCAGCGAAGCGATGTCACGAGACAACACAACAGTGGAGTCCAAGTGAGCAAAGGTGGTTGCAGGAGAGGGGTCGGTCAAGTCATCGGCAGGCACGTAAACGGCCTGGATGGAAGTGATCGAGCCAACCTTGGTGGAGGTAATACGCTCTTGCAGCTTACCCATTTCTTCAGCCAGAGTAGGCTGATAACCCACGGCGGAAGGCATACGGCCCAGCAGAGCGGACACTTCGGTACCGGCCAGTGTGTAGCGGTAGATGTTGTCCACGAAGAACAGCACGTCCTTGCCTTCGTCACGGAACGACTCAGCCATGGTCAGGCCGGTCAGCGCAACGCGCAGACGGTTTCCTGGGGGCTCGTTCATCTGACCGTAAACCATGGCAACCTTGGACTCGCCCAGGTTGGCTTGGTTCACAACGCCTGCATCAGACATTTCGTGATAGAAGTCGTTACCTTCACGGGTACGCTCGCCCACACCAGCAAACACCGACAGACCACCGTGGCCCTTGGCGATGTTGTTGATGAGTTCCATCATGTTCACGGTCTTGCCCACACCGGCGCCACCGAACAGACCCACCTTACCGCCCTTGGCGAAAGGAGAGATCAGGTCGATCACCTTGATGCCGGTTTCCAGCAGTTCCTGCGAAGGCGACAGTTCGTCGTATGCAGGAGCCTTGCGGTGGATGGCAGCCATCAGCGACTGGTCCACAGGACCGCGTTCGTCGATAGGGTTGCCCAGCACGTCCATGATACGGCCCAGGGTCGCGGGACCCACGGGCACGGTGATGGGGTTGCCAGTGTTGGTGACCATCAGGCCACGCTTCAAACCGTCGGACGAACCCAGGGCAATGGTACGCACCACGCCGTCGCCCAGCTGTTGCTGAACTTCCAGAGTCAGGGCCGAGCCTTCGAGCTTCAGGGCATCGTAGACCTTGGGCACCTGGCCGTGAGCGAACTCCACGTCCACCACGGCGCCGATACATTGAACAATCTTGCCTTGTACTTGAGCCATTCTTTGCTCCAATCTGTTTGTCTGTTAAAGCCGTTTACACAGCGGCGGCGCCTGCCACGATTTCCGACAACTCGGTCGTAATCGCTGCCTGACGCGTCTTGTTGTAGACCAGCTTCAACTCGCTGATGACGTTGCCGGCGTTGTCGGTTGCGGCCTTCATGGCCACCATGCGCGCCGATTGTTCGGACGCCATGTTTTCCGCCACCGCCTGGTACACGAGGGACTCTACGTAACGAACCAGCAGTTCGTCGATGACGCTTTGAGCGTCAGGTTCGTAGATGTATTCCCACGATGCACCCGTCTTCTCGGCTTGCATTTTGTCGGACGACAGGGGGAGCAGTTGCTCCACCACCGATTCCTGCTTCATGGTGTTGATGAACTTGGTGTACGAGAGGTACACCGCGCTCAGCTTGCCTTCAGCATATTGGTCCAGCAGCACCTTGACAGGCCCGATGAGCTTGTCGAGGTGTGGGGTGTCGCCCAGGCCTGTAGCATGGGAAACCACCTTGGCACCGACACGGTTCAGGAAACCCAGTCCCTTGCCGCCAATGGCCACTGCCTCTGCCGCAACACCCGCATCCTGCAGTTCACGCAACTTGTTGGTGACGACACGCAACACGTTGGTGTTCATGCCGCCGCACAAACCCTTGTCGGTCGTCACCACGATGACGCCGACCTTCTTGGCATCGTTCACTTGCATGAACGAGTGCACATATTCGGGGTTGGCTTCGCCAAGATGGGCTGCAATGTTGCGGATTTTTTCGCTGTATGGACGAGCAGCCAGCATCCGGTCCTGCGCCTTGCGCATTTTGGATGCAGCCACCATTTCCATGGCTTTGGTGATCTTCTTGGTGTTTTCCACCGATTTGATCTTGCCGCGTATTTCCTTACCTGCTGCCATGATGACTCCTCGCTACGATTAAGCGAAGGACTTCTTGAATGCAGTAATGGCTGCAGTCAGTTCAGCTTCGTCCTTGCCTTCCTTGTCGAAAGCACGCTTTTCGTTCAGACGATCCAGCAGAGCACCGTGGCTGGTCTTCAGGAACTGGTGCAGACCAGCTTCGAAAGGCAGCACTTGCTTGACTTCGATGTCGTCCATGTAGCCCTTGTTCACTGCGAACAGCGAAGAGGCCATCAGAGCGGTCGACAGAGGAGAGTACTGAGCTTGCTTGAGCAGTTCGGTCACGCGGGCGCCGCGGTCCAGCTGCTTGCGGGTTGCATCGTCCAGGTCGGAAGCGAACTGCGCGAAGGCGGCCAGTTCACGGTACTGAGCCAGGTCGGTACGGATACCGCCGGACAGGCCCTTCACAACCTTGGTCTGAGCGGAACCACCCACGCGGGACACGGAGATACCAGCGTTGATAGCGGGACGCACACCAGCGTTGAACAGGCTGGTTTCCAGGAAGATCTGGCCGTCAGTAATCGAAATCACGTTCGTAGGAACGAAAGCGGACACGTCGCCAGCTTGTGTTTCGATGATAGGCAGAGCTGTCAGGGAACCGGTCTTGCCCTTGACTTCACCCTTGGTGAAGGCTTCCACGTAATCGGCGTTCACGCGAGCAGCACGCTCCAGCAGACGCGAGTGGAGATAGAACACGTCGCCAGGGAAGGCTTCACGTCCTGGTGGGCGACGCAGCAGCAGGGAAACCTGACGGTAAGCCACAGCTTGCTTGGACAGATCGTCATAAACGATCAGAGCGTCTTCGCCGCGGTCGCGGAAGTATTCGCCCATCGTGCAGCCAGAGTAGGCCGACACGTACTGCATGGCAGCGGATTCGGAGGCGGTAGCAGCCACAACGATGGTGTATTCCATCGCGCCAGCTTGTTCCAGAGCGCGCACCACGTTCTTGATCGAAGAAGCCTTCTGACCAATCGCCACGTACACGCAGGTAACGCCTTGACCCTTTTGGTTGATGATGGCGTCAATAGCCACGGCAGTCTTGCCGGTCTGACGGTCACCAATGATCAGTTCACGCTGACCACGGCCCACGGGAACCATGGAGTCGATGGACTTGATACCGGTCTGCAGAGGCTGATCCACGGATTGACGTGCAATCACACCAGGAGCGACCTTTTCGATCACGTCTGTCAGCTTGGCGTTGATGGGGCCCTTGCCGTCGATAGGCTGACCCAGGGCGTTCACCACGCGACCAACCAGTTCTGGGCCCACGGGGACTTCCAGAATACGGCCGGTGCACTTGACGGTGTTGCCTTCAGCGATGTGCTCGTAGCCGCCCAGAATAACGGCGCCCACGGAGTCACGCTCCAGGTTCAGAGCCAGACCATAGGTGGGCTGACCATCGGCATCTGCGGGGAATTCCAGCATTTCGCCGGCCATCACGTCGGACAGGCCGTGCACGCGCACGATACCGTCGGTCACGGAAACCACGGTGCCTTCGTTACGGACGTCGGTGCTAGCAGCCAGCCCTTCGATGCGGCTCTTGATCAGTTCAGAAATTTCTGCGGGATTGAGTTGCATGACTCTTTCCTTCTTTCTTGTGTTAGCCGAGACCTCAAGCGCGCATTACGCGGTGAGGGCCGCTTTCATTTGTTCCAGACGGGACTTGACGGAGGTGTCCAGCACCTCGTCGCCCACCACGACGCGAACACCACCGATCAGCGAGTCATCCTGCTTCACAGTGAGGTTCAGCTTGCGGCCAAAGCGCTTTTCCAGCGAAGCGCCCAGCTCGGCCAGCGCTGCATCCGCAATGGGGAAAGCGCTGAACACCACGGCATCCGAAGAGCCGCTCTTGCTGTTCACGAGGCTGCGGAACTGAGCTGCCGCTTCGGGCAGCGCGTCCAGACGGCCGTTATCGAGAATCACACGCAGAAAGTTGCGTGCGGAATCGGGCAATGCCGACTTGGCCACACCCGTAATGAGATCAAACACTTGCGTGCTGCTCACATTGGGGTTGTCAGCCAGTTGGCGCAATTGCGGATTGGCGGCAATCGCCGCCAATTCCTCCACCCAAGCGACAGTGCCGCTCAAATCTGCGCCCTTGTCGGCGCAGGCTTTGAACAGTGCTTCGGCGTAAGGGCGGGCAATGGTGGCGAGTTCTGCCATTTTTGCTTTTCCTTACAGCTCTGTCTTCAGGCGGTTCAGCAGATCAGCGTGGACACCGGCGTTCACTTCCTTGCGGAGGATTTGCTCGGCACCCTTGACAGCCAGTGCAGCCACTTGCTCACGCAGGGCTTCACGGGCAGCAATGGCTTGCTGCTCAGCTTCGGCGCGGGCAGCGGCAACAATCTTGTTGCCTTCTTCTGTCGCACGGGCCTTGGCCTCTTCGATGATGGCCTGGGCGCGGCGATCGGCGTCCGCAAGCCGCGAAGCTGTTTCGTTGCGCGTCTGGGACAATTCCTGCTCGACACGCTTGTTTACAGCGGTCAATTCGGTCTTGGCCTTGTCGGCAGCAGCGAGGCCATCGGCGATTTTCTGGGCTCGCTCATCCAGTGCCTTCGCAATCGGGGGCCACACGAACTTCATCGTGAACAGCACCAGGATCAGGAAAACAATGGCCTGAACGAACAGGGTCGCGTTGATACTCACGGCAACACCTTTCTATTTAGGGCGTTGATCGGAGCTTAGGCCACCAGTTGGAAGGGGTTGGCGAAAGCAAACAGCAGGGCAATAGCCACACCGATCAGGAAGGCGGCGTCGATCAGACCAGCCAAGATGAACATCTTGGTTTGCAGTTCGTTGATCAGCTCAGGCTGACGTGCCGAAGATTCCAGGAACTTGCCGCCCATCAGAGCGATACCGATCGAAGCGCCGATAGCGCCCAGACCAACAATCAGACCGCAAGCCAGAGCGACGAGACCGAGAACGTTTTCCATGATGACTCCTAGGGATTAAGGGAAAGTAAAGTTGAAAGGGAAAGGTCAGTGAGCTTCATGTGCCTGGCCGAGATAAATCAGCGTCAGCATCATGAAAATGAAGGCTTGCAGGGTAATCACCAAAATGTGGAAGATTGCCCAGATCGTGCCTGCAATGATGTGCCCCACAGGGAGCAACACACCAGAGAGCGACATAGCCGCTGCGCCGCCCATCAGAGCGATCAGCATGAACACCAACTCACCAGCGTACATGTTGCCGAACAGTCGCATACCGTGCGAAACCGTCTTGGCAACGTATTCAATGATCTGCATCAGCAGATTGACCACGCCCAGGATCAGGGCGAAGACAGGATTCTTGGAGGTGCCGAAGGGAGCGGTCACCAGTTCGTGGCCCCAGCCGCCCAGGCCCTTGATCTTGACGCTGTACCACAGGCACAGAACCAGAACGGCGAAGGACAGGCCCAGAGTCGTGGACAGATCGGCGGTAGGCACAACACGCAGATAGGCGTGATGGTCAGCAGTAGCGCCTTGCCACAGCACGGGCAGCAGGTCCACGGGCAGCATGTCCATGGCGTTCATCAGGAAAATCCAGACAAACACGGTCAGCGCCAGAGGAGCGATGAACTTGCGGGACTGAGCGTTGTGAATATTGGCCTTGGCCTGGTTGTCCACCATTTCGACCAGCATTTCCACGGCGGCCTGGAAGCGACCAGGAACACCGGAAGTGGCCTTGCGAGCGGCCAGCCAGAGCACGAAGATGCCCAGCAGGCCAAGGATGGCTGCCACGGCGATCGAGTCGTAGTTCACAACTGAGAAATCAATGACGGACTTCTGCTTGATGTTTTGCAGGTGTTGCAAGTGGTGAACGATGTATTCACTTGCAGTTGGGGCGTTCGCATCAGCGGCCATCGTCAACTCTCTTCTTAAGCTTCAGTTTTTCGGACACCGGATCGCACCAGCAGCGCAACCCAATACGTTTTCATTACAACAATCAAGCCAACCAGCAGAGCCAGCCAGCTCAGATCAGGAACCAGCTTGGGCGCAGCAGCCAACATGGCGATGCACAGCACCAGCTTTACCAGTTCCCAACCGAAAATTCCTGCCATGGCCGCCCCGGCACCTCCCGGCCGCTGACGAACCACACCTCTTGCAAACAAAGCCGCTGGCAGCACCACCGACAAAGCTCCATAGCCTGCCGACCAACCCACCGCCGCACGTCCTGTTACCAGCCAGGCCAGTGCTGCAACCACAATCCCCACCACAGTCTGGACCGCAACAATGCGCCAGACCGAGACTTGCGGAAACCGTGAGCGCCAGGCTGTAGCTTCCTGAGCCGTGAGGGGCTTGAAGTCTTCGACTTCGTCCTCATCCTGAAAATCAGCGGGCATTTTCTGCATGTTTTCTTTCGCGCCACTGACCAGTAAGACTCAGCACTTATCTAGTAAACCGGACAAGACTTTTTTACAAAGCCTCTGATTATAAGTAAAAACCCCCGACGTTCGATAGGGGTTGATACCGTCATGCGCAAAAGGTCTTTGATGTTGGCAGCAGCCTGTCGTCGAGAGCCAACACTTACGGGTCAGTACCTTGGAGCGGGCGCAAGTGTGCCTCAGCTGAAATACTTGATTGCCCTGAATTGCCCGCCACATTCAGGGGACATTGAAGGCCCGCCCTCGCAATTAGGCCCACGTGCACGCGCCCAGCAGCCGTGGCGCACAATCTTTGCAACTTAGCCCTGCTGCACAGGGCGCCATATTCAGCCTGAACGGGAACCACAACATGAGCGACGTCAATAACACCACTCCCGCCACCGAGCAGCCCGAAGATCCGCGCAAGGATTCGCTGATCGAGTACCCGAGCCTGTTTCCGATCAAGGTCATGGGCATCAAAGACGATCATCTGGTGCACGAGATCACGAAGATTGCCGAAAAATTCGACCCCAGCTTTGACGCCAGCACCATTGAGCTGCGCCCCAGCTCGGGCGGTAAATATCTGGGCGTGACCATCACCATCACGGCCACCAGCCGCGAGCAGCTGGATGACACCTATCGCGCCCTGACCGCTCACCCCCTGGTCAAGGTGGTGCTGTGAGCCAGGCGCAAGCCAGCTCCACAGAGCCTTTCACACCGCCCGAGCCCATGGATTTGCGAATTCTGGGCCGCACCGGCTATGAAGCCACTGTCACAGCCATGCAGGAGTTCACGCGCACCCGCGACGCAAGCACGCGCGATGAACTATGGATTTGTGAGCACTCACCCCATTTCACACAGGGACTGGCTGGCAAAAGCGATCATTTGTTGCACCCAGGCGATATTCCCGTGGTGGCAACCAATCGCGGTGGGCAGGTGACGTATCACGGCCCCGGCCAAGTCGTGGCCTATCCGCTGCTGGATTTGCAGCGCATGGGCTACTTCGTCAAGGAATATGTG
Source organism: Comamonas fluminis (assembly GCF_019186805.1). Taxonomy (NCBI): domain Bacteria; kingdom Pseudomonadati; phylum Pseudomonadota; class Betaproteobacteria; order Burkholderiales; family Comamonadaceae; genus Comamonas; species Comamonas fluminis. The sequence continues at coordinate 292,669 of NZ_CP066783.1, read as the reverse complement.
TACCGGCTGGAAGATGCAGTGATCCGCACGCTGGAGCACTTTGGCGTCACCGGCCACCGTGTGGCGGGTGCGCCCGGCATTTATGTGCGCCTGGATGACCCGCGCAGCCACGCCATGCTGGAGCAGCGCCCCCAGCACCGCGAACCCGGCAGCCCTGCGCCCGAGCCGCATTTCGAGGGGCTGGGCAAAATTGCAGCCCTGGGCATCAAAGTGAGCCGTCACAGCACCTACCACGGCGTCGCACTCAATGTAAACATGGATTTGGAACCCTACGGTCGAATCAATCCTTGCGGATACGCAGGACTGAGGACGGTGGACCTTTCTACAATCGGCGTACAGACAACCTGGGACGAAGCCGCGCACATACTGGGTCGCCAGTTGAAAGCGCGCCTGACTCCCTGAAGGCAAGATCATGAGCACCAATGAAGTCGTGCGCGAAGCGCAATCCCAAGCCGATTACAACCCGCTGGCCAAGCAAAAAGCTGCGGCCAAGCTCTCGCGCATCCCCGTGAAGGTCGAGCAGGCCGAAGTGCTCAAGAAGCCAGAGTGGATTCGCGTCAAGGCGGGCAGCCCCACCACGCGCTTCTATGAAATCAAGGACATCCTGCGCGAGAACAAGCTGCACACCGTCTGCGAAGAAGCCAGCTGCCCCAATATCGGCGAATGCTTTGGTAAGGGCACAGCCACCTTCATGATCATGGGCGACAAGTGCACGCGCCGCTGCCCGTTCTGCGACGTGGGCCATGGCCGCCCTGACCCACTGGATGTGGATGAGCCGCTGAACCTGGCCAAGACGATTGCCCAGCTCAAGCTCAAGTACGTGGTGATTACCAGCGTGGACCGCGACGACCTGCGCGACGGCGGCTCGGGCCACTTCGTGGAATGCATCAAGAACATCCGCGAACTCTCGCCCCAGACACAGATCGAAATTCTGGTGCCCGACTTCCGTGGCCGTGATGACCGTGCGCTGGAAATCCTCAAATCGGCCCCGCCCGATGTGATGAACCACAACCTGGAAACTGCGCCCCGCCTGTACAAGGAAGCGCGCCCCGGCTCGGACTACCAGTTCAGCCTGAACCTGCTCAAGAAGTTCAAGGAACTGCACCCCAATGTGCCCACCAAGAGCGGCATCATGGTGGGCCTGGGCGAGACAGACGAGGAAATCCTGCAGGTGATGCGCGATATGCGCGCCCACAACATCGATATGCTGACCATTGGCCAGTATCTGGCCCCTACCAACAGCCACCTGCCCGTGCGCCGCTATGTGCACCCCGACACCTTCAAGATGTTCGAGGAAGAAGCCTACAAAATGGGCTTCACCCACGCCGCTGTGGGCGCCATGGTGCGTTCCAGCTACCACGCTGACCAGCAGGCCCACGCCGCTGGCGTGTGAGTGCACTGACAGCACAAAAAAAGCAGCCTTTGCGGCTGCTTTTTTATTGCCTTATTGGCCCCAAGCGTTTATTTCAAAAGCGCCTGCAGCTATTCATTCAATAGCAACGCCTAAGACTGCGTGACGCTAAAGAGGCGCCAGCTCATTGACCAGTGCCGGCGGCAGATAGTGCGGCCCATCAAACAGCAGCACCGGCCAGCCTGCATAAAACGATAGCTGGGAACGCAGCTCCTGCGCCGTGGCGCTGCGAAAACTGCCTGAACCGTCAGGCCGGAAAGCCTCGGCAATCAGTTTCACGCGCTGCCAGCCCAGTGCATCGGCCAGCGCCAGCGTGTACTGCGCAGCCGTGGCGGCATCCCGGGTGTGCAGGCCCACACCGTCCTGAAAGAACACGCCCACATCATCAGGCAGCCATTGCTGCAGCCAGCGCACCAGCGCATCGGGGCCGATATTGCTGTTGTCATACACGCTGACCCATAGCGGGCGCGGCAGGTCGCGCAGGCTTTCGGCCAGACGATGCACCTCGGCCCAGCTGGGGTCGGATTCCACAGGGAAATACCAGCCCGCTGGCTCGAACGGCAGGGGCTGCTGCGCCAGCAGTTGCGAGGCGCGCGCAAGCTCCTGCACGCGGCTGCGCGCCCGTGGCTCATCACCATCACCCACCAGGCCCGCAATGATGTTCTGCGCCCAGGGCTGGCCGCGCAGTTGCTCCAGCGCAGGCACATTCCAGACATGGCCTGAGCCGTTATCGGTGGCCAGCCATTGAATCAGCAGCGTATCAATGCCCAGTCGCTGCCATTCACCTTCGGGCCGCGCCGTGGCGTTGTCGGGCTGCCAGACCATGCCCGGAACGCGAAGATTCAGGCGCTGGTGAGGCTGCGACCAAGCCATAGCAGGCAGCATCAGCGCAGCAGACAGCAGTTCACGACGGTTGGGCAAAGGCGCAGCTCCTTCAATAGAACCAGGAAGCGCGAGCCACCAGTCCGCTGGCCCTGTCATCGCCGCCCAGATGCACACGATACTGCAGCGTGAAATCTACCCAGGAACGGCCCGCATGCGTGCGGCCTTCGCGCAGCCAGCGGCGCAGGCTCACGCCCACCCCCGCGCTGCTGGCCGATGTGCGGCGATAGCTGCTGTTGTATTCCGCAGCCGCCACGCCATAGCCCCACAGTCCCCAGTCGCCCGTGTCCGAGCCCTTGAGCCGCCACTGCGGGCCATAGCGCAACTCGCCCGTGGCGTAGTTCTCGCGCGCATGCAGATAACGCCCGGCCTCCAGATACAGGTCGCCCGTCATCCAGCGATCGCGGTTGACCGGGCCATACATATCCTTGGTGTATGAATACGCTGCGCGCAGCAGCCAGTCATCACGGCTCGCGTCACCCAGCTTGACCCAGCGCTCTGCGGCCACGATGAAGTTGTGATCGCCAAAAGGCTTGGCACGCACGCCCAGCGCCAGCTGGGAGGACTCTGCGCCCCTGGCATCCTGCGGCGCGGCGCGCAAATTGCCCATGTAGCGGCCATACAAGTCCACAAAGGTGCCGTCGCCACGCAGGGCCTGCGGGCGCCAGTACACCTCACCCACGGTCTGCACACTGCGGTAGCCGCTGGCACTGCTCTGCCCGCCGGGCAAGGTGCTGCCTCGGCTGCTGAACAGGCCTGCAGAGCTGCCCCATTCGCGGTCCAGATCACCCACGGCCAGGCGCAGGTCCTGGCGCTGCTTGTCAGTCAGCTCAATCTGCCCTGCGTCCGCACTGTCCAGCGCGGCGACATGGCGGCGCACTGCTGCCGGTGCATCGCCCACATGCTCAGCGGCATAGGCGGCATCTTCCAGCTGCTGGGGCGGAATGCTTCGTGCCTGCTCGGCTGCGCTGTAGAACTGCGCTTCGGCCTGCTTGTCACCCGCGGTGTGGGCCAGCTGCGCCAGTTGCACAGGTGCAAGACCGGATTCCTGCCCTTGCAGTGCCAGCAAAGCCCGCTGCGCGCTGCTGCGTGCCGCTTCGCCCTGCCCCAACCCTTGCTGCGCTGCAATCAGCAGCTGCCAATAGGCGCCCTTGGCGGGCTGCAGCTTCAGCAGCGTTTCGGCCAGTAGCTGCACCTGTGCCCATTGCTTGGCTTGCGCTGCGGCATAGGCGGCATTGGCCAGCCCCGATTCAATATCAAAAGCGTAGCGCGCCACGCATACTTCATCGCCGTTACAGGCCAAATCAGGCACTGGCATTTTCAGTGCAGACAAGGCCATGCCTTGCAGCAAGGGCTGACGAGCAGCTGCATCGCTGGCGGGCAAGTTCTGCCACTGCTGCAGCCATGCGCGGGTTTGCTCACCCTGCGCCGGTGCGCCCGCCAGCAGTGCGGTATCCACACCCTGAAGCGACACACTGGCGCGATCAGCGGCACTGAGGCCTTGCGCCTGTGCCAATGCCTGACTCAATACCTGCAAGGCCTGCTCTGTCTGGCCTAGCTGCTGCAAGGCATAGGCCTTGGCCTGCAGCAAGGCCACCTCGTTGCCGTGAACTTGCAGCCCCGCATCGGCGGCGACTACAACCTCGCCCCAGCGCTGATCCTGCAGCAGCAGCCGTGCAAGCAGCACATGCCAGGGCAGCGGCTGCGGGTTGATCTGCAATGCCTGCTGAATATCCAGAACCGCCGCTTTGGCCTGCTCTGGTTGCTGCGCCCTGGCATAGGCCTGCTGCGCCAGTTCCTGAGCGCGCTGCGCCTGACCCTGCTCAGCCTGCGCTGCCGTCGCAGCATTCAAGGCACCCTGTGCCTTGGCCTCCAGGTCAGCCAGTCGCGCCACATCCGGGCGCAGTCGGCGTGCGGCTTGCGCCTGCTTGAGCGCCTGCGCAAATTGGCCTTTGGCATAGGCTTTGTAAGCTTGGTCTGCATGCTTCCAGGCGGTGCCGGTCAATGCGGGCTCTGCCATGGCACTGCCCGCCACGCACATCAGGGCCACCGCGAACGGCAGCGCACGCATGCGCATTTCCGAGAGGTGTTTCATGCCAGCACCTCCGAAGCATTCGCCTGCTGCAACCAGGCCTTCTGCTGCCGCAGCAAGGCTTTCTGCACATTCTCAGCCGTCACCAGCCCCTTGCGCACCAGATAGCCACCCAAACGGCCATCCCGCGCAACGTCATAGGAGGCAAGTACCTTTTCCAGATCATCACGCTGCAGATAGCCTTGATAGACAAGGCTGTCCCCCAGCAATTGCGATGCAGCATGCGCATCACTTTCCACGCCGCTGAGCTGACGCAGGCCAGCCGTGATTTCACTCTCGCACACCACAAACTGGCGAACCGGGCGGCGCAGACGAATCTCGAACACCTCCTGCGCGCGGGCAGGCAGAGCCGAGGCCACGGCCACATGCACGGCCTCGGCATTGCTGCTGGCCAGTGGCAGCACACGCCAGCGAATCATGTCCTGCGCGGGCAGCAGGCTCAGATCCACACGATCTTCACCATCCGCCAGGTGCAGGCGCGGCAGGTCTGACTGGTAGGCCAGCGCTTCGGCCAGCATCTCTTCCTTGACCCACCCTCTGCCCAGCAGCACGCTGCCCAGTGGCGAGCCGCCGGTTTCAGCCTGCACCTGCAGCGCAGTTTGCAGCTGTGTGTCATCAATGGCGTGCCAGGTCTTGAGCAAATCGCCCAGACGCTGTTTTTGCTCCGTCAGCTGCTCCGCCGAAGGAAAGTCGTGCATGGTTTTGTCCCAGACCAGCTTGGTGCCAAAGAACTTGTTGCTCAGGTACTGCTTCCAGGCGCGGCCTGCGGCTGCGGCGTTGATGAAGTTGCCCACCACCATGCGCGGGATGGACAGCACGGCATGCATGCCGCCATAGATACGGCCCACAAAATAGGCTCGCTGCACGGCGCGAATCAGCAGGCCGACAAAGTTCAGCGCAATCACGACCTGCACCCAGTGCTGCAGCGACTGGATGGGGGGCAGGTTGTTCGTCCACCAGCCCAGCGCGCCAAACAGCGCCAGCATCATGTAGTTGAAGAAGATCAGGTAGCCCGCAATGGCCACGAACGAGGTAATCAGGCCCTTGCGGTCGCGAAACAGCAGGTATTTGACGGCAGCATTGCCCTTCCAGCCCACTTGTTCCCAGCCTTGCAGGCCAATGCCCAGCGTCCAGCGCGCTTTCTGGCGATAGGCTGTGCGGAAGGTGTTGGGAAAGAACTCACGCACGCCCAGCGGCATGGTGATGTCCAGCTGCTTTTCCTTGCCCGTCCAGCCCTTGCGTTTGACGCGATAGGTCACCGGGAATTTGCCAAAAATCTGGCGCATACCCATGCGTGCCAGACGTGTGCCCACGTCGTAGTCTTCGGTCAGCGTGCTGGGGTTGAAAGGCTGGTTATGCGTCTCGGCAGCCAGCGCCAGCATGGCGCGGCGCGAGAAACAGGTGCCCACGCCCGCAGACGGCACCATGCCGCTCATGCTTTCGCGCACGACCAGATCCTTGGCATGCCATTCGGCAAACTCGTCCATATAGACGCCCGCCACCCATTCATTCCAGTTGCGCTCCAGCGATGTGACGGGCAACTGAATGAAGTCGATGCGTGGCAGCAGGTAGTTGAAGTATTTCAGCTCCAGCGGGTGCAGCACATCCTCGCTGTCATGCAGCACCATGCCGGCAAATTCAATGCCGCGCGTCTTGCCCGTCTGTTCGATGCTTTGCACGATCCAGTTCAGGCAGTCTGCCTTGCAGGTGGGGCCATCATGGGGCACGGGCACGCGCACCAGCTGCTTATAGCGGCGGCGCATGCGCTCCACCTCGTCAATCGTGCGCTGGTCGTTGGGGTAGGTGCCCACAAAGACCATGAATTCACGGTATTCCAGTGTGGCCACCATGTTCTCGATCATGGAGGCGATCACGTCGTGCTCCTGCCACGCAGGCACCATGATGGCGATGGGTTTTTCAGGCTCGGTGCGCAACTGCTCGGGCGTCAGCGCCTTGTGGTGGGGCCAGACCTTGAACTTACGCCAGATCTCGCGCACCCAGTAGCGCACATCAATGAACAGGTCATCAATACAGGAAATCAGCACCACCACGGCAACAAAGGCCGTGGCCGCTTCCAGAAAGCGGTAATTGGCACTGAAAAAATCAGACAGCATCTCCATGATCAAACCGCCTTTGCAGCCAGAAGAATTTTCACGATCTGCTCGCTGGCATCACCATGGCCGTAGGGGTGGGCGGCCTGCGTCATGCGCTGATAGGCAGCGCTGTCATGCAGCAAGGCGTTGGCAGCAGAAACAATGCGCTGCCTGTCCGTGCCGACCAGCTTCACCACACCGGCTTCGACCACGGACGGGCGCTCAGTCACATCGCGCAGCAGCAGCACAGGCTTGCCCAGCGCGGGCGCTTCTTCCTGCACGCCGCCCGAGTCGGTCAGCACAAAGAAAGCGCGCTGCATGAGGCGCACAAAGCCCACGTAGTCCTGCGGTGCAATCAGGTGCACGCCCGCCACATGGCCCAGGCGCTGCTGCACCACATCCTTGACCAGCGGGTTCAGGTGCACGGGGTAGACCACTTCCACCTCGCCACCGGCCACCAGCTCGGTCACGGCATCGCAGATATGGGCCAGGCCATCGCCATGGTTTTCGCGGCGGTGGCTGGTCAGCAGCACCATGCGCTTACCTTCGGCAATGCGGGGCAATCCCGCATCCACGCGCTCTTGCAGCGCAGCATCTTTTTCCAGGCGCTGGGCCACCCACTGAAGCGCGTCAATCACGGTGTTGCCCACCACATGGATGCGGCCTTGCAGGTTTTCCGCCAGCAGATTGGCCTTGGCCTTTTCGGTAGGTGCCAGCAGCAGATCCGCCATGACGTCGATCACCCGGCGGTTCATTTCCTCGGGCCAGGGTTCGGTCAAGGAGCCGGTGCGCAGTCCCGCCTCCACATGCACCACGGGAATATGACGGTGAAATGCTGCCATGGCCGCAGCCATGGCCGTGGTGGTGTCGCCATGCACCAGCACCTGGTCGGGCTGCACTTTTTCCAGCAGCTCATCCATGCCCTGCAGAATGCGGGCAGACAGGCTGTTCAGCGACTGCCCCTGCGCCATGACGGACAAGTCGTATTCAGGCTGGATATGAAACAGGTTCAGCACCTGCTCCAGCATGCTGCGGTGCTGCCCACTGACAGCCACCACGGATTCCACACCAGGAGTAGCGGCAAGCAGTCGCACGACCGGGGCCATCTTGATGGCTTCAGGACGGGTGCCAATCACAGAAAGAGTCTTCATGCGTGTCTCTCAATGCGCAGTGCAAGCTCGGCTTGTGCGCAACAAGTGCCCTGGCAACCACCGCCAGCAGCACATCAGCATGCGTGTGAAATGGGGCAGTCGAAATGTGGCTGCTGACAACCCCAAAAGGCTCTTGCCTGAGAGTTAAGGCGGCGCGCATCACACGCAAGTTTGCGCACACTCTCTTCAGACATTTCTGAATTTAGGGGAAAACCCTTGGTTTCGTGGATGTAACAGGCATACCCCTACCCGGCTTCAGTCTGCTGGACAAACGCCCTAAAAACAGGGTCTCCAGAAACAAAAAAGCTCCTGAATTAGGAGCTTTAATCGCTTATTTCTGGTGGCCTCAGGGCCAAATCGCTTGGAATATGAGTGTGGTCTTGCGCGGGATGCTATTAAATCTATACAAAACAGCTTCGATCGCAAAAAATGCCTGGCTAACCGGCAAACCGCTGGCTGGCAAAAACGACTGCAGGCAGAACAGGCCTGACGAGTCGCCCCACGATGAAACTGAAGCTTGCAGCGCATGGATCCCACCAGAGTTCAGCGTTGCAAGCTGGAATGAATCTTAGCATTAAATGAGAATCAATATCAATTGATTCCCGCAAAAAGATTCAGGCTGTTCTTCAGTTTCATGTCGCCGGGCTGCAACGCCAGCCGTCACAACATTGCAAACAATGCTGATCCGCAGGCCGTGCAGCAGCCCTGTTCGTTACATCAGTGGCACTGCAGCACCAGTCTGGCCTGGTCAAAGCGCCGCGCACGAAGATCCTCACGGCGAATCCAGATGTAGAGCTGACCGTCGTCACCCCAGTTCATGCCCAGCTTTTCATCCGTGCCCAGCTGCAACAGCAGCAGCCAGTCGCCAGCACTATCGCGCACCGACTGCAAAGCAGGGTCCTGATAGGACTGACCGCTGCCGCAGTAGTGCCCTGCGGCAACCAGGGCACATTCGGTCTGCATATCGCCCTGCACTGGCGTGGGCCAGCCACTGATGCGGTGGCAGCACGCATCTTCACCATCATTGCTGGCGCCGTTTTCGGCTTCGTCAAACCACCATTCAACAAAGTCGTCGCCCTGCTCCTCTGTCAGCTCCAGCTGCAGCGCACTCCATTGGGCCGACTCCATGGGCAGCGGTGTCTGGCAGGCATGCAGCGTGCAGGCCGCGGGCTTGATCTGCCACTCATCATCCATCGCTTGCAATGCCTCAGGTTGCTGCCTGCGCTGCATGGGCGCCCCATCCTCGCTCCAGACCAGCGCCAGCGCGCAGGCATCTGTGGGGTCGTAACCCCAGGGTTGCTCGGCCATGTCATAAAACACCGATAGCAGGCCGCCGCGCGGCATGTCTTCATCGACAGGCCCAGCGGCCCAGACCTGCGCAAAATTGATCTGCGCCAGAAAGTGCAGGGGAAACACACTCTCCAGACGGGCAATGTGCTGCAGCGCTTCGGTACGAATTTTTTGCGCCTGCTCGGGTGTCGCCCAGCGCCAGCGACTGTCGGGCGCCACGCTGTCTTCGCGGTGCGACTGCACTCGCTTGTGGGTATCGGGGTAGGGATTGCGCTGCGGCCACGGGGTTTCGGCCGTCAGGTCTGGACGGCCACCCAGCTTGGTCGCAGCAAGAGGGATTTCATCTTCAACCTCCACCTGCCGCGTTTGCAGCCAGACTGCAGGCTTGGACTGTGCCGCCAGTTGTCTGGCCAGACTGGCATCGTCCAGTACATCGGTGATGGCTTGGGCAATCTCCTGCTCTCTGCAATAGTTCATGGGCTGTATCCGGTGCTTGATATAGACGCACACAGCATACGGCTTGCGTATGACCAATCGCTATTTTCGAGCGGACATTACAGTTAGGGTCTGTTGAGATTTAGGCGAGGATCGCGTTGCAGCGACAGGAGGCTAGATGCTAGGGCCCGTCATCAAATCAACCAGATGACAGCTGCAGCCAGATGAATTCCACCTAAAAATGCAGCGGCCGTCTTGTCATACCTCGTCGCGATGCACCGATACTGTTTTAACCGGGCAAAGAGGTTCTCAATCAGATGACGCTCTTTGTATATGTGCCGGTCGTGCTCTCTACTTTCTTTGCGACCGCGGCGACTTGGAATGACAGCTTGCTTGCCCTTCTCTGACAGGGGCGCAATTACCCGGTCCTGAGCGTCATAGGCTTTGTCTGCGAGCACAGCATTAGCCTGAATGTCTTTCAAAAGCACATCTGCGCCTTCCAAGTCTGAGGCTTGACCGGGAGTCAGATGAAAGCCAGTTGGGTTGCCCAGCGCATCAACCGTCGCGTGGATCTTGGTACTCAAGCCTCCTCGGCTACGTCCGATAGCATGCTTTTGGATCCCCCTTTTGCGCCAGCGCTGTGCTGATGGGCACGCACGATGGTTGCATCGATCATGGTGTATTCGTTGTCAGCTTGGGCACTGATCGTTTCAAACACACGCTGCCAAATACCAGAACGGCTCCAGCGCATATGCCGCGTATGAATGATACGAAAATCACCAAAGCGCTCAGGCAGATCCCGCCATGCAATGCCAGAGCGATAGCGGTAAAGCACTGCATCTACAAAAAGGCGGTTGTTTTTACCAGGAGCACCGACGTGTCCAGCCCTGCCGGGCAGAAGGTCTTTGATGCAATCCCACTGTGTATCTGTCAAAGCGTATCTACGAGTCACACTATCAATAACGAAGCAGCTATCGAATTCGATGACACGCCCTAGGCGCATGACCGAAGCAATGCTCATGCCTTGCGAGGGCATGCAACAACGCAGACGGCCTCCTGTCCCTACAACCCGAAGGGAAGGACTCTGGCCGCACGCCACTCGTTGTTGCACTCCTTGTGCGGGTGGGCACCCGCACGGCGTCACGCGCCTAGATTGGCGGGCGGCCAGAATCCTTCGCGACCTCGCTCAATTCTCAACAGACCCTAGTAGCACTGCAGCACCAACTGAGCTTGATCGAAGCGCCGCGCACGCAGGTCTTCACGGCGAATCCAGAGGTAGAGCTGGCCTTCATCGCCCCAGTTAATCGTGCTTTTTTCATCGCTACCGATCTGCAGCAAGAGCAGCCAGTCTCGTGCACCGTCACGCACCACCTGCGTGGCAGGGTCGCACCAGTGCTCACCCTTGCCACTATCAAGCCCTGCAGCCACCAGCGCGCACTGGGTCTGCATATCACCCTGAATGGGGGTGGGCCAGCCGCCCGCATGGTGGCAAGCCCAGCTCTCGCCATTCACGGCGGGCTCCGCTTCCGCTTCGTACCAGTCGGCATAGCTGTCCTGCACATCGCGCTCCAGCATCTTTGCCTGCTGCTTCCACTCTGCCACAGCCACCGGCAAAGGCGTCACGCAGGCGTGCAGACTGCATTGAAGCGGAGCCATGTGCCAGTGTGCGGGCAAGGCCTGCAGGGCCTCCGGTTGCGGCAGGCGCTGCAGCGGGCCTGCTGCCTCGTCGCTATAGAACAGCTTCAAGCCCACCGCATCTGCCGGGCTGTGCCCCCAGGGTTGCTCCGTCAGGTCGTAGAAGATGGACAGCAAGCCCTGGCGCGGCCAGTCTTCGCCCAGATCTGCAGCGGCATGCAGTTGCGCAAAATTGATCTGCGCCAGAAAGTTGAGTGGAAATTCGCTATGCAGACGGGTCTGAAAAGGCCGTTCACTGGCACGCGGATACTGGCCCCGGCTGGCCGCATCCGGGTAGGCGGGCCGCAAAGGCCAGCTCGCACCCACTGGCAGATCGGGGCAGCCGCCAAGCTTGGTGCTTCCCAGCGCTATCTGTGCCTCGCGCTCAACCCGCCCGGTTTGCAGCCACACGCCGGGACGGGCTTGCTGCGCCAGTTGCTTTGCAGCGGCTTCGTCGCCCAGCGCGGCAAGCAGCGCCTGCTCAATCTCACTGATATTGGCGTAGCCCATAGCGTGCAGCGTCAGGGTGCCAGCATTTCTGCAGGGCTGTCGCTGTCCATCACCGCATGTGCCCACGGTGCAAGCTTGTCGGCATCAGCACGCAGCACTTCCTGCTTGACGGCCAGAATCTGCGCCGGGTGCATGGAAAAGCTGCGCAGCCCCAGGCCCAGCAGTAGCCGGGTCATGCCGATATCGCCCGCCATTTCGCCGCAAACGCAGATTTCCTTGCCTGCCGCATTGCTGGCCTCAATGACCTCGGCCACCAGCCGCAACACCGCCGGATGCATGGGGTCGTAGAGATGGGCCACGGCCTCGTCTGCCCGGTCGATGGCCAGCGTGTACTGAATCAGGTCGTTGGTGCCGATGGATAGAAAGTCGAAATACTTGAGGAAGCTGCGCACCGTCAGCGCCGCAGCAGGAATTTCAATCATCGCGCCCAGCTTGACGGGGCCGTAAGAGATGCCACGGGCATCCAGCTCGGCCTGCGCCTGGCGCAGCTGGGCCAGGGTCTGTTCAATCTCACTGCGATGGGCGAGCATGGGAAAGAGCAGCTTGACCTGGCCATGGGCCGCCGCCCGCAGAATGGCGCGCAGCTGGGTACGGAACATGGCGGGGTCTGCCAGGCTCCAGCGAATGGCGCGCAGGCCCAGGGCCGGGTTCAGGTAGTAATCCTTGGGCTGAGCTTTATCAAGCGGCTTGTCCGCACCCACATCCAGCGTGCGGATGGTGACGGGCATGCCTTGCATGCCGTCAATGATCTCGCGGTAGGCGCGGTACTGCTCTTCCTCGCCCGGCAGGTTGCCGCTTCGGCCCATGAAAAGAAATTCGGTACGAAACAGCCCCACGCCCACAGCGCCAGCGCGCACGGCGGCGGCGCCATCGCTGGGCTGCTCCACATTGGCCAGTAGCTCGACCTTCTGGCCATCCATGGTGAGAGACGGCGTAAAGCGCAGGCGCGACAGGCGTTCGCGCTCCAGCTCATTCTGGCGCTGGCGAAAGCCGTACTCGGCCAGAATGATGGGCGTGGGGTCCACGATGACCACGCCCTCGTTGCCATCAATGATGACCCAGTCATCCTGGCGAATCAGCTGGCTGGCTGCGCGGGCGCCCACCACGGCGGGAATGTCCATGCTGCGCGCCACGATGGCGGTGTGGCTGGTCTTGCCGCCCACGGCGGTGATGAAGCCTGCGAAGACCTTGCTCTTGAACTGCAGCATGTCGGCCGGCGACAGATCCTGCGCCACCAGCACCAGCGGCGTTTCTGTGGCGCCATCCAGCTCCATGGCAGGCTGGCCGGCATTCGCCCGGGCCGCCGCTGCGGGGGCGGCAATGGGGCTTGGCGCTCCCTTCATGTGCCGCAGAATGCGTTCGACCACCTGCTCCAGGTCGGCCTTGCGTTCGCGCAGGTATTCATCGTCCATCTCGTCGAACTGGCGCGAGATGATTTCCAGCTGCGTCGTCAGCGCCCATTCGGCGTTGTACAGGCGCTCGGAGATCCAGTTGCGAATAGCCTCGGCCAGCGCCTGGTCCTGCAGCAGCATCAGGTGCACTTCCAGCAGTGCATCCAGCTCGCCGGGCGCATCCTTGGGCATTTCTTCCTGCAGCCTGCGCAGTTCCTCAATCACTGCATTGCGCGCATTGCGTGCGCGTGCAACCTCTGCATCAACCTGATCGGGGCTGATGAAGTAGTGAACCACCTCCATGCGACTGGAGGCGACCACCACCGCGCGCCCAATCGCAATGCCTCTGGAGACAGCCAAGCCATGGATTGCAAATGTCATAGCGAATGCCCTTTCGCGAATCCCGCGATTGCTTCTTGCTCTTATTTTCGCAGCAGACAGCACGTATCCCTGCCTCGTTACGGCACGAAAACCTGCTCTTTGCTGCGCACCGGCAGAGCCCCAACCGCTCTTGCCTGTCGTCAATCCTGCGCCCGCACTCTCAGGCAGGCGTCATGTAAGAGGCGCTTTTACTGGCCTTCACCAAACTTGTCGTTGATCAGCGCCACCAGCGCATCTGTGGCCTGCTGCTCCTGATCGCCATCGGTCTCCAGCTCCAGCGCCGAGCCGATGCCTGCAGCCAGCATCATCACGCCCATGATGCTTTTGGCATTGACGCGGCGCTCGCCCTTGGTCAGCCAGACTTCGCAGGGAAAGCTGCCAGCGAGCTTGGTGAGCTTGGCCGATGCGCGGGCATGCAGGCCCAATTTATTGCTGATGGTGATATTGGTCTTGATCATGAGAGGGTCGTGCGCTTTGATTTTGTCGTGAACTGCTGGCTACCTGCATCACACCCTGGCTGCCCCCCACCATGGCGCGGGACACCAGCGCATCCAGCGCCTCATGTCGATAGCCGATGGAGCGCAGCAGCATGGGCAGATTCACCCCCGCCACCAGCCGTGCAGGCAACTGAGCCGTCAGGCGCTGAGCCACGTTGCAGGGCGTGGCGCCAAACAAATCGGTCAGCACCAGCGTGGATGCATCCAGCCCACCCTTTTCCGTCAGCAAGGCCAACGCGTGCTCCAGCGTGACTTCGGGCGCTTCATGCGCGGGCACATCCAGCGCCAGCACATCATCCGCACTGTCGGCAAAAACATGCAGGGCACACTCGCGCAAAGCAGAAGCCAGCGGTGCGTGGGTGAGCAAAAGAATGCGCGTGGTCATGTAGTCACAGTTCTTGATAGCAAATTATGGCTTGTCAGCGTGCGGGCTTGGGCGTGTGGCATGCAAGGATCGTCAGCTATTGCAATTTCAGGTTGGGAAAGAACATCTCAGCGACCTTGGGATCGGTGTTTCCATAAATCACCACATGGAAAAGGCGGGCCGATGAGCCTTCCATGCGCGCAAACCACAGCCCGTCGCCCATCAGCTTTTGCCCCTGGCTGCTCACGCCGCTGAAAACAATATGCCGCGACTGCGGCAGATTCAGCGCCTGCTTCGGTACCCAGCGCGCATCGGTCACCACGCTGCGCGGATCGCCTGCATCCTCCACCCGAGCCTGAGCCAGCGTGGCTTTTTGCCAATAGCCCAGAACTTCACCGGCCCGCGTGGGATCCGCCAGCAGAAAATGCATGACGGCAAACGTGCTGCCCTCGGCCTCGCAGCCCACCATGCTCATCTGCACCGCGTCCGCGCCCAGCGCAACGGGGCGCGTCTGCGTCTGGGGCTTGCACGGCAGCAAGATCTGCACCGGTGCACCTTCCAGTTGCACGGTACGCCAGTTCGAAGAAGGACTGCAGCCCGCCAGCAGCGTGATGCTGCTGGCGAGTATTGCGATGGCGGCAAGTCCCTTAATGTTCATTCAAGCATTATCTGCAGCGCCCATACCCCCTCGCTTTCAGAAAACGCTAGGGTTGACCCGAGGGTATTGATGGACAGATTGAACTTTTACGCAAGACTGCAGCTCCAAAACTACAGACCAGCAAGGTGCTGATCATTTGTGCACAATCCCATCATGGCAAGCAAACATTGGATCGCAGGCGTAGTGGCTGCCGCCGTCATTGGCGTCGGGGCCTGGGTGTATTCGGGCGCCGGTCAGTCGGCAGCACCTCAGTCCACATTTGTGCTGCTCGATGGCAGCCAGAAGACCACGCAAGACCTCAAGGGCAGGGTCACGCTGGTGAATTTCTGGGCCACCAGCTGCACCACCTGTGTGGCCGAGATGCCTGAGATCATCAGCACGCACAACAAGTACAAGGACAAGGGCTTCGATACCCTGGCCGTGGCCATGAGCTACGACCCACCCAGCTATGTGGTGAACTTTGTCGAGTCGCGCAAGATTCCCTTCCAGGTGGCACTGGACAACACCGGCGGCGTGGCCAAAGCCTGGGGCGATGTACAGCTCACTCCTTCAACCTTCATCGTCAACAAGCGCGGCGAGATTGTGAAGAGCTATGTGGGCGCCCCCAACTTTGAAGAGCTGCACAAGCTGATTGAAAAGCTGCTGACCGAGCCCGCCAGCGCCTGATGCGCTGACCACAGAAGTTGCTCCTTCGGCCTACAGCGGCTGATGCCCGGTGGAGGGTCTGCCCATAGAAAATCGGGGCAGACCACATCATCAGAGGGAGCACCATGAAAAAAAGCCTGCTGCTGGCAATACTGCTGGCGGGTTCCGCGCAGATCCCCGCTATCGCCCAGATGGTTCAGCCCACCCGTTTTGGCCTGCTTGCCGCAGATGCTCAGGGCGTTTTGCAGCTGGATGGACAACCGTTCGAGGAGCCGATTCATCTGGAACGCCCCGACTACACGATGGTGCGTTTTGAGCAGAATGATGCCGACGTCATCTTCCTTCGCCAGAACCAGGGCGAAGAGTGTCCGCAAAAATTCTCCATTGTCCGGGTGACCCGCGAAGGCGCCAGAGGTCTGGCGAATCTTGGCACCTGCAGCAGCACCGCGATTGTTCCCGAGATCGACTCCCAGCAGACCATACGCTTTAGCCAGCCTGAAGCAGAGGGAGCGGGCGTCATGCGCTATGAATATGACAGCAATGGGGTGATGACGGAGACACGCGATATCTCCGCCCCGTCGCTTTAAATTCCGCGTTAAACCCGGCACAGAAAGGTCAGACTGACCTTCCCCGCCCGGGTCAGGCTTACTTGTTGCGGAAGCTGTCGTGGCAGCTCTTGCAGCTGCTGGCAGCAGGCCCGAAAGCCGCCTTGAGGCTGTCCACATTGCCAGCCTTGGCGGCAGCGTTGAGCTTCACGGCTTCGGCTTCCATCTTGCCTGCCAGGTCGTTGAACTTGGCCTGTTCCTTCCACACTTCGGGCTTGGACTTGCCGCCTTCCGTGCCTGCACCAAAGCCCGCCCATGGCAGCTTGGACATAAAGGCTACGATTTCCGCGCTTTCCTGTGCGCTCTTGGCATCAAAAGGCATCTTGCCGTTGGCCATGGCGCCCAGACGGCTGAAGTGCGTTCCCATCACGCTCAATGCGCTCTGGCGATACTTGATGGCATCTTCAGGCTTGGCGAACTGTGCCGAAGCAGGCAAAGCCACGGTGGCAACCACAGCGGCCAGTGCCAGGGTGGAGAAAACTTTCATCGGGGTATCCTTTCTAAGTTTCGTCAAGCTGCCGCGGGCGACAGTGGGCGCAGTATGGCAGACGCATATGAAAGCGTGCACTGCCGCAATCGCTGCAAGGCACAATGGCTGGCAGAGCCACTTTCACCCCATGAATCCATGACTTCCAGCAGCCCAAGCGCCTATACCGTTCGTATCTGGGACTTGCCCACGCGCCTGTTTCACTGGCTGCTGGTCATCTGCATCATTGCCATGGTGGTGACTGCCAAGGTGGGCGGCAATGCCATGAACTGGCACCTGATCCTGGGTCAGGTGGTGCTGGCACTGCTGATTTTTCGCGTGCTCTGGGGTCTTGTCGGCGGCTACTGGTCGCGCTTTACACGGCTGTTGACCTCGCCTGCAGCACTCTCGCGCTATCTGCGCGGGCAAGCCAGCGCGCATGACCGTGCGGGTCACAACCCTCTGGGCGCGCTCTCGGTCATTGCCATGCTCATGGTTTTGATAGCACAAGTCGCAAGCGGAATGCTGAGTGACGACGAAATTGCCTTCAGCGGGCCGCTGACACGCTTCGTCTCTGGCGACGCCGTCTCCATCGCCACAAATTTCCATGCGCGCTGGGGGCAGTACCTGATCTATGCCCTTGTCGGCCTGCATCTGGTGGCTATCGGCTGGTACAGCCTGCGCGGCCAGCGTCTGGTGCCAGCCATGGTCACCGGCGACAAGCAACTGGAAGCCCCCGTCACCGCCGCACAGGACAGCGCTGGCTCGCGCCTGCTGGCGGCCGTACTGGCGGTAGTCGCCAGCGGTATCGCGTGGTGGGTGCATCAGCTGGGCCAGGTTTCAGGGTTCTAGCAAAGAGCTTTTGCGCCGGACTTCGGCATCCGCACACCAGGTGCCCAGGGCAGCTGCTTTAACCCTGATTTGCGCTTGCCGCTACACTGGCTCTTCTTTCATCATCGCCTAGCTGCCGTGGACAAGCCTGCCGTGGACTTGCTGGCTCCGACTCCCAACGATATGGACGCAGTGCGCCAGATCTTCCAGGAGTACGCAGACAGCCTGAACATAGACCTGGAATTTCAAGGGTTCGAATCCGAAATCGCCGACCTCCCCGGCGAATATGCTGCACCTCGTGGCCAGATCCTGCTGGCCCATGTGGATGGAGCACTGGCGGGCTGCTGCGCTCTGCGCCCGCTCGATGATTGCGACTACCCCAATGCTGCCGAAATGAAGCGCCTGTTTGTGCGCAAGGCATTTCGCGGCTTTGGTCTGGGTCGTCATCTCGTCGAGTCCATACTGGATAGTGCTCGCCAGGCGGGCTACGACCATGTGCTGCTCGACACTCTTGATGACATGGAAGCCGCCCGCGCGCTTTATGTGGACCTGGGCTTCGAGTCCATCGAGCCTTACTATCACAACCCCTTGCCGGGTGCGCACTACCTCAAGGTAGATCTTTTCTAGGCACCATGAAAAACACCCGGCCAAAGACCGGGTGTTCGTGAATAGAGCGCTTTCGATCAACCCGAGGGCAAATCGTTGGAGCGCAGATACTCCAGCCCCGAAAGCCTCATGAGCGAACCTTCTGTGCCATTGACAGCATAGGACAGCGCATGGGTCAGGCTGTCTGCGAAATCACCGCGGTAGAGCTTTGAGCCCTGGTGGCTGAGGTTGGAGTTGCAGTCGATATACATCGACTCACCCATCCCGCTCCAGAGGCGACAGAAGCCGTAATCCTCCGAAAGATAGCGCCGGGTCTTGGGGTCCACCATCACATCGAAGAAGCGGTAGTGCAGGCCCTTGTCCTCAACGCCCACGCTGTCAGGCATGTACTGAAGCTCAGGATAGTGCTTCATCATGCGCTCGAACACATGACGCTTGATGACCATGAAGCCCGTGGGCGCCTCAGTCATGCGCATAAAGCCATCAGGCAGCACTTCCATGTTGATGTCGCCGGTTTCTTCCGAGGCATCCGCATTGACTGTGTAGCGCGCATAACGTGTGAGGATCTGCTCGGGCGTCATGCTCTTCACCTGAGCTTCATCGCCAGGCCAGCGTTCGGTCTTGAGCGGATAGACACCGGCAGCAATGTCATAGTCACTCAAGAGCAGACGCAATGCAGCCTGCGGCGAATATCCGATATCAGAGTCGATCCAGAACAAATGCGTCCAGTTAGGATTGGCCAGGAAATCAGCCACGCAATTGTTTCGCGCCCGAGTGATCAGGCTTTCACCGCGGTGCAGAAAAACGTCCAGCGGCATTCCGCACTCTCGTGCGGCGCTGGAGAAATTCAGCAGTGAAATCACATAGTTGTGAAAATATTTGCCATCATGACTGGGCGTCATCACGACTGGATGCATGCCCTTCAGTGCCGATATCTCCAGCATAGGCAGTCGCCCGTCAGGCTTTGGCTTGGGCCAGCATGGTGTCAGCGCCGCTGACTTCGAACTTGCCAGGGCCTTCCACGTTCAGGGTGGCAACCTTGCCGTCCTTGACCAGCATGGAGAAGCGGTTAGCGCGCAGGCCCAGACCCTTGCCGTTCAGATCCAGCGTCAGGCCCACAGCCTTGGCAAATGCAGCATCACCGTCAGCGATCATGCGCACCTTGCCGCCAACTTTCTGATCTCGGCCCCAGGCGCCCATCACAAAGGCGTCATTCACAGCCAGGCACCAGATTTCGTCAACGCCAGCAGCCTTGAGTTCTTCAGCCTTGGCTACATAGCCAGGCAGATGCTGCTCAGAGCAAGTGGGCGTGAATGCGCCGGGCACGGCAAACAGAGCCACGGTCTTGCCGGCCAGGGCTTCTGGCAGCTTCACGGGGTTGGGGCCAATGCTGCAGCCATTGCCTTCCACTTCCACGAACTCGGTCAGTGCGACTGCAGGCAATGTATCTCCAACTTTGATCATAAATTTCTCCTTGGTTGCGTCAGCATGGACCACCGGAATTGACAGCCCAAATAAAAAAAACGACCCACGCATTGTGGGTCGTTTTTAGAGGCATTGCAGCCGGGAAAGCCAGTTAGGCTTACACCAGAGCAGCCTTTTGCACCAAGCGGGTAGCAACCCAGTTCTTGGTCTTGGAGAGAGGACGGCTCTCGGTGATTTCAACCACGTCGCCCAGCTTGTACTCACCTTGCTCGTCGTGAGCGTGGTACTTGCTCGACTTGATCATGATCTTGTCGTAGATGGGGTGCTTGACGCGGCGTTCAACCAGAACGGTCACAGTCTTGGCACGCTTGTCGCTCACGACCTTGCCAACCAAGGTGCGCTTGAGGGATGTTTTAGCTTCCGTCATGTCGGCTCCTTACTTGGCGGCTTGCTTTTCAGCAAGGATGGTCTTGGCACGAGCGATGTCGCGGCGTGTAGCCTTGATGGTCGCAGTGTTGCCCAGTTGTTGCGTGGCCTTTTGCATGCGCAGACCAAAGTGAGCCTTTTGCAGGGACTTCACTTCAGCTTCCAGACCAGCCACGTCTTTTTGGCGGAGTTCAGCAGATTTCGTCATGTTGATCTCCTTAAGCACCAATGTGACGGGACACGAAGGTCGTGCGCAGAGGCAGCTTTGCAGCAGCCAGGCGGAACGCTTCACGGGCCAGCTCTTCAGGCACGCCTACGATTTCGTAGATCACCTTACCGGGCTGGATCTCGGCCACGTAGTACTCGGGGTTGCCCTTACCGTTACCCATACGCACTTCGGCGGGCTTGGTAGAGATTGGCTTGTCCGGGAACACGCGGATCCAGATACGACCACCACGCTTGACGTGACGGGAAATTGCACGACGTGCAGCTTCGATCTGGCGGGCCGTCAGACGGCCGCGGTCAGTGGACTTCAGGCCGAAGTCACCGAAAGCAACGGAGTTACCACGCGTTGCAATACCGGTGTTGCGACCCTTTTGCTCCTTGCGGTATTTGCGGCGAGCAGGTTGCAGCATCTTTATTCTCCTTTACCGTCCGCTGCAGCAGCGGGCGCGTCAGTCTTGCGAACGCGCTTAACGGAATCAGCACCAGCGCCAGCAGGCTTGTCGCTGCCATCGGCAGGAGCGGCGTTGGTACCAGCGGGACGACGACCACCGCGGCCTGCGCGATCGCCATCACGACGACCGTCGCGACGGGGACCACGAGGACGACGCTCGTCTTCAGGACGGGGCGTTTCCACGGCGGGCAGATCGTTACGGCCCAAGGTATCACCCTTGTAGACCCAGACCTTCACGCCGATGATGCCGTATGTCGTCTTGGCTTCGGAGAAGCCATAGTCGATGTCAGCACGCAGAGTGTGCAGAGGCACGCGGCCTTCGCGATACCACTCGGTACGAGCGATTTCGATGCCGTTCAGACGACCGGACGACATGATCTTGATGCCTTGAGCACCCAGACGCATGGCGTTCTGCATCGCACGCTTCATGGCGCGACGGAACATGATGCGCTTTTCCAGCTGCTGGCAGATGGAGTCAGCGATCAGCTTGGCATCGATTTCAGGCTTGCGCACTTCTTCGATGTTCACTGCGACAGGCACGCCCAGGCGAGTAGCGAGTTCCTTCTTCAGGTTCTCGATGTCTTCACCCTTCTTGCCGATCACCACACCTGGACGAGCCGAGAAAATGGTGATGCGGGCGTTCTTGGCAGGACGCTCGATCAGAACGCGAGCCACGGCGGCATTCTTCAGCTTGGCCTTCAGGTACTCGCGAACCTTGATGTCTTCAGCCAGCATGCCGGCGAAGTCACGGTTGCTTGCGTACCAGCGGCTTGCCCAGTTACGGCTGACCGCCAGACGGAAGCCGGTAGGATGGATTTTCTGTCCCATATTCTTCCTTAAGGCCTCAGTTACCGACTGTCACGTAGATGTGGCAGGTAGGCTTGCTGATGCGGTTGCCGCGGCCCTTGGCGCGAGCGGTAAAACGCTTGAGCGTGGTGCCTTGCTCAACGAAGATGGTCTTGACCTTCAATTCGTCGATGTCGGCGCCGTCATTGTGCTCGGCGTTGGCGATAGCGGATTCCAGAACCTTCTTCACGATCACAGCAGCTTTTTTCTGTGTGAAAGTCAGGATGTTCAGAGCTTGATCCACCTTCTTGCCGCGAATCAGATCCGCGACCAGGCGACCCTTGTCAACAGACAAGCGGACGCCACGGAGAACAGCACGTGTTTCAGACATGTTCTATTCCTTACTTCTTGGCTTTCTTGTCCGCGGGGTGACCCTTGAAGGTACGAGTCAGCGCGAATTCACCCAGCTTGTGGCCAACCATCTGGTCAGTCACATAAACCGGCACGTGTTGCTTGCCGTTGTGCACGGCAATGGTCAGACCGATGAACTCGGGCAGAACCATGGAGCGACGCGACCAGGTCTTCACTGGCTTCTTGTCCTTGGTGGCGATGGCCTTTTCGACCTTAGCCAGCAAGTGATGGTCAACAAACGGACCCTTTTTAAGAGAACGAGTCATTTGCTACCCCTTACTTTTTACGACGCGACACGATCATCGTCTGTGTGCGCTTGTTGTTACGGGTGCGGTAGCCCTTCGTCAGATTGCCCCATGGGTCAACTGGGTGACGACCTTCACCGGTCTTGCCTTCACCACCACCGTGCGGGTGGTCGACAGGGTTCATGACCGTACCGCGAACGGTAGGACGAATACCCATCCAACGCTTCACACCTGCCTTGCCCAGACGGCGCAGGCTGTGTTCTTCGTTGGCGACTTCACCGATAGTGGCACGGCACTCAATGTGCACCTTGCGGACTTCGCCCGAACGCATACGCACCTGAGCGTAGATGCCTTCGCGAGCCAGCAGAGTGGCAGAGGTACCAGCCGAGCGAGCGATCTGAGCACCAGCACCGATCTTCAGTTCGATGCAGTGGATGGTCGAGCCCACGGGGATGTTGCGGATAGGCAGGGTGTTGCCAACGCGGATAGGAGCTTCAGCACCACTGATGATGGTCGCGCCCACTTCCAGGTTGCGAGGAGCAATGACGTAGCGACGTTCGCCGTCTGCGTAGCACACCAGAGCGATGTGAGCAGTACGGTTAGGGTCGTATTCAATGCGCTCAACCTTGGCGGGGATACCGTCCTTGTTGCGCTTGAAGTCCACCACACGGTAGTGGTGCTTGTGACCACCGCCCTTGTGGCGAGTTGTGATGTGACCGTTGTTGTTACGACCGGCCTTCTGGAATTGTGCTTCCAGCAGGGGGGCGAAACCTTCACCCTTGTGCAGGTGGTCACGTGTGACCTTAACCGCGCCACGCTGGCCGGGGGTCGTAGGTTTGAGCTTGATAACAGCCATGATTACGCAGCCTCCCCAGACAGGTTCAGCTCTTGACCAGGCTTGAGCATCACGTATGCCTTGCGAACATTGTCGCGACGGCCAACGGTCTTGCCGAAACGCTTGGTTTTGCCCTTGGTGTTCACCACGGAAACGCCAGCCACTTCAACCTTGAACATCAATTCCACAGCGGCCTTGATTTCGGGCTTGGTAGCGTTCTGCAGCACCTTGAATGTCACAGCATTGGACTTTTCAGCAACCAGAGTGGCCTTTTCGGACACGATGGGAGCGACCAGCACTTGCATCAGACGACCTTCGTCAAACTTGGTAGTGCTCATGCGAACATCTCCTTGAGTTTGTCGATCGCACCCTTGGTGACGAGCACTTTCTTGTAGTGCACCAGAGACACGGGGTCTGCATAGCGCGGCTCAACCACGAACACGTTCTTCAGATTGCGGGAAGCCAGGTACAGGTTTTCGTCGATTTCATCGGCGATCACCAGAACCGACGTCGAAGCCACATTCATAGCCTTGAACTTGTCGGCCAAAACCTTGGTCTTGGGGGTATCCAGCTTCAGGGATTCCACAACTGCCAGACGGCCTTCGCGGGCCAGCTGAGACAGGATGGAAGCCATACCAGCGCGGTACATCTTCTTGTTGATCTTCTGCGCGAAGTTTTCTTCAGGCAGATTCGGGAAGATGCGACCGCCGCCACGCCACAGAGGCGAGGAGGACATACCAGCACGTGCACGACCAGTACCCTTTTGCTTGAAAGGCTTGGCAGTGGTGTGACGCACTTGTTCACGGTCCTTCTGGGCGCGAGTGCCTTGACGTGCGTTGGCACGGTAGGCAGTCACCAGCTGGTGGACCAGATCTTCGTTGAATTCACGACCGAACACAGTCTCGGGAGCTTCCACCTTGGAAGCTGCCTGGCCTTGTTCATTCAGGAGTTCGAGCTGCATTAGTTCGCTCCTTTGGAAGCTTTAGCCTTGATCGCGGGGCGCACGGAAACGAAGCCACCCTTGGCGCCAGGAATAGCACCCTTGATCAACAGCAGTTGGCGTGCTTCGTCGATACGAACCACGTCGAGATTTTGAGTAGTGACGGTTTCGTCGCCCATGTGGCCGGTCATACGCTTACCGGGGAACACGCGACCTGGGTCTTGTGCCATACCGATCGAGCCGGGGACATTGTGCGAACGGCTGTTACCGTGCGATGCGCGCTGCGACGAGAAGTTGTGACGCTTGATCGTGCCGGCGTAGCCCTTACCGATGGAAGTGCCTTGCACGTCCACCTTCTGGCCAACGCTGAACAGTTCGGCCACAGGCAGAACAGCACCAGCGGCATACTTGCCAGCGGTTTCATCGGTCACGCGGAATTCACGGGTCACTTCACCGGCTTCAACACCTGCCTTAGCGAGGTGGCCAGCTGCTGGCTTGGTCACGCGAGAAGCCTTGCGTGCACCGAAAGTGACCTGCAGGGCCACGTAGCCATCGTTCTCTTGGGTTTTGACCTGGGTAACGCGGTTGTTAGAAACATCCACCACTGTGACAGGCACTGCGTCCCCATCATCAGTGAACAGACGCATCATGCCCACCTTGCGACCCAGCAACCCCAGGGAGTTGCTCAGACTCATTTGTTTGCTCCAATACTTTTGCCGCTGAAACTGCAATTGGCCCAGCGTTGCTGCCTAGCCCTAAGGCTTGCCGCACAAAAGAAGGTTAATAAAACTTCGCATCAAAGGCGAAGCCCTAAAGTTTAACGCGAACTGCTTTTGCAAGCAAGTCCGCGTTAAACAAAGACCCTCAAAAGCCTCCGAGGATCACCTCAGAGGACTTCCAAAACTCTTATTGCAGTTTGATTTCGACGTCCACACCTGCGGGCAGGTCCAGCTTCATCAGAGCGTCAACTGTCTTGTCAGTCGGATCAACGATGTCCATCAGACGCTGGTGCGTACGGATTTCGAACTGGTCACGGCTGGTCTTGTTGACGTGAGGCGAACGCAGAATGTCGAAACGCTTCATGCGTGTTGGCAGGGGCACGGGACCCTTGACAATCGCGCCGGTGCGCTTGGCGGTGTCCACGATTTCGGCTGCAGACTGGTCGATCAGCTTGTAGTCAAATGCCTTCAGGCGGATACGGATTTTTTGCTTAGACATTGTTAATTCCTAGCTTTTCTAAGAATTAGGCAATGATCTTGGCAACCACACCGGCACCAACAGTACGACCACCTTCGCGGATAGCGAAGCGCAGACCTTCTTCCATAGCGATAGGAGCGATCAGCTTCACAGTGATCGACACGTTATCACCAGGCATCACCATTTCCTTGCCTTCTGGCAGTTCGATGGAGCCGGTCACGTCAGTTGTACGGAAGTAGAACTGAGGGCGGTAGTTGTTGAAGAAAGGAGTGTGGCGGCCGCCTTCGTCCTTGGACAGCACATACACTTCAGCGGTGAAGTGAGTGTGGGGCTTGATCGAACCGGGCTTGCACAGCACTTGGCCACGTTCCACGTCTTCACGCTTGGTGCCGCGCAGCAGCAGACCCACGTTGTCGCCAGCTTGACCTTGGTCCAGCAGCTTGCGGAACATTTCCACGCCAGTGACGGTAGTCTTGACGGTGTCCTTGATACCGACGATTTCGATTTCTTCGCCGACCTTGATGATGCCGCGCTCGATACGGCCAGTCACCACGGTACCACGACCGGAGATGGAGAACACGTCTTCCACAGGCATCACGAAGGCGCCGTCAACAGCACGCTCGGGAGTGGGGATGTATGTGTCCAGAGCTTCGGCCAGCTTCAGGATAGCAGGCTCGCCCTTGTCGGACTGGTCACCTTCCAGGGCCAGCTTAGCGGAGCCGCGGATGATAGGGGTGTCGTCGCCGGGGAAGTCGTACTTGGACAGCAGCTCGCGCACTTCCATTTCGACCAGTTCCAGCAGTTCTTCGTCGTCCACCATGTCAGCCTTGTTCAGGAAGACGATGATGTAAGGAACGCCCACCTGGCGGGACAGCAGGATGTGCTCGCGAGTCTGGGGCATGGGGCCGTCAGCAGCGGAGCAAACCAGGATAGCGCCGTCCATCTGAGCAGCACCGGTAATCATGTTCTTCACATAGTCAGCGTGACCGGGGCAGTCAACGTGAGCATAGTGACGAGCAGCGGTTTCGTACTCAACGTGCGAAGTGTTGATCGTGATACCACGGGCCTTTTCTTCAGGCGCGTTGTCGATCTGCGAGTAGTCCTTGGCTTCGCCGCCGAAGTGCTTGGACAGCACAGTAGCGATAGCAGCAGTCAGGGTGGTCTTGCCGTGGTCAACGTGACCGATGGTGCCCACGTTCACGTGGGGCTTGGTGCGCTCGAATTTTTCTTTTGCCATGATTTCTCCGAAAGAGCAAAAACCTGTGTGATGTTTAAGGTCTGCACCTCATTGCTGGATCGCCCCGCACAGGGACAGGACGGCATGGGATCGCAGACCGGCAAAATCGCGACAGCCCCCTTTCGGGAGCTGTCGCGATCAGAACCGGGGATTATGACCGATTCGTCAAAGCTGCGTCAATTACTTGGCGCGGGCTGCAACGATGGCTTCGGCCACGTTACGAGGAGCTTCAGCGTAGTGCTTGAACTCCATGGTGTAGCTGGCACGACCTTGAGTCATGGAGCGCAGCGAAGTGGCGTAGCCGAACATTTCGGACAGAGGCACTTCAGCCTTGATGGCCTTGCCGCCACCGACCATGTCGTCCATACCCTGCACCATGCCGCGACGCGAGGACAGATCGCCCATCACGGTACCGGCGTAGTCTTCGGGCGTTTCCACTTCCACAGCCATCATGGGTTCCAGGATGACGGGGTTGGCCTTCTTGGCAGCTTCCTTGAAACCGAAGATAGCGGCCATCTTGAACGCCATTTCGTTCGAGTCCACATCGTGGTACGAACCGAAGGTCAGAGTGACCTTCACGTCCACCACGGGGTAGCCAGCCAGCACGCCGGAAGTCAGGGCTTCGATCACACCCTTTTCCACTGCAGGGATGTATTCGCGAGGAACCACACCGCCCTTGATGGCGTCGACGAACTCGAAGCCCTTGCCGGCTTCTTGAGGTTCAACCGTGAACACCACGTGACCGTATTGGCCCTTACCACCGGACTGACGAACGAACTTGCCGTCCACGTCCTTGACCGTGCTGCGAATGGTTTCGCGGTAGGCAACCTGGGGCTTGCCCACGTTGGCTTCCACGTTGAATTCGCGCTTCATGCGGTCAACGATAATTTCCAGGTGCAGCTCGCCCATACCGGCGATGATGGTCTGACCGGATTCTTCGTCGGTACGCACGCGGAAGGAAGGATCTTCTGCAGCCAGACGCGACAGAGCGATACCCATCTTTTCCTGGTCGGACTTGGTCTTGGGTTCCACAGCCTGTGCAATCACAGGCTCAGGGAACACCATGCGCTCCAGCACGATAGGTGCAGAGATATCGCACAGGGTTTCACCAGTGGTCACGTCCTTCAGACCCACGCAGGAGGCAATGTCGCCAGCGCGCAGTTCTTCAATTTCGATACGCTCGTTAGCCATCATCTGAACGATACGGCCGATACGTTCCTTCTTGCCCTTGACCGAGTTCAGGACGGTGTCGCCCTTGGTCAGAACGCCGGAGTAAACGCGCACGAAAGTCAGCTGACCGACGAACGGGTCGGTCATCAGCTTGAATGCCAGAGCAGAGAACTTCTCGTTGTCGTCGGCCTTACGTGCCAGCTTCTTCTCTTCGTCATCGGGATCAGTACCGGTAACGTCAGGGATGTCCACAGGAGCGGGCAGATAGTCGATCACGGCGTCCAGCATGCGCTGAACACCCTTGTTCTTGAACGCAGTGCCGCACAGCATGGGCTGAATTTCGGTGGCCAGAGTACGGGTACGCACGCCGAGCTTCACTTCTTCTTCAGTCAGAGTACCTTCTTCCAGGTACTTGTTCATCAGCTCTTCAGAGGCTTCAGCAGCGGCTTCAACCAGGTTTTCACGCCACTTGTTGGCGGTTTCCACCAGCTCAGCAGGGATGTCCTGGTATTCGAACTTCATGCCCTGGGAAGCTTCGTCCCAGATGATGGCCTTCATCTTGACCAGATCGACCACGCCCTTGAAGTTGTCTTCAGCGCCGATTGGGATTACCACGGGCACAGGGTTCGCGTTCAGGCGAGTCTTCATGCCTTCATAGACCTTGAAGAAGTTGGCGCCAGTACGGTCCATCTTGTTCACGAAGGCCAGACGAGGCACCTTGTACTTGTTAGCTTGACGCCACACGGTTTCGGACTGGGGCTGCACGCCACCCACAGCGCAATAGACCATGCAAGCGCCGTCCAGCACGCGCATCGAGCGCTCAACTTCAATCGTGAAGTCAACGTGGCCGGGGGTGTCAATGATGTTGAAGCG
This sequence comes from Comamonas fluminis, assembly GCF_019186805.1. Classification (NCBI taxonomy): domain Bacteria; kingdom Pseudomonadati; phylum Pseudomonadota; class Betaproteobacteria; order Burkholderiales; family Comamonadaceae; genus Comamonas; species Comamonas fluminis. The sequence continues at coordinate 264,466 of NZ_CP066783.1, read as the reverse complement.
GTGCTCGGGGTACGACAGATCCATACCCTTCCAGAAGCAGGTCACTGCAGCGGAAGTGATGGTGATACCACGCTCTTGCTCTTGTTCCATCCAGTCGGTGGTGGCAGCGCCGTCGTGCACTTCGCCCAGCTTGTGGGTCACACCGGTATAGAACAGGATACGTTCTGTGGTGGTTGTCTTACCTGCGTCAATGTGAGCGGAAATACCGATGTTGCGATAGCGCTCAATGGGGGTCTTGCGAGCCATGATGGATCCTTGCTTGATCGTATGGGAGTACTGCCGGCCCCGCATTGTGCGCAGGAGGCAGCAGCTCTATATGGGGGCGCTCAGAATCGACACAAGGCCGCAGCAAGTTGTTGCATGCGGCCCTGTATCTCGAGCGAGATTCCGATTAGAAGCGGAAGTGGCTGAATGCCTTGTTGGCTTCGGCCATACGGTGCACTTCGTCACGACGCTTCATGGCGCCGCCACGACCTTCCGTGGCTTCCAGCAGTTCGTTGGCCAGGCGTTGAGCCATGGACTTCTCACCGCGCTTGCGCGAAGCTTCCTTGATCCAGCGCATGGCCAGAGCCAGACGACGGACAGGGCGCACTTCCACTGGCACCTGGTAGTTAGCACCACCCACGCGGCGGGACTTCACTTCCACCATGGGCTTGACGTTGTTGATAGCAACCACGAAGGCTTCCAGAGGATCCTTGCCTGGGTGCTTCTTCTCGATCAGTTCCAGAGCGCCGTAAATGATGCGCTCAGCAACTGCCTTCTTGCCGCCTTCCATGATCACGTTCATGAATTTGGACAGCTCTACATTGCCGAACTTAGGATCCGGCAGGATTTCACGTTTGGGGACTTCGCGACGACGTGGCATTTTTTACCTCTATCTTTGCTTCAGTTGGCATCTTTTCAGATACCGCGAGAGCTATTCAAAACTCTCACTTACTCGACCCATGCAAACAATTTGCACTTCGGGTCACTACGTTTGACCGCGCCAGTCAGGCGAATCAAACACCGTTTATTTTCAAAAAACCAGGGCTGATTACTTAGCCTTAGGCTTCTTGGCACCGTACTTGGAGCGGGACTGCTTACGGTCCTTGACGCCTTGCAGGTCAAGAGAGCCGCGCACGATGTGGTAACGCACACCTGGCAAGTCCTTCACACGGCCGCCGCGAACCAGCACAACGCTGTGTTCTTGCAGGTTGTGGCCTTCACCGCCGATGTACGAAATCACTTCGAAACCGTTGGTCAGACGAACCTTGGCCACCTTACGCAGAGCCGAGTTAGGCTTCTTAGGAGTGGTGGTGTACACACGGGTGCACACGCCACGGCGTTGGGGGCAGTTTTCCATAGCAGGGCTCTTGGATTTAACAACTTCTACCGTGCGGCCCTGACGCACGAGTTGGTTAATGGTTGGCATTAATAAACGTCCCTAAACGTGAATTTTCTTCGTTTCCCTCGCTGGAAAACGAAAACGTGAATCCCTTCGGAAATTCCGAAAAGCCCTCGACTGTACCAGCTTGCAAAGATCAGCACAACTGCTGCCCTGCAATAGCCCCAGCCGGGCTGCCGAAAATTTCATCAGAGATGAGGCTCTGGCGCTGCGTGGCGCCAGAGCAAAAGACTTACTTGATCCAGAGGCGGATGGTGTCCCACAGACGGCCAAAGAAGCCTGCCTGCTCGACGGCCTCCAGCGCCACCAGCGGCACTTCAGCCACAGTGTCGGCGCCCATCTTCACCTTCAGGGTGCCCATGGACTGGCCCTTGGTGATGGGAGCGAGCAATGGGTCCTGGCGCACCACTTCGGTCGTGAGCTTGCCCCCGCTGCCAGCAGGCACAGTCACCACAATGGGGCCACCGGCACGGCCGATCTTGACGGCATTGGCAGCGCCCTTCCAGACGGCAGGCGTGGCCACGGGCTGGTCGGCATCGAACAGCTTGACGGCGTCATAGGCGGTATAGCCCCAGTTCAGCAGCTTCTGGCTTTCGTTGGCGCGGGCCTTTTCGCTGGCCGTACCCAGCACGATGGACAGCAGGCGGCGCTGGCCGACGTTGGGCAGATCGCGCTTGGCAGTGGCCACCAGGCAGTAGCCTGCGGCATTGGTGTGGCCGGTCTTCAGGCCATCCACCGTGGGGTCGCGGAACAGCAGCGCATTGCGGTTGTTGCCGTTCGATGCTGGGGTACCTGGGTAAGCGTAGTGCTTGGTGGCGTAGTAGTGCATGTACTCGGGGAAGTCATGCATCAGGCGCTGCGCCAGGATGGACAGGTCACGCGCCGTGGTCAGGTGGCCGGGTTCGGTCAGACCTTCGGGGTTCTTGTACGAGGTGTTCTTCATGCCCAGGGCCTTGGCCTGGTCATTCATCATCTTGACGAAGTTTTCGGCCGTGCCGCCCACCGCCTCGGCCAGCGCCATGGTGGCGTCGTTGCCGGACTGGATGATCATGCCGCTGACCAGGTCATTGACGGGCACTTGCATCTTGGGGTCGATGAACATGCGCGAGCCGGGCATCTTCCAGGCACGCTCGCTCACGGGCATCTTCTGCTCCAGCGTGATTTTCTTGGCACGCAGGGCATCGAACACCACATAGGCAGTCATCAGCTTGGTCAGCGATGCCTGCTCGACCGGAGCATCGACATCCTTGGCGCCCAGCACCTGACCGGCGGTGACATCCACCAGCAGGTAGTTACGGGCAGCAATTTCGGGAGGCACAGGGGCAGCCACCTGAGCCATGGCAAACACAGGCGCCACAGCGGCAGCAACGGCCAGAACACGCAGTGTGGAATAGATGGGCTTCATAAAGACGACTCTCGCTAAAGCAAAGGTAAGTGCGGTGATTTACCGCCAGAACGGCCAAAGCCAAGGATAGACCTTGGCTTGGCGCTATGAAAATAGGAAAAACCAAGACGCTGCGAAAGGTTCACGTTCGTCGTGGCAGTCTGTCCATGCAGATGCTTATTGGGATTGCAGGTGGCGCACCACCAGGCTCTTGAGCAGAGGCAATTGTCCGTGAAAGAAATGCCCGACTTGCGGGATCACGGTAACAGGCAGTATCTGCGGGCGCGCCCAGTTCATGACGGCGGACAGCTCCACGGTGTCATCCGCCTCGCCGTGAATGACCAGCGTTTTTTCATGCGCATCCGCAGGCACCGGGGCCACGTCGAAGCGGCTGGCGGCCGTGCCGACCAGCACCGCCTTCTGCACCCGGCCTTCAGGCCACAGCTGGGCCAGCGCATGGCTGGTGACAAACGCACCAAAGGAAAAACCTGCCAGGGCAATCGGGCCTTCGGGGGCAACCTGCTGCACCACGGCCAGCAGATCCTGCAGCTCGGCCTTGCCAGCGTCATATTCGCCGGCACTGGCACCTACGCCACGGAAATTGAAACGCACCGCTGTATAGCCCGCCTGCACAAAGGCCCGCGCCAGGGTCTGCACCACCTTGTTGTCCATGGTGCCGCCAAACAGCGGATGAGGGTGGGCAATGATGGCCACGCCTTTGGGGCTTTGCCCCTCGGCCAGCTGCGGCGCATCGCGCAGGGCTTCAATGGCACCAGCGCTGCCAGTCAAGGTCAGTCGTTCAGTCTGAGAATTCACTACGCTATCCTAGTTATAGCTACCAGCGCTTGCTGTTATTAGGCTGACACCTAAAAATACCTAAAGTTCCTCGAACAAGCACACCCCAACAAAGGGGCAGCGAGCAAGAGCCGCCTCGCAGCGATGCTGCCGTCCCGTTGCACGTCGCCCCTCAGGGGGAAGCCGCGCAGCGGCTCAGGGGGGAGCCTTATCTACCCACGCTATCCGGCAACACCAGACGCTCGACCACCTTGCCATTCTTGAGGTGGGACTCAACGATTTCGTCGATATCGCTGTCGTCGATAAAGGTGTACCAGACGGCTTCGGGATAAACCACTGCCACCGGGCCGCCAGCACAGCGGTCCAGGCAACCGGCCTTGTTCACACGCACTTGCCCCTTGCCCGCCAGGCCTTCTTCCTTGACGCGCTTCTTGCAGTGGTCAAAGCCCGCCTTGGCGCCATGCAGCGCGCAGCAATCCTCGCCATTGGGACGCTCATTCAGGCAGAAGAAGATATGGCGCTGGTAGTAGCCACCGGCGTTGTTTGGGCTTTGGGTGTCACTCATAGTGGAGTCATTCTAGGCAGGCTGTTGACGACGCGAGGCGCGCACCACCACATAGGCCAGTGTCACGTAAGGCCAGAGCCAGCCCAGCCATTGACCCAGACCATAAAAGCGGATGAAACGCCCCTGCTCCCAGGCTTGCAAGGTCTGGGCGAAATACACATTGGTGGGCGCCTGGTTGAGGATGCTCAGGTGCAGCACCAGCACCAAAAGTAATAGCACGGCACAGATACGGCGTGAGGCTGGCAACGAAATAATGGCCAGCCCCAGCCCACCCCAGATGCCCAGGCGCACCGGCAGGTCCACCCATTCCCAGGCATGGGCCGGGCCCCAGCTCAGCGCGGCAGACAGGGCCGTCACACCCACACCCAGTGATACCAGCACCACAACCGCCAGCACCCGCCGCCCCATATGGCGCACGGCGCAATAGGCTAGCAGGCAGGGAATCCACAGGCCCAGCATCACGCACAGCATTTCGGACGCCAGCGACAGCGGTGTCATCGCAAAGTCACCCAGCGGCAGCCATTCCTCAAACGGCGTATTCAGCAGCAAATCCTGCAGGGTTTCGTCCAGCCGCTCCAGCACCTGACCCAGACCAAAAGGCACGGCTGCCGGAAACAGCAGCGCAAACGGCCACAGCGCCAGCAGCACCAGCACGCCCGCCCCGTCCTCGCCCAGCCATTTGCCGCGAAACGCACTCCAGCGCGAGACGGCGCCCAGCTTTTCCAGCAGCGCAGCCAGCAGTGCGCCTATCAGCGTGCCGCCTGCGTTCAGCACCAGATCGAGGTTGGACGGCACCCGCCTTGGCAGGTAGATCTGCAAAAACTCCATGCACAGCGACAGCAGCGTGCCGCAGACGAAGGCCAGCGGCACGGCCACCACGGGCTTGCCCGAGCGCATCAGCGCCAGCGCCAGAAAAAAGCCCAGCGGCGCGTAGCCGACGATATTGGTGTTGACGTCGAACCAGGTCCAGTACGGAGGCGGAATCTTGGCGAACAGAAAGACCCGCGGGTCTATGCCCTGCGCACGCCAGCCGTCAAAAGGGAACAGACTGGCAAATACGATCAGCAGCGAATAGACCAGCGCCAGCGGCCAGGCCGAGGTATGGCGCATGGAGATCACTGGCACCGACGGGCGGGCCGTTTCGGGCACCGAAGATTCAGACAAGACAGCTCCCGGCAATCAATACGTTCAGAACGGCTTGACCACCACCAGAATCACGGCAGCGATCAAGAGCAGCACCGGCACCTCGTTATAGAAGCGGAACCAGCGATGGCTTTTGTGGCAGGTGTTGTCTGCCAGCTTGCGCAGCAGCACCGCGCAGCTGTGGTGGTAGCCAATGACCAGCAGCACCACGGCCAGCTTGGCATGCAGCCAGCCGCCGTTGAAGCCCCAGCCCAGCCACAGCCACAGGCCCAGGCCCAGTGCGGGCACGGCCAGCATGGTGGTAAAGCGCAGCAGCTTGCGCCCCATCAGCAGCAGGCGCTCGCGCTCGGCCACCGAGCCCGGCGTGACCATGGCGATGTTGACGAAGATACGCGGCAGATAGAACAGACCAGCAAACCAGCTGGCTACGAAGACGATATGGAAGGCTTTGACCCAGAGCATGCAGTCAGTGTAAAGCGCGCAGGGCCGCAGCGCCTGTTGCAGACGCTGGCTTTACGAGGCAGCAAAGTGACAGCCAACGTGGGTTAGTCGCGCACTGGCAAGCCAAGCCATGTTGAATGGGGCACAATTTTCCCCATGCATCTGTCCAGCCCTACACCCTTCCCCCAGAATCGCCCCCGCCGCCTGCGCCGCGATGCCTTTACCCGCAACCTGGTGCGTGAGAGCGTGCTGACGCCCCATGACTTCATCTACCCGGTGTTTGTGCACGAAGGCACGAACCGCCGCGAAGCGGTGCCCTCCATGCCCGGCGTGGACCGCGTCAGCCTGGACCTGCTGCTGCCCGTGGCCGAAGAATGCGTGAAGCTGGGCATCCCCGTGATGGCCTTGTTCCCCAATATCGACGCCAGCCTCAAGACCCCGGACGGCAAGGAAGCCCTGAACCCCGACGGCCTCATCCCCCGCGTGGTGCGTGCGCTCAAAAAGGAATTTCCGGATCTGGGCGTGATGACCGACGTGGCGCTGGACCCCTATACCAGCCACGGCCAGGACGGCATCCTGGACGAGACCGGCTACATCCTCAACGATGAGACCGTGGAAGTGCTGGTCGGCCAGGCTTTGAATCACGCTGAAGCTGGCGTGGACATGGTGGCCCCCAGCGACATGATGGACGGCCGCATCGGCGCCATCCGCGAAGCGCTGGAACTGCAAGGCCATATCTACACCCGCATCATGGCCTACAGCGCCAAGTACGCCAGCGCCTTCTACGGCCCCTTCCGCGACGCCGTGGGCACCCGTGGCGCCCTGGGCAAGGCCGACAAGAACGTCTACCAGATGGACCCCGCCAACACCGACGAAGCCCTGCGCGAAGTAGCCCAGGACATCGCCGAAGGCGCAGACATGGTCATGGTCAAGCCCGGCATGCCCTACCTGGACGTGGTGCGCCGCGTCAAGGACGAGTTCAAGGTTCCTACCTTCGCCTATCAGGTGTCGGGCGAGTACGCCATGCTCAAGGCCGCTGCCGCCAATGGCTGGCTGGACCACGACGCCGTGATGATGGAAGCCCTGCTGGCCTTCAAGCGCGCCGGTGCCGACGGCATCCTGACCTACTTCGCCATTGACGCTGCCAAGAAGCTGCGCGGCCTGTAAGACGACAATGGTTTTGATAGCTGCAAGCGCTTGATACGCTTGCGCTCAAAGCCATTTCAGGCATGATTTCACGGCCCGGGAGCTTTCTTCCGGGCCGTTTCTTTATTCCAGCCCTGCCATGCGCGTTCTGCACATTTCTCCGCTCTATGCCCAGCCTGTCGAAGCCCTGCCCACGCAGGAGCCCATGACCGGCTTTTACTGGGTTTCCTGCACCCGTGCGGAACTGGAGAGCCAGCTGCCCGCCATTCAGCACATGCTGACGCAGATTGGCGGCTCGCCACTGGTGGACCTGCATGTCTCGGACTTGCTCAACCCCACCCTGCCCTCGAACTATGACTACACCTCGGTGTACGACATTCTGGTGTTCCGCAGGCTGGCCAATGCCCATCTGCCGCCGCTCAATGGCACACATGAAACCATAGCAGCCAGCGCAATCCCAGCTTCGCCTGCGACCAGTTCCAGCCCTGCGCCTGCCATCAGCAGCGCTCCCGCATCGCACCGCCCGGCCCACACTCAGCCAGCGGCGGATGCCCCCGTGCTGCAGCGCGTGGAAACCCAGCCTGTGGGCTTTGCGCTGTACGACCATGTGCTGCTGTCCGTACACCCCGACGGCTGTTTTGTGATGGAGAACTTCTGGCAGCGCCTCATCACCGGCCCCGGCAAAACCGATGGCCGCCAGCAAAGCAGCAAGATGCCCGTCGAGCCTGCCGACTTGATGCTGCGCATGGTCAACGGCATGGTGGATGGCTATCTGGACCTGCGCCGCACGCTGACGCGCCAGATCGACCACTGGCAGATGGCGCTGCTCAAGCCCAACAAGCGCTTCAGCAACTGGGCCAGCGTGCTGGATGTGCGCCTGGCGCTGCACCAGCTCGATGAAATCTGCGAAGACCAGCGCGCCGCCATGCAGGACTGGACGGAAGCGCTGGAAGGCTGGCCGCCAGAGAGCACGCCCGCCCGCCAGCATGAGCGCGAGCTGCTGCGCGTGCGCTCACGCGACGTGCTGGAGCACATAGAGCGCGTGACCCACCATATTCACCGCATGGAGCAAAGCGCCGAGACCGCCGTGCAAATGCACTTCTCGGCCCAGAGCAACCGTGCCAACGACATCATGCGCACGCTGACTACGGTGACCGCCATCTTTCTGCCGCTGAACCTGATGGCGGGCATCTTTGGCATGAACTTCGAGTTCATTCCCTTTGTGCACAAAAAGGACGGCTTTATCTGGGCACTGGTGGCCATGGTCGTCATCACCGTGGTGCTGGTGGCTTACTTCTGGCGGCGGCGGTACCTTGAAAGTGAAGAACGGGAGTAACACCCCCTGAGCCGCTTTGCGGCTTCCCCCTCTCTCTTCGGGAGGGGGACGACACCTTTGCTGCGGGGCGGCCCTTGCTCGGTGTCTCTGTTTTTTGGGCCGCGCCTTGTGGCTCACTCTGTAATTTGAACAAAAATAGCGGCTAGTGCTTATGGTTAAAGTGCTAGCAGCTACTGTTTTTGACTTTTATCAGTCCAGCAATCAACCTATGTGCTGCTTGAAGAAGGCCAGAGTGCGCTCACCTGCCAACGCTGCAGCAGCTTCGTTGTAAGAGCCGCGCTGGTCGCAGTTGAAGCCGTGGTCGGCTTCATAGACATGCACTTCCACCTTGGGCTGGGCCAGCTTGAAGGCTTCGACAGATTCCAGCGAGATGTAGTGATCCTTGCTGCCGAAGTGCGCCAGCGTTGGCACCAGCGCCTGGCGGTTGGCTTCCTGCTCGCCTGTCATGCCGCCGCCGTAGTAGCAGACCGCTGCCGAGACGCTGCTCAGGTTGCAGGCCGTGCGCCAGGTCATCAGGCCGCCCCAGCAAAAGCCCACCACGCCCACTTTGCCGCCCTGCGCCTGTTCGCCAGCGTAGGCCGCAGCGGCTTCCACATCGCGCAGTGCGCCAGGTACGGGCAGGCTTTCCACGGCAGTCTTGAGGGCAAAGCCCTGCTTCATATCGTCCTCGGTGTAACCCAGCTCCACATTGGGCTGCACGCGCTGGAACATGGCTGGTGCCACGGCCACATAGCCTTGGGCGGCGTAGCGATCGGCGACGGAGCGAATGTGCGAGTTCACGCCAAAAATCTCCTGCAGCACCACGATGGCGCCACGCGGCGTGCCTTCAGGCATGGCCACATAAGCGGGAATTTTCACGCCGTCCACGGCGGTCAGTTCGACAAAGCTGCCCATTGTTCTAGCTCCTGTTTTTGTTGCACAAGTCGTACAGCCGGTGCGCGCTTTGCGGCAATTACACGCAAATCGCCAAGCGAGTGCTGTAATGGCAGCGCTGCCCCGGCAATCCAGCCATTCTTTCACACGCCACGCTGCCATGAAATCTCGCCAGCTTCCTGTGCCCGAGCCGCTTTTTTACCCAGCCGTTGCGATCGATTTTTTTGAAGGTGGTCTGTAATGGATCTCAAGCCCCTCATCACGCTGGTGGCCATCATCAACCCGCTGGCCATCATCCCCTTCTTCATTCATTACACCGAAGGCTTCAGCCCGCAGCAGCGCAAGCAAACCATTCACACCGCCGCCTTTGCGGCGTTCTGCGTGATTGCGGTGTGTGCCTTGCTGGGTCTGCAGATTCTGCAGTTCTTCAATATCTCGCTGCAGAGCTTTCAGGTGGGCGGCGGTCTGCTGCTGCTGATCAGCGCGATGAATATGCTGAATTCGCGCCCCGCAGAAGACCGCCCGCACAGCCCCACACTGGAAGCTGCGGCCGAAAAAGCCGCTGAGGGCAACAGCATTGCCGTGGTTCCGCTGGCCATACCGCTGCTGACGGGGCCAGCCGCCATGTCTACCGTCGTGATTTATGCCGACCAGGCGCGCACCATCTGGCAGCATGTGGCGCTGGTGGGCTATGGCGTGGTGGTGGCCATTGCAGTCGTGGTCTGCTTTTCGCTGGCCGACCCGATTGCCCGTGTGCTGGGCAAGACCGGCATCAACGTGATGACCCGGCTGATGGGCCTGATTCTGGCGGCGCTGGCCATTGAGGTGATGGCGGGCGGGCTGGTCAAGATCTTTCCTATCTTGGCTTCGCCGGCGATATATCCATAGCCCCCCCTGAGGCGCTTCGCGCCTTCCCCCCGAGGGGGACGGCACCTTCGCCGCGAGGCGGCTCTTGCTCGGTGCCACTGGGTTGGGGTGCGCCGGTTTCAGGCGGCTACAGCTTCTTCCTTGTGCTCTGCAGTGCTGCAGGCGCCGCCGCATCCAGTGATGGGTTCGGCAGGCAGGGCTTCGGGCATCAGCACTTCGCCGCTGACAGGGTCAAAGCCTGCGCGGCGCATGTGCAGGGCCAGGGCGGCGTCCATGTTCTGGGCATGGTGGCTGAACCAGGGGCCCAGTTCTGCGGCCATGTGGCGAATGGTGCCCAGATCGCCCTCTGCTCCTTTGGCCGCGCCTTCGCGCATGACGGCCAGCACCACTTTGTGCTGCTGGCTGTGGCAGTTGCCGGTGGCAAAGCCTGTGGTCTGCATCCAGCGGTCTTCCTGGTCAAAGTGGTGCTGGGTATGCGTGATCAGCTCGTCCCAAAGATGGCATAGCTGTGCATCATCAGCCGCCTCTACCTGCGCCAGCAAAGTGACAAATTCTTCATGCACCGAATCCATGGCGGGCAGGTCCAACACCAGAGCAGCAGTCCATTCCAAGCTGGCCATTGCGATTCCTTTGCTTTGCGAGTTGCGGAAGTCGCAGCTTAGAAAGATAGACGCCCGCGCCCATTGACCCACATCAGCAAAGCCGCGCCACAGGACCCGGGCAGATCAATCGCCCGCAAAAAAGCCCTGCATTGCAGGGCCTGGGAGTGCAGCAGCGAGCTTATCGGCCCTGACTCTGCAGCCAGTTGCTGAGATCAATGGTCAGCCTGTCCACACTGACGGCCATGGCACGGGCACCACCGGCTGCATCGCCAGTGGCAGCCGGGGTCTGGGCGCTGAACAGCTTCTGGCCCAGCAGCACATTGCCGCCACGACGGTCCTGGCCGATCAGGCTGGCACGCACGCGCACCACGCCCTGACTGCTGCTGGCACTGTCAAAGACCTGGCTGAATTCCACAATTTCCAGCCTCAGCAGGCCCAGCGCTCGCGAGTCATTGGGGTTGGGGCTGAGGTTGTCTTTCTCCGAAAGCACAGGTCGCTCCAGCGCCAGACGGGTGCGCAAGCGCTGCTCCAGCATCTGGGCAGGCGGCAAGGTCCAGCGCGCATGCTGATAGGCGCGCTGCTCCTGGTTGTCGGCATAGCTCAGGCGGTAGAGCATGGCGGTGGAGTTGTCAGACCCGGCAGGGGTCTGCACCTCTGCCAGCACCAGCGGGGGCGGCGCCACACTGGGGGCGGCTGCCGTTGCCGCGGGCACGGTGGTATCGGTCACGCCCAGGTCGTAGCGAGTGGGCTGAACGGGCGGTGTGGGCAGCGCCGAGCAAGCGGCCAGCACCAGCGCTGCGGCAGACAGACCCGCCGCGCGCAGCAGACTTGTTGAGACGTTCATAGCTTGAGCCATAAGAGTTCCTGTAGAAGACGCTGCCAGTTCAGTGCGCAGGGGTAGGGGCGGTGAAGCCCGGCTCGCCCGGGCCGGGCTGGCCCACGCCTTGCCCGTAGAGCACGGACTGCGGGTTGTCGCCAATGCGGCTGGCCATATTGCTCAGGCTGCGCGAAGCGCGCGAAAAATCGTCTGCTGCGCGGTTGACGCGAGGCAGGGTGCTGCGGCCCAGTGCATCAGCGGCCACGGTCAGCGACTGCGTGCCTGCCGCAATCTGCTGCAGCGGGCCGTCAGGCGCGTTGATGCGGCGCACGGTCTGCTGCAGCTCACCAGCCACACCCGAGGCGGAATTGCCCGCTCTGGTCAGCGACTGCAAAGTTTGATGGGCATCCGCCGTAATCTGCGGCAAGCCAGCAGCGGCCTTGTTCATGGTGCCTGCCAGCTCATTGATGCTGCCTGCGGCAGCAGCAATGTTTTCCAGAGACTCACTGACCCGCTTCTGGTTGTCGTCTCCCAGCATGGCATTGAGGCGGCGAGAGATTTCATCCACACGCTCCAGCAGCACCGGGCCCTGGTCGGCCAGCATGTTCAGCGGCGAAGACTTCATGGGCATGCGCGGCAGGCCGCTGGGGCCGGGTTTGAGCTGCTGCGGCAGCTTGGTGTCATCGTCAAGCTGGATATGGGCCAGGCCCGTCACACCCTGATAGCCCAGCTGGGCATAGGTTGCGGGGGTGACGGGCGTGTTCTCGCCCACGGCAATGCGGATCAGCACATTGCCCGGAATCTGCGGGTCAAAGCTGATGCGCACCACCTTGCCCACAGGCACGCCCTTGTAGCGCACCGTGGCCTGAGGCTGCAGGCCGCTGACCCCGTCCTTGGTGGACATTTCATAGAGCTGGTATTCGCGGTTGTCACGCGTGAGCCAGACGGCCAGCCCTGCCAGCAGGGCTGCGACGACCAGCACAAAAATGCCGGCCGCCATGGCATGGGACTTGTTTTCCATCAGCTTTCCTCTGCGGCCGCGCCGCCTTGCACCGGGGCCATGGCGCGGCGGCCACGTTCTCCCTGGAAGAAATGTTCGATAAACGGGTGCTTGACCTGGGCCACATCGCGTGGTGCACCCGTCACCAGCACGCGCTTTTCAGCCAGCACGGCAACCCGTGTGGACAGCGCAAACAGCGTGTCCAGATCGTGGGTGACCATGATGACGGTCAGGCCCAGCTCGTCATGAATGTCGCGCAGCAGCTCGCAGAACTCGTCCGAGCCCTTGGGGTCCAGCCCCGCCGTAGGCTCGTCCAGCAGCAGCAGGGGCGGGTCCATCATCAGCGAACGCGCCAGCGCCACGCGCTTGATCATGCCGCCCGAAAGATCAGCCGGCATGCGCGTGGCGTGCTCGGGCTTGAGGCCCACCATCTGCAACTTGACCATGGCGGCATCGCGCACCACTGCATCGGGCAGCGTGCCCTGCTCGCGCAGCGCAAAGGCAATGTTGTCCAGCACATTGAAGGCCGAATACAGCGCCCCCTGCTGGAACAGCATGCCCACATGGCTGGCCGCCAGCTCGCCACTGATAACCTCCCTCGAAGGCCGCCCATCAATCGTCACCGTGCCGCGAGAGGGCGACAGCAAACCCAGAATCTGGCGCAGCAGCACCGTCTTGCCCGTGCCCGAGCCGCCCACCAGCGTCAGAATCTCGCCCGGGTAGACATCCAGATTCAAATCCTGGTGCACGGCAAAGCGGTTCTCGCCGGAGCCAAACTCGGTCCACAAATCCTTGGCCTGCACCAGCGGCGCCTTATCCTGCGGCGGCTCATAGCCCCCCACAGCGCCATCAATCAGGCGGTTTTTAAAGGTCTCAGCCATGCGCGCCCCCTCTTAAACCGACACAAGCCAAGAAAGCGACACCGAGGAAGGGCCGCCCCGCACCGAGGGTGTCGTCCCCCTCCCAGGGGGAAGGCGCGAAGCGACTCAGGGGGTATCGCATGCTAAAACCCCACATTACGGAACAGGATGGCAAAAATCGCATCCACGATGATGACCATGGTGATAGACGACACCACTGATGCCGTCGTGCCCTGCCCCAGACTCTGGGTATTGGGCTCCACCTTCAGCCCCCAGTGGCAGCCAATCAGCGCAATCAGCACCCCGAACACCACGGACTTGCCCATGGCCAAGCCCAGATTGCCGATCTTGACCGCGGCAGGCAGCGACTGAAAAAAGTACGAGGGCGTGATGTCCATGGTCAGGTCTGCGGCCACCATGCCCCCGGCCAGCGAGGCCAGAATGGTCCACAGCGCCACCAGCGGCATGGAGACCGCCAGCGCCAGCGCCCGTGGCATGACAAGGCGGTAGCCTTTGGAGATGCCCATGACCTGCATGGCATCCAGCTCCTCGGTCACCCGCATCACACCAATCTGCGCCGTGATGGCCGAGCCGCTGCGCCCCGCCACCAGAATGGCGGCCAGCAGCGGCCCCAGCTCGCGAATCAGCGAGATGCCCAGAATATTGACGATAAAAGACTCGGCGCCAAACTGGCGCAACTGCAGCGCCATCAGATAGGCCAGCACCACGCCGATCAAAAAACCCACCAGCGCCGTAATGGGCAAGGCGGTGGCGCCGGTTGCGTAAAGATGCCCTGAAATATCGCGCCACGGCCCGCGAAATGGGTTGCGCGCCAGTCGCACACAGTCCAGCAGCAACTGGCCGATCAGCTCGATCAAGCCCATGAAATGCGCACGCGCATTGATGACCATCTGGCCCAGATTGTTGATCTGGCACATCAGGCCCGAGGGGGCGGGCTGGGGCTCGGGCACCTCGCTGAACCGGGCCACACGCTCCAGCATGGCGCGCTGGTTGCTATTGATTTTGAGTTGCTCGGGCCAGCGCTTGCCCCATTGCTGCCACAGCAGCTGGGCGCCCACATGGTCCAGCCACTGCAACTGCTCCAGATCCCAGCCCGCATTGGCGGGCACCGCCTTGATCTGCGGAGCCAGCCTGCGCCAGAGTGTGCGATCCCCCAGCTCTGCGGCACTCCAGCGGCCCACAGGCACGGCCCACGGCCGCCCTTCCTGGGTCTGCATGGGGCATTGAGGATTTGAGTCAGTGCTGGACAAAGAAGCTTCCTAAAACAAAGACGGGGCAGCGCCCAGCATAGCGCCAGGCCAGGCCCTGAGAACTGTCAGCGAAGGGCTGCACCGCGTAGGCCCGCAGCGCAAGCGGTGCTCTAACGGGATGCAATTTTTATCAAAAAATCGCGCCACCCCGCAACCATAAAGCACAAGCAGCTTCAAAAACAGGAGTGCCAGCGCACTTTCCCTATCGACAGCCAGCATCAGCTCAGCACAATCAATCAGCCACTGGTACTGCCAGTGGCGTCTGTTCCGCCCCTTGATCTCTGCCCATGAGCGACACCACTTTTGACTACATCGTCATCGGCGGCGGCACTGCAGGTGCCTTGCTGTGCAACCGTCTGTCCCGCAACAAAAACCACCGGGTGCTGCTGATAGAAGCCGGGCGCAAGGACGACTATCACTGGATTCACATCCCCGTCGGCTACCTGTACTGCATCGGCAACCCGCGCACCGACTGGCTGTACCAGACTGAGCCAGACCCCGGCCTCAACGGCCGCAGCCTGCGCTACCCACGCGGCAAGACGCTGGGCGGCTGCTCCAGCATCAACGGCATGATCTATATGCGCGGCCAGTCGCGCGACTATGAGCAATGGGCCGACCTGACGGGTGATGACACCTGGCGCTGGAGCCAGGTGCTGCCCGCGTTTCGCCAGCATGAGGACCACTGGCGGCTGGACGCCGATCAAGTGGACCAGGTCAGCGAGGAATTTCGCCGCCTGCACGGCAACAAAAGCCAGGGTGGCGATGGGGAGTGGCGTGTGGAGCGCCAGCGCCTGCGCTGGGACATTCTGGACGCTTTCTCGCAGGCCGCGCAGCAGGCTGGCATTCCTGCATCGGACGACTTCAACAACGGCGACAACGAAGGCGTGGGCTATTTCGAGGTCAACCAGAAAAGCGGTTGGCGCTGGAATACCGCCAAGGCCTTTTTGCGCCCCACCTGCTATGGCCGCCCCAACTTCGAGATGTGGACGCATGCCCAGGTCAGCCGCCTGATTCTGCAAGACCTGCCCGACGGCAGCCAGCGCTGCACGGGTGCCGAAGTCTGGACGGGCGATGAAATGGTCACCGTTCATGCCGAGCGCGAAGTGCTGCTGTGCGCCGGAGCCGTCAACTCGCCGCAGATTCTGCAGCTCTCGGGCATAGGCCCGGGCGATCTGCTGCAGCGCCACGGCATTGAGGTCAGGCGCGACCTGCCCGGCGTGGGCGCCAATCTGCAAGACCATCTGCAAATCCGCTCTGTCTACAAGGTGCAAGGCGCCAAAACCCTCAACACCATGGCCAGCAGCCTGATGGGCAAGGCCGCCATCGGGCTGGAATACGCCCTCAAGCGCAGCGGCCCCATGAGCATGGCGCCCTCGCAGCTGGGCGCCTTCACGCGCAGCGACCCCAGCCAGCCCCACGCCAATCTGGAATACCACGTGCAACCCCTGTCGCTGGACGCCTTTGGCGAGCCTTTGCATGACTTCGCAGCCTTCACGGCCAGCGTCTGCAACCTCAACCCCAGCAGCCGGGGTACGGTGCAGCTGCAAAGCGCCGATTTCAGACAAGCCCCGGCCATTGCGCCGCGCTACCTATCCACTGCCGAAGACCGCCAGGTCGCAGCCGACAGCCTGCGCGTGACGCGCCGCATCGTCGGCCAGCCGGCGCTGGCGCGCTACCAGCCCGAAGAGTTCAAGCCCGGCATTCAATATCAGAGCGATGAAGACCTGGCCCGGCTGGCCGGCGACATTGCCACCACCATCTTTCACCCCGTGGGCACCACCAAGATGGGCAAGGACAGCGATGCCATGGCTGTGCTGGACAGCCGCTTTCGCGTGCGCGGCGTTCAGGGCTTGCGTGTGATTGATGCGGGCGCCATGCCCACCATTACCAGCGGCAATACCAACAGCCCCACGCTGATGATGGCTGAGAAGGCGGCAGGCTGGATTCTTGAAGATGGCAAACAGAACGCAGAAGCCGGTGCGGCAGAACCCGAAGTGCTGTTCCGGCTCACCCTTTAAAACGAAACTCACCAGAAAGTCATGTCTGCTTATCGTTTTTGTCACAAATCTGTCAAACGCTTGTCACAAAAGCGCTGAGTGCTATCGTTTTTGAATAATCTCAATCCGACACCTTCTGTAGTCCAGACAACGGCTTTCTTTGTCAGATTTTTTTGGTGCAACCCAAGGGAATTCCCCAATGCACCAGTGCGGTGCAACATTTACATTCTCCCCACTCTCGCTGCTCTACGAAGCGGCATGGGGGGCCGAGGAGACAACTCGACACACAATCAGATCTACATTCAAAAAAAGCATCAAAGATGCATTTAAAAGCGCCCTCACAGGGCGCTTTTTTTATGCCTTTCAGAGGTGCGACAATCTTGCCCGCACGATCCAGGTCAATTCGGCACCCGGGTCATCACCCGCATGCCCCAGATCTCAGCACATGGGCCATGCACTATTTGCGGGCACTGCACCATGGAATGGATTCTTGTTTCTCTCGCCTCGGCACTGGCCGGCTTTGTGGATGCCATCGTGGGCGGGGGCGGCCTGATTCTGGTGCCGGCCATGTTTGCGGCCTTTCCCACAACCACGCCAGCCACGCTGTTTGGCACCAACAAGAGCGCCGCCGTCTGGGGAACAGGTATCTCGGCCTGGCAGTTCAGCAAACGCGTGCACATCACCTGGGCCACCTTGCTGCCCGCCATTGGCACCACACTGGTGGGTGCTTTTGCGGGCGCATGGGCTGTGACGGAAATTTCTCCGGATTTTCTGCGCAAGCTGCTGCCTTTTATCTTGCTGGGCGTGCTGCTCTACACCCTGGCCAAGAAGGAACTGGGCCGCGACCACGAGCCACGTCTGGCTGGCCGCGCCGAAATGCTGACGGCCAGCGCCATTGGTCTGCTGATCGGCTTTTATGACGGTTTCTTCGGCCCCGGCACGGGCAGCTTCTTTGTGTTTTTGTTCGTGCGCCTGCTGGGCTATGACTTTCTGAACGCATCGGCCAGCGCCAAGCTGCTGAACCTGGCCTCCAACGCTGCGGCGCTGCTGCTGTTTTCGCTCAAAGGCCATGTGTGGTGGCACTTTGCCGTGCCGCTGGCCGTGGCCAATGTGCTGGGCAGCATGCTGGGCACCTGGATGGCGCTGCGCCACGGCACGGGCTTTGTGCGCACCATCTTCATCGGCGTGGTGAGCCTGCTGATTCTGAAGACGGGATATGACGCTTTTCTGCGTTAAGCCCTTATAAGACAAGCGCCAGGCGCTATCAAAATCAGGGCGTAGGCTCTTCTTCCGGGTGCACCGAGATATCTTCCACCCGGCGTGGCGTACCAATGGGCGCACCAGCCTTGCCGATGCGCACAGCGGCAATGTCGGCCTCGCTGGGGTAGTTGCCCACCAGCCAGTAGTCCAGAATGCGGCGCGCAATAGGTGCGGCTGCAGCCGCACCAAAACCGGCGTTTTCCACAATCACGGCCACCGCAACCTTGGGGTTCTCGGCCGGGCCGTAGGCGATATAGAGCGAATGGTCGCGCTGGTATTCGGCCAGACGCGCGGCGTTGTACTTTTCCTTCTGGCCCACGGTCACGGCCTGGGCTGTACCCGTCTTACCGCCTGACATATAGGCCGCGCCACCGAACACGGCGCGCCCTGTGCCCCCCGTCACCACGCCCACCATGCCGCGCTTGACCGCATCGACATTGCTTTGCTTGTAGCCCAGATTGACAGGCGCAGGCTGAACAATGGCCGTGCGGGTGCCAGAGACAGAGTCGATCAGTTCCTTGCCCACATGCGGGGTGTTGCTGATGCCGTTGTTCACCAGCGTAGCCAGCGCATGCGATAGCTGCAGGATGGTGAAGTTGTTGTAGCCCTGACCAATGCCCAGCGAGATCGTCTCGCCCGCAAACCATTGCTGCTGGGCGGCGCGCTTGTAGGTGTTGCGCTTCCACTCCTTGCTGGGCAGCACGCCGCGCACTTCACCGGGCAGGTCAATGCCGGTGATCTGGCCAAAGCCCAGGGGTTTCATGAAGTCGTGAATCGCATCCACGCCCATTTCATTGGCCAGCGTGTAGAAATAGACGTTGCTGGAGTGCTGAATGGCGCGCACCAGATCAACCGGCCCCAGCGCGTGACCGGAGCGGAAGGTGTGCCCCCCAAAAGTCCAGGAGCCACCGTCCTGAATCACCGTGCCCGGGGTGCGCTTGCCGGTTTCCATGCCCGCCAGCCCCATGAACGGCTTGTAGGTTGAGCCCACGGGGTATGTGCCGCGCATGGAACGGTTGAGCAAGGGGCGATCCAGAGACTCGTTCAGCGCCTTCCAGTTCTCCTGGTCGATGCCATCGACAAACAGATTCGGGTCATACGTGGGCTTGCTGACCATGGCCAGCACCTCGCCATTGCGCGGGTCCATCGCAATCGCCACCCCACGGCGGTTGCCGTAGAGGTCTTCAATCATCTTCTGCAGCTTGATGTCTATGGACAGCTGCAGGCTGTTGCCCGGCGTCGCGGGGCGGCTGCCCAGCTTGCGCACGGCGTGGCCACCTGCCGAGGTTTCCATCTCCTCCCAGCCAGTCTGGCCATGCAGTTGCTGCTCGTAGCTTTTTTCGGCGCCCAGCTTGCCAATGACTTCGGTACCGCGATAGTTAGCCGCGTCGTCGGAGTCATCAATATCTTCTTTTTCCCTTTGATTGATACGACCGATATAGCCAATGATGTGGCTGGCCGTCTCCTTCATTGGATAGGTTCTGAACAGACGCGCCTTGATATCCACGCCCGGAAAGCGATAGCGCTGCGCCGCAAACTTGGCGACTTCCTCATCCGTCAGACGCGAACGAATGGGGATGGACTCAAAGCTTTTGGAGTCATCCATCAACCGCTTGAACTTGCGCCGGTCACGCGGAGTGATCTCCATGATTTCGGACAAGCCATCAATCGTCTCGTCCAGATCCTCAACCTTGGATCGCGTAATCTCAAGCGTGTAAGCGGAGTAATTACTCGCAAGCACTACGCCATTACGGTCCAGAATCTGCCCCCGGTTAGGCACAATCGGCACCACCGCCGTGCGATTGCTCTCGGCCCGCTCGGCCAGCTCCTCATGCCGCTCCACCTGCAACACCAGCAGGCGCGACACCAGCACGCAAAACGCCAGCAGCACCACCCCGCCCATGACAACAGCACGCAGCCGAAAGCGCTGCAGCTCAGCCTCGGTATTGCGAATCTCCATCATCTGCGGGATCCCAAGCATCGACGCTCAACCGAGAGCGATGTGTGAAGCTGCCACTGCCGCAACTCAGAAACAGCGAGCAAGGGCCGCCCCGCAGCGATGCTGTTGTCCCCCTCCCGCGAAGCGAGAGAGGGGGAAGGCGCGAAGCGACTCAGGGGGAGCAACATGGTCACAGCGGTCGGTTTTCGTCACTATCCGGCGCACGGCGCTGCGGCGCCAGCAGCAGGACACTGACGATGGGCCAGAGCACCGTTTCAATGACGGGTGCAATCAGCATCAGCGGGCCGGGGAAAATGCCACCCACCGCCACACGCAGCAGCACCTGCACGCCATGGGCCAGCGCAAACAGCGGCAGCAGATGCAGCGCCTGTATGGGGCTGGAGAACCAGAGCAGACGACGACTCATCCAGCCAGTCACATACACCAGCAAGGTATAGGCCAGCGCATGCTGACCCAGCAGCGAGCCACGGTCCACATCCATGATGAGACCCAGCACAAAGGCAATGCCCAGGCCCACGCGCTGGGGCTGATTCAGGCTCCAGAAGGCCAGCAAGACCATCAGCCAGTCAGGCAGCCAGACAATGCGGCCCAGCGGCAGCATGTTGATGATCAGCGCCAGCAGCAGCGTAAAAACGATGAAAAGAGGGTTGACCGGCAGCAACAGCTGCTGGCCGCGCGGCATGATCATGCGGGGTCCTTTGCAGGCTGTGCAGCAGGCTTGTCTGCTGCTTTTTCGGCTTTTTCGGCAGCCGCTTTTTCCTTCTTGCTGCGCGCCCGAGCTGCGCGGTCGGCCTTTTCAGCCTCGGCCTGCGCGGCCATATTTGCGGCTTCGGGGTGTTCGGCCCGGTTCAGCGGCTGCAGCACCATGACATGGCGCACACCCTGCACCTTGCCCACGGGCTCACAGTAAATACGGGTAAAGGCCGAGTCGGCCCGGCGGTCCACGGTAATCACCTTGGCCACGGGCAGCCCTTGGGGATACAGACCATCGACACCACTGGTGGTCAGCAGGTCGCCCACCTGTACATCGGCATTGCTGGGCATGAAACGCAGCTCCAGCCCACCGGCACGCGTGGAAGATGCATCGCCATAGGCCACGCTGCGTGCACCAGTACGTGGGTTGAAGACGGGAATGGCCTGATCGCGGTCAATCAGCAGGGTCACTTCTGCACGCGCCGGATAGACGCGTGTGACCTGCCCGATCACACCTTTTTCATCCAGCACGGGGGAGCCCGGCGCAATCTTGTCCACCTGCCCCTTGTCGATCACCACTCGGCGCGTATAGGGGTCGGGGCTGTCATAGACCACCTCGGCCACCTGCCCGGGGGTCAAGGTGCGCTCGCGCAACTCCAGCATGGCGCGCAGGTGCTCGTTTTCCTTGATCAGTTCTTCCGCCAGCTCGGCGCGCTGAGCCATCACCACCAGATCCTTGCGCGCTGCGTCCTCGCGGGCCACGGCCTGCTGCTGCACTTCGGCATAGCGGCTGGCGTTTTGGTAGGCCTGCACCGGCTGGGCCACCAGCCACTGCACGGGCGCCAGGGCCGCAGAAACGGCTGCGCGCACTGGTGCCGTGATCTTGAAACGCGCATCCGCCACCATCAAAAACAGCGCCAAGGCGCTGTAGAGAGCTAGCTGCGAGGTGCGGGAAGCCTGCTGCTTGAACAGCGATGGCGCACGATGATCCAGCGTTTCCAGTGTCATGAGCGTCCCGTTTGCGTGACCAGGGATGCCCGCTTCCCTGCCCGGGAAGAAGACATGCAAAAAGAGAGCGCGGTGTGCAGGCGTATCACGGACTCAAGCCCTGTTTGGTCAATGGGGCCAGCAGCACGCATACGGGCTGCGCGCTGCTGAGTTCTACATTCTCCAGCGATCAGTCGCTAGTGAAGATGCTGCCCTGGCGATCCATGGTCTCCAGCGCCATGCCGCAGCCACGCACCACGCAGGTCAGAGGCTCTTCAGCCACCAGAACGGGCAGACCAGTTTCTTCGGCCAGCAGACGGTCCAGGTCACGCAGCAGCGCACCGCCACCGGTCAGCATCATGCCTCGCTCGGCAATGTCGGCGCCCAGCTCGGGAGGCGTCTGCTCCAGCGCGTTCTTCACGGCAGAGACGATCTGGTTCAGAGGATCGGTCAGCGCTTCCAGCACTTCGTTGGAAGAAATGGTGAAGCTGCGGGGCACGCCTTCGGAGAGGTTGCGACCCTTGACTTCCATTTCCTTGACTTCGGAGCCAGGGAAGGCGGAGCCAATCTGCTTCTTGATGGCTTCAGCCGTAGGCTCGCCAATCAGCATGCCGTAGTTACGGCGGATGTAGCTGATGATGGCTTCATCAAACTTGTCGCCACCCACGCGCACAGAGCCCTTGTAGACCATGCCGCCCAGCGAGATCACGCCCACTTCGGTCGTGCCGCCGCCGATGTCCACCACCATGGAGCCCGAAGCTTCGGACACGGGCAGACCGGCGCCGATACCGGCGGCCATGGGTTCTTCAATCAGGTACACCGCAGTGGCACCAGCGGCTTCGGCTGCATCCTTGATGGCGCGGCGCTCAACCTGGGTGGAGCCGCAGGGCACGCAGATGATGATGCGGGGGCTGGGTGTCAGCACCGAGCGTGGATGCACCATCTTGATGAACTGCTTGATCATCTGCTCGGTGATCACGAAGTCGGCAATCACGCCATCCTTCATGGGGCGAATGGCTTCGATATTGCCGGGCACCTTGCCCAGCATGGCCTTGGCTTCGCCGCCAACCGCCTGAATCACCTTCTTGCCATGGGGGCCGCCTTCATGGCGGATGGCAACGACCGAAGGCTCGTCAAGAACAATGCCCTTGTCTCGGGCGAAAATGAGGGTGTTGGCTGTGCCAAGGTCGATGGCAAGGTCGGTGGAGAAGTACCGACGGAAAGCTCCGAACATTCAAGGTCCTCTCAGGCACGGCTAGCGCGTCGGCAACCGTCGCCGGGGTGTAAGGTAATGGAGTCTGGGTGGGTGGGCTTTTTTTGCACAATGACCAGCCGGTCGGAGGTATTGCGGCAAAGCCGAGATAATACCGTATCCCCTGTGAATAACTTCTACTGTCAGGGTTAGAAACACTGCTTTACATGCGGCTGCCCTGTTAAATAATTTCTATGGCACTGAACGATCAAGACATTGCGCGTATCGCCAATCTGGCCCGCCTCGAACTGTCGCAAGACGAAAGTGAGCGCATGCTCGCGCAACTAAACAATTTTTTCGGCATCGTCGAAAAGATGCAGGCTGTGGATACTTCAGGCGTCAGCCCTTTGTCACATCCAGTTGCCGCGATTCAGGACATCGCCTTACGGCTACGTGACGATTTGGTAAGCGAGACCAATAACCGCGACGCCAACATGCAAAACGCCCCCGCAGCCGAAAAGGGTTACTTCCTCGTGCCCAAGGTCATCGAGTAAACGCGCAGGAAGCACAAGAACATGAGCCAAACCGAACTCCACAACCTAAGCGTGGCCGAACTGGCCGCGCAACTGCGTGCCAAGCAAGTGTCTGCCACGGAAGCCGCCCAGCACTTTCTGGCCCGCGCCAAGCAGCACCAGAACCTGGGAGCTTTTGTCTCCATCAACGAAGACACCACCCTGGCGCAAGCCAAGGCCGCAGACGCCCTGATCGCCGAAGGCAAGGGCGGCAAGCTGGCCGGTGTGCCCATCGCGCACAAGGACATCTTCGTCACCAAGGACTTCCCCACTACCGCCGCCAGCAAGATGCTGGAAGGCTACAAGTCGCCGTTTGATGCCACCGTGGTGCGCAAACTGGCCGACGCCGGTGTGGTCACCCTGGGCAAGCTCAACTGCGACGAATTCGCCATGGGCGGCGCTAACGAAAACTCGGCTATCGCCCCCGTAGGCTTTGACGCGGCCCAGCCCGTGCGCAACCCCTGGAACACAGATCGCGTGCCCGGCGGCTCGTCCGGTGGCTCTGCCGCAGCCGTGGCCGCGCGTCTGGCCCCGGCCGTGACCGGCACCGACACCGGTGGCTCGATTCGCCAGCCCGCATCATTCTGCGGCGTCACCGGCATCAAGCCCACCTACGGCCGCGCCAGCCGCTACGGCATGATCGCGTTTGCCTCCAGCCTCGACCAAGCCGGCCCCATGGGCCGCAGCGCCGAAGACTGCGCGCTGCTGCTGAGCGAGATGTGCGGCCCCGATCTGGACCGCGACTCCACCAGCCTGGACTACCCTGCCGAAGATTTCAGCGCCAAGTTGAATGACTCGATCGAAGGCCTGCGCATCGGCATCCCCGCCGAATTCTTTGGCGAAGGCCTGAGCGCCGATGTGCGCACCGCCGTGGACGCTGCCCTCAAGGAATACGAAAAGCTGGGTGCCAAGCTGGTGCCCGTGACGCTGCCGCGCACCGAGCTGTCCGTGCCCGTGTACTACATCCTGGCGCCCGCAGAAGCCTCGTCCAACCTGAGCCGTTTTGACGGCGTGAAGTTCGGCCACCGCGCCAAGGACTACACCGACCTCAACGATATGTACAAAAAGACCCGCGCCGAAGGCTTTGGCGACGAGGTCAAGCGCCGCATCATGATCGGCGCCTATGTATTAAGCGAAGGCTACTACGACGCTTACTACCTGCAAGCCCAGAAGATCCGCCGCATGATTGCCGACGACTTCCAGGCCGCCTTCAAGGACTGCGACGTGATCGCCGGTGCCGCTGCCCCCACCACGGCCTGGGCTATTGGCGGCAAGGCCGACCCGGTGACCAACTACCTGGCCGACATCTTTACCCTGCCCGCATCGCTGGCCGGCCTGCCCGGCATGAGCCTGCCCGCAGGCTTTGGTGAAGGCGGCATGCCCGTGGGCCTGCAGCTGATCGGCAATTACTTCAGCGAAGCCAAGCTGCTGAACGCGGCCCACCGCTTCCAGCAAGCGACCGACTTCCACCTGAAGAGCCCCAAGGGCATTTAAAAATTAATAGCAGCCTGCGCACGTATTTATTGGACTTCAGACTGAAATCGATAAAAAACATGCGCAAGCCGCTTCTCTTTTAGCAGTTAGGACACACAGAACAATGACTGTGAAACTGATCAATGGCTACGAAGTCGTCATCGGCTTCGAGACCCACGCCCAGCTGGCCACCAACAGCAAAATCTTCAGCCGCGCCAGCACCGCTTTTGGTGCCGAGCCCAATACCCAATCCAGCCCCGTGGACCTGGCCCTGCCCGGCACCTTGCCGGTCATGAACAAAAAGGCCGTGGAATGCGCCATCAAGCTCGGCCTGTCGCTGGGCTCGGTGATTGCGCCGCGCAGTATTTTTGCCCGCAAGAACTACTTCTACCCCGACCTGCCCAAGGGCTACCAGATCTCGCAGTTCGAGATTCCCGTGGTGCAAGGCGGTGAAGTCAGCTTCTATCTGGAAGAAGGCAAGGAAAACGTCCTCAAGACCGTGCGTCTGGTGCGTGCCCACCTGGAAGAAGACGCAGGTAAATCGGTGCACGACGAGTTCATCGGCCAGTCCGGCATCGATTTGAACCGCGCCGGCACGCCGCTGCTGGAAATCGTGACAGAGCCCGATATCCGTTCGACTGCTGAAGCCGTGGCCTACGCCAAGGAACTGCACAAGATCGTCACCTGGATCGGCATCTGCGACGGCAATATGCAGGAAGGCTCTTTCCGCTGCGACGCCAACGTGTCCGTGCGCAAGCCCGGCCAGCCACTGGGCACCCGCCGCGAGATCAAGAACCTGAACTCGTTCAGGAATATGCAGATCGCCATCGACTACGAAATCCTCTGGCAGATCGAGCAGATTGAAGACGGCCACAAAATCCAGCAGGCCACCGTGCTGTTCAACCCCGACACGGGCGAAACCCGTGCCATGCGCACCAAGGAAGACGCGGCCGACTACCGCTACTTCCCCGACCCCGACCTGCCCCCGCTGGTCGTCGCCCCCGAATGGGTGGAGCGTGTAAAGGCCGACATGCCCGAGCTGCCCCGCGCCATGGCTGCCCGCTTTGTCGAAAGCTATGGCCTGCCCGAGTACGACGCCACCATCCTGACCCAGAGCCAGGCCGTGGCCGCCTACTTTGAGCAGACCGCCGCCGTGTGCCAGCAGCCCAAACTGGCTTCCAACTGGGTGATGGGCGAAATCTCGCGCCGCCTGAACATGGAAGAAATCGGCATGGACGCCGTCAAGGTATCCAGCGCCCAGCTGGGCGCCATGATTGCCCGCATCAGCGACGGCACCATCAGCAACAACGCCGCAAAGCAGGTGTTTGAAGTGCTGTGGACCGGTGAAGGCAACGACGTAGACGCCGTGATTGAAGCCAAGGGCCTCAAGCAAATGAACGACAGCGGCGCGCTGGAAGCCATCATTGACGAAGTGATCGCCGCCAACCCCGGCAACGTGGAGCAATACCGCGCTGGCAAGGACAAGGCGTTTAACGCCCTGGTCGGTCAGGTGATGAAGGCTTCGAAGGGCAAGGCCAACCCCGGTCAGGTCAACGAGCTGCTCAAGGCCAAGCTGGCCTGAGAGCCAGCAGTTTTGTGACAGGCAAGTCTCCCAAAGACGCGCCTGTAAGCCCAGATAATGGGAACACACTCTAAAGGCCGCAGGCAGCACATGCCTGCGGCCTTGTTATTTGCCGCGCCCCTGCCCTGCGCCGCCCGCCCCGGAAAAATTCTGTGATCTTCTCGAACGCCCCCCTCATCGAATCCGAAAAAGAGCGCAACCTCTGCACCAAGTTCTTTGCAGGCTACTTCTTCAACGAATTCACGGCCGGCTATGCTAAGCGCATCGTCCAGTTCAACCGCTACATCCAGGAAGTCTCGGGCCGCGACGACCTGGCCCTGCAAAGCCTCAACGTCTCGTTCGACACCCACGCCTACCTGTGCCACGAGCGTCTGCGTAGCAAGCTCAGCGACGTCCTTATCAGCGACCCTGCCCGCCAGGTCTTTCTGTTCATTGAAACCAAGTACCTGAGCAACTGGACCTACGCCGCCGACGTGGCCAAAGGTCTGGAGCGCCTGGACAAAGTCTTTGATGCCGAGAAAAAGCCCCATCTGGCCGATGCCCGCCAGCACTACTTTCTGCTGACCTCCCGCCGTAAGGAAGAAGCGGCTGACCGCCCTGTGCGCCATTACACGCCCGTCAGCACCACCAGCTTTGTGCCCACTGCTCCCGTTGCTGCTGAAGCTATTGCGGGCGATGGCGCCGCGCCTGCCGCCAAGGACGCGTTCACCAGCCTGCTGTACTGGGAAGATCTGGCGCAGATGTGTGATCGATCAGAAGTGCGGCAGTACATGGAGGCGCGGTTGAAGCTGTGTGTGAGCAGTTCACGGAATCAGCATAAGGCGGGGTATTTTTTGCCGGGAGCGTGATAGTGTATCTTGCTCACCAAACCAATTGTTACTTCTGATAAATTAGCTTCCTCCGGGAGGCTTTTTTATGCACATAAAGTTTTTTAATTGGATTTTTTCAAACTATCCAGAGGAATCAGAATTCAAAGATGTTAATGATAAATTTCTTAGAACCTTGAGAGTCACTGCACGCTGTAGATTCAATGCATCAAGACGAATATCAATCAAGAGTAAATTTTCATTTTTTACAAATACCATTTTTTCATTAGGTCTGATATTAATACCTTTGCTGCAAATGGCTCAAATATCCAAGAACTTTTCCCCAGAAGTTCTTGCCAGTATGCAAGTATTTCTTGCCGTCGCGGTTTTGGTCTACTCAATGAACCTGAATAGTGCCCAGTATGACTTGCGAATACAAGAGCTTTTAAACTGTGCAAATGAAATCAAAAAACTTATCAGAAACATCGAGGAAGATTTAAAAAATCAACCTATCAAAGATTTAAAAGAGTACAAGAAAGAATACTCATTAATCTTAGAAAAAGTAGAAAATCATGAGAATTGTGATTTTTTTCTTTCTCAACTTGAGATGCCTCTTGACTATAAGTTCACAGGTATAAAAAGAGTTATCAAAAAATTCAAGGCGAATTTTCAAAAATTTTCGCCACTTCTTCTCCCCGCATCACTCCTTTTCTTTGAGGCCATTTTTATTCTTGATATGGTCGATGCAACAAAAATTTTGACCTCCTTGCACTCTTCGTAAATGACCAAGCCTCATCCTAGTCAGTGGCATTTGTAATTAAATTGAATTTACTTCCAATTTCTGATTACGGAAAGTGCTATTGATTTGATACCGAAGCTATCCCGTACCCGGTATTGCCCCTTGTGACCACGCCTGTGACGCCAAGTTCTTGGGGCTGGCAGTTGCACCGCAGAGTGCAACTGCATCGTGATCATTTCTGCGGCAACTGTTTGAACGGAGAGCGAAGCTCGAAGTGAGTTTTGCCGCACAGCCACAAGAGCTTGGCGGCGCAGGTTGCCCGCAGCGAAGCGAAGGGTCGGGGGCATCGGGGCAGGTGTTCTTTGCTTACTTTCTTGCACCAGCAAGAAAGTAAGTCGGCATGGCGGGCCGAGACCCGCCTCCTGCTCACAAATCAAGCATGCCATTCGCTTCGCTCATCGCCCTGGCTGACGAATTCATATGAGCTAAATCAGCCTCTAGCCCAACCACAGCAAGCGCAGGCAGCTATCAAATAAAACGTCTGCTTTGTCGCCAGCGACAGAGGCCGGGTCTCGCCCCGGCAGGCGAGGTACTTTCTTTTGCTTCGCCAAAAGATAAGTACCCAAAGAAAAGGCGACCCGACTTCCTGCGTCCCTTCGCTGCGCTACGGGCAAACCTGCGTCACGCAATTCACTCTGCGGTGCCGCCGAACTCGCTACGCGGCACGCCGCTCCGCTCAAACAAGCGGCGGCAAGTCAGAGCACGAAGCAACGCTGTCCTGCGGCAGCGTTGCCCGCAGCCTGAACCGCGTGCCGCAGGCGCATCCACACGGGATGGAGCGGGTGCGGACGGCCTGCGAGATAGATGATGAAATTGGCTTCTAGCCCAATCACTGATTGCGGTCACAGCTATTAAAATAGATAAAGAAGCTATCCCGCACCCGGTATTGCCCCTTGTGACCACGCCTGCGACGGCAAGCTCTTGGGGCTGGCGGCTGCACCGCAGAGTGCAGACGCTTCGTGATCTGACTTGCGGCAACTGTTTGAACGGAGCGCCAAAGGCGCGCAGTGAGTTTTGCCGCACAGCCCCAAGAGCTTGGCGGCGCAGGTTGCCCGCAGCGAAGCGGAGGGTCGGGGGCATCGGGGCAGGCTCTTTGCCTACTTTCTTGCGAAGAAAGTAGGTCGGCATGGCGGGCCGAGACCCGCCCTCTGCAATCAACTCAGGCATATCGCCAAAACAAAAATCGAGCCAAATCTGCCTCTAGTCCAACCACATCAAGCGCTAGCAGCTATCAATTTCACCAAGCTACGCTTACATAAACCCCAGGTAAAGCACACACCAAAGTCACACAAATCTGCGCAAAATCCAGCCCACCGCTGCACCACGCATCCCTCCCATGCTCTCCAAGCTGCTCAAAGCCCTGCTCTTGCTGATTGCCCTGTGCGCAACGATTTATCTGGGCATCTGCGGCTATATGTTTGCGCAGCAGCGCAGCATGATTTATCAGGGGGACAGCACGCAGGTGTCTGCGGATACGACGAATTTTTCGCTGCAGCGCGATGGGGTGCTGCTGCGTGGCTGGCAGTTGAAACCGGTGGATGGCAGGGCACGCGGGGCAGTGATTTACTTTGGTGGCAATGCCGAGAACATCGAGCGGCGCCTGCCAAAGCTGGCGCAGACTTTTCCCGACAGCGATGTCTATTTGCTGGCCTATCGGGGCTATGGCGCCAGCGAGGGCACGCCGACGCAGGCCTTGCTGGAGCAGGATGCCGTGGCGCTGTTCGATGAGGTCAAGCGCCTGCACCCGCAGCAGCCGGTAACGGTGATTGGGCGCAGCCTGGGCACGGGTGTGGCTTCGGCGGTGGCGGGGTTGCGTCAGCCCGATCAGCTGGTGCTGGTGACGCCTTTTGACAGCATGCTCAATACGGTGCGCGGCATGTACGACTGGCTGCCGGTGAAGCTGCTGCTGCGCGACCCGTTTGATTCTGCGGCGCGGCTGCAAAGTTATCAGGGGCCGATTCTGGTGCTGCGTGCGGGACGCGATCAGGTGGTGGAGCCTGCGCGCACCGATGCGCTGCTGGCACAGCTCAAAAGCAAGGCGGTGCAGGTGCAGGAATTTGCGCAGGCCAATCACTCGACGATTTTTCGCGAATCGGGCTTCTGGGCCAGCATTGCGCAGTTTGTCAGCGCCCATAAAAAAGAGGCCTGAGAGCATGCTCTGAAAGGCCTCTTTCGCTGGCCCCGCTTGCGCGGGCAGCTATGAATTTCAGCTTTGGCTGGTCAGGTCTTTGACCGTCGCCACAGGGCCGTTTTTCTTGACCGATTCAATGCCTGCATCCCGCGAAGCGGCAGATGCGTAGAGCTGGCTGGAGCCAATGACCTGGTGGTTGGCGGCCTTGAGGTTGAAGTGTTCCTTGCCATTGCTGGCGGTCTTTTTCTCGTAGCGCTCGTCCAGAGGGCTGTTGGTCTGCACCGAAGCAATGCCGTTTTCCGCCGAGGCGCGGGTTTTGTACAGCTCGCTGGTGAGGATGATCTCGCCATTGCCCGCTTTCAGCACAAAGCGGTACTGCTCATCTTTGCTCTTGCTCAACTCGAAATAGGCAGCCATGAATTCTCCTTGGGGTTGCAAAAGCGGCACTGGGCCACAGGGGAAGAAACACTATAAGCGTTTGCTACAGAAGTCTGGCGACAGCCTTGTGACGCGGCATCAGGCGCAGATGGCTGCGCACGATTGAGTCAGAATTTGTAAGCTGAGTGTGTCTAAATGCTTCCTGCGAACACGGTGTTTATCGCTGAAGTTGCGATGAACACTATCTTTGTCGCTATCAAAAATTCAGTTTAGCCTGCGGCATTTCTGCCCTCGCCATCTTGATCGCCGACAAGAACTGGGCCATAACGTGATTAACTCCTTTAATCAATGTCTGCCCCGGAGTTGCAAAACCAAAACTACACCACTCTGCTCTTATGAACCCATCCCAGCTGCTGGCAAGCGTTGCCGAGAACATGGACAGAAGCTCCATGCGGTATGCGCTGTTTGATCCAGTCACGCTCCAGCCGCTGTTTCTTTCCGCCACGCTCAAAAAATGGCTGCAGGCGCATTCACTGTCTCTGGGCATGCAGACGCTGGAATCGCTTCCCGAAGTGCACCGCACCCTGCAGCAATGTGCCAAGCAGCGCCAGGAGCGGGAACTGATCGTCTCGGCCCTGAAAGTGCAGCTGCGCATCAGCCCTTTCATGCAGGGAAACGAGCTGCTGGCCCTGCAGTGCTTTGCGGTGGAAATGCCCGCCCCGCCCAAGGCAGACCGCCAGCGCAATCTGCACGAAAAGCTGCTGCAGTTCATTGACCGCACTGCGCTGCATGTGTGGCTGTACAAGCCCAATGGAGAGATTTACTGGTTCAACGAGGCACTGCAGCGGTATCTGTTTGGCGAGCATCCCACCGAGGAAGAGCTCAAGGAAAAGCGCTGGATCACCTCGGTGCACCCCAACGACATTACGCGCACCAACTCCTGGTTCATGGACTTCATGCTGCAGTCCGGCGATTCCGGGGTGGATTACCGCCTCAAGCGCCATGACGACAGCTACCGCTGGTTCTACAGCACCGCCATCAAGGTGATGCGCGACGACGATCAGCTGGCCTATGTGATGGGGCTGTCCATCGACATTGATGACTTCAAGAACAAGGAAGCCGCGCAGGCACTGGCGCTGGAGCAAATGCGCCTGGAAAACCAGCTCAACCTGGACAAGATGCTGCATGTGCAGCAGGAGCTGATTACGGTGCAAAAACGCGAGCTGGTGGACCATCTGGCCAGCGGTGTCTCGCACGATCTGAACAACTTGCTGTTCATCATGAACCTCAACAGCAATATGCTGAAAAAGCGCATTCATGACGAGCAGGCACTGTCGCACCTGGACTCCATTCACAAGACCATCAAGAAAGCCGGCCGTCTGGCCAGCCAGCTGGTGACCTTCAGCCGCCGCAAGCCCCAGAGCGCCGTGGTGGTGAACCTGCGCGAGGTGATTGACGATATTGACGACCTGCTGCGCAACACCGTGGGCCCCGGCGTGCAGCTGACGCTTTCCGTGGCGGAGGGAACTGCCTGCGTCAAGGTCGATAGAAATTACTTTGAAAACGCGCTGATCAACCTGGCCATCAATGCCCGCGACGCCGTAAGCGCCAAGGGGCAGGTGGATATCAGCATCTACAACCAGCCGCCAGAGCCGGGCAGCGCACCGCAGGTGGTGGTGCATGTCAAAGACAACGGCACAGGCATGAGCGATGCCGTGCGGGCGCAGATTTTCCAGCCCTTCTACACCACCAAGGCCGATGGCAAGGGCACAGGCCTTGGCCTGCCCATGGTGCAGGGCTTTGTGCGCCAGTCCAACGGTCATATCGAGGTGCAGTCCGAGCTGGGCAAGGGAACCAGCTTCTTCATCCACCTGCCTTGCAGCGATGAAGCAACCGCACCCGGCCTGCCCGTGCCTGCCGACAGTCTGCGCGGCGATGAGTCGCTGCTGATTGTGGAAGACGACACCGATGTGCGCGACGCCCTTGCACTGGCTTTGCTGGGCCTGGGCTACCGCGTGACCACCGCGTTCAGCTGCGATCTGGCGCTGCAATATCTGCGCTCTGGCATGAAGGTGGACCTGATTCTGTCCGATGTGCGCATGTCCGGAGAGATTCAGCCCCCCGACCTGCTGCAGCGCCTGAAGGCAGATAAGCGAAAGACTCCGGTGCTGTTCGTCACCGGCCACGGCCCCGCCGAAGTGGAGTCACTGGGCCTGCGGGATGAGGCAGAACATGTGCTGTTCAAGCCCTTTTCCATCGACGAGCTGAGCCACAGAATCCGCGCCATTCTGCAGTCCCAGTGCAAGAGCAGAGATCCGCAGCTCACGGTCTGAATCAGAACCAGCTTTGCACCCGGGCCAGCCAGCTGCCCTGCTCACTGCCCTTGCCGCTGCTGAAGTCGTGCACCATCTTTCCCTGGGTGTCGATCAGCATCAGCGGCTGGGCTGGGCCGCTGCGCAGGTAAAAGCCCTGGCTGAAGCCATCGGCCTGTAGCGTGGGGGCTTCCAGCATCAGCTGGGGAACCCGGTCCACAACTTCTGTCCAGAGCACCTGCAACGTGTCGCGGGCCACGATATCCAGTACCGCTCCATCGCTCCCATCAATGCTCTGCGGGGTATAGATCACCAGCGCCGCACGCGCATTGCTGGCCAGTACACGGGCATCGCGGCGCGCCCGCATGGGAATCGGCACGCGCATCTGAAAAAAGCCGGGCGTGCGGGCATCGGCGGCGCGCAATGCAAAACCGTCGCCTATGGGCTGAAACTGCTGCACGTTCATGGTGTCGCTGTTCCAGCGGTACAGCGGCAGCCGGGGCTGGTGGCGCATCTGGGTTGTGCCACCTTTGAGCCCGTAGCTGACCAGATAGGACAGCGATGCATCTGACGAGTCCGCGCCCCCCACCGGAGCCAGGCCAAAGCTTTGCCAGTTCTCGGTGTAATGCTCTGACTCCTGCGCAAACTGCGCCAGCGCCTGGCTTTGGGGCATGAATTTGCCAGCCTGCAGATTCAGGTAATAGCTTTGACCGTCGTTCCCCTGCACACGCAGCGCATCCGGCCATTCCTCGCCCTGCACCGCCAGGCTTTGCACACCTGCGGGCAGCAAACCCTCAATGGCGGCTGTCTGGTCGTGCCAGCGGGCCTGCGGCGCATCCAGACACCAGAACTGCCGCGCCTGCAGCACCATGCAGAGGTTGCCGCTGGCATAGCGCAGAAATTCCACCGTCTTCTCGGTCTCATCTGTCGTCAGAGGAAAGTCCTGCAACTGGCCCACGCGCCGACCGTTGTCCAGCCTGTCCAGCACGGTTTGCAGCGACCTGCCTTGTTCGGTGTAGCGCTCAAACACCCGCAGCAGCGCGGGCGGGTTGCCCAGGTCGATCACCGTGCTGGCCAGCAAATGCGGCACGGCGCCCGCCGGAGTGCCCGCAGACTTGCGCCATGAAGCCAGCCACGACCCCACCCCAATCAGTAGCGCGCTGCCGATAACGACGGTTGACAGCCACTTGAACCAGCCCAGCAGCTTCTGCGTGCGCTGCGCTGTCAGCGCCTCTGTGCTCCAGAGCTGCTCACGCGGCACCACCACATGGCCATGCTCGCTGAACTGGGCGCCGCAGCTCAGGCATTCATGCCAGCCAAGGCGGCCCGAGACTTGGCGATGTGCATGAACGCCGCAGTTCGGGCAGGAGCGGTGATTGATCAATCCCATTACTGTTTTATTCAGTGTTTCAGGGCTGAAGCCCTTGTTTTAAAAGCGCTTGCAGATATCAATTGAATAGCATCAACTGCGCTTGGGGCTGAAGTCGTGCAGGATCTGCCCCTGGTTATCAATCAGCAGCGCCGGTGTTCTGCTGTCCGAGCGCAAATAAAAGCCTGATGGCAAACCATCCGCAGACAGACTTCCGCCCGTGCCGGTAATCTGCGGCAGTTGCTCCAGCGTGCGGCTCCACACCACCTTGCCACTGCCAGCATCCAGCAGTTGCAGCACACGGCCCTGGTCGGTCACCGGCGTGGTGTTGAAGACCAGCAGTACCCGTTGCGCGTTCTGCGCCAGCACCACGCCGCGAAAACGCTTCTGTACCGGCTCCACCAAACTGAGCTGGGTGACGCCAGACTCCTGCAGCGGCCTGAGCGTCGCCACCCAGTCGGGGGTGATGCTTTGATAGTCGGCAGGAAGCAGCTTGACCAGCTCCTCTTGGCTGGACTGCATGCTCAGCTCCGGCAGCTTCAGATATTCACCAACACGCACTTTCTGCGTGTAGCGCACCAGTAGGCTGGGCGAGCTGGCCGCGCCGCTCAGGTCGCCAATGCCGTCCAGCGCGGCAAAGGCATAGCCCTGCTGCGTCTGGCTGTAGCTGGCAAAGGGGCGCTGGCGAAAATCGTCGTAAAGGCGCGCCAGCGGCAGAATTTGCCGCGTCAGCCAGTACACGTAAAAGCGCTCGCCCGCATTGTTGGTCACGATCAGGGCATCAGGCTTGTCACGGCTGGCCAGCTCGATGCGCGAAACACCGGTGCCCAGTTGCTGCGCATGGCGGTTGACCAGTTCATCGTCCAGGCTGATGAACCGCGCAGTGCCCGTATCCAGCCGGAACAGCTTTTGCCCATTCATGATGAGCATGACGCTGCCATCCGAGAAATGCGCCAGCAGCGGCTCTTGCGACAGCGTGGTGCGCTGGTAGCTCAGCGCCACAGGTTCAGCCAGCTTCTTACCGCTTTCCAGGCTGTTGATCAGCAGCTGATAGTGATCGTCGCGTCCGTCCGACTTTTCCAGCACACGCACCACGCTGAACTGGCCCGCCGCGCTTTCATAGACGGTGGATGCCTGCAGCTGCCCATGGTCCGGCGCGGAAGGGATGGCCGAGCGAATCAGGCTCCAGAGCAGCGGCGCCACCATGGCCAGCACCACCACAGCCGCCAGCCCCAGCGCCAGATATTTGGCGTTTTTGAGCTTTTCAAACTGCCCCTCATCCATGCTGTGGATGACGCGCATCTCCTTGGGCGCATTGCTGTCACTGAGCACAAACTCCGTGCCGCAGGCACCGCAGGCAAACAGATTGGGCGTGCCCGCCACCTTGGTGCAGCGGCCCGATCCGCATTGCGGGCAGACAAGGGTTTTGATCTGTACGGCCATGTCTTATGGGTTCTTTCTATGGTCTTGCAGGTCTTGCAGGTCTAGCGCCAGGCAAATTCGCGCACCAGCGCGCCCTGGTTGTCCATCAGGTAGCCGGGCTCCAGGCTGCTGCCTTGCATGAAAAAGCCGGATGGCAGGGCCTGCGCGCGGGTGTAGATGCCACCACGCTCACGCGCCAGCAGGGGAATCTGGGCCACATCCCGGCTCCAGACGATCTGGTTGCTCTGTTTGTCCAGCAACTGCAGCACCCGGCCCTTGCCCTCCTCTGGCGTGGCGCTGTACGACAACAGCAGGCGCGTGGCGTTCTCAGCCATGATGTCTGCATGAAAGCGCGGCGTGGGCTCGATCACCTCCAGCCGCTGCAGGCCACCCTCAATAACATGCGCGCTGACGGCATAACCGCCACCCACGGCCTGGTCAGAGCGCCCTGTCTGTGGTCCCTCTGGCAAGGGCTTGAGTTCAAAAAATCTCAGATACTGGGGCTGGCCTTCTTCGTACTTATTCCAGTACTGCACCAGCAAAAAGCGCGCGTCTGAACTGCTGCCCCCATACAGGGGCGCAAACTGGTAGTACTTGCGGAACTGGCTGGCACTGGCGGCTCTTTGCGCATCCAGGCGGCTGCTGTTGTCTGCATCCAGAATCTGGCCTGCCAGCCAGTACACATAGAACTTGCGGCCATCGTTGGCCACAACGCTGAGGCAGTCCGGGCGGTCTTTGTAGGCGAACTTGATCTGCGCCATGCCCCCGCCCAGCTCGCGCGGAAATTGCGCCATCAGCTGCGGCCCCAGGTCCACAAACTGGCTGGCACCGGGGTCAAAGCGCAGCACCATGGCTTCTTTCAGCTGCAGGTACAGATTGCCGTCGCTGAAATTGCGAAACTCACCGCCGTGCTGTATCCAGGGAAAGCGGTAGAACTGCGGCTCTGACAGTGCTGCGCCGCTTTGCATATCGCTGACTTCGATGCGGAACTCGTCGAGCGACTCTTCCGTACGGCGCTTGTACACATCCACACGACTGAACTTGCCTGCCGCTTCATACAGGGCCGAGAAATCCGCCCGGCCTTTGCTCTGCACAGCAGCCGGGCGGCTGGCTTTGTTCACATTCATCAGCTGCGGCAGCAAAAACACGACGGCCACCAGCGCCAGCAGCACTGCAATCACAACGTTGCGGTATTTGCCCGCCAACTGCGCTGCCAGCCCATGCGGCACGGCGGCGGCCAAACCGTGTGGCAGTTGCGTGTCACTTGGTACTTTCTTCTGGCCCACCGCAAACGTGGTGCCGCAGTTTTCACAGACATGCTGACCACGCAACCCCGCTGCTGCATGGCTGCGCCGCGCGCCGCACTGGGGGCAAAAATATGCCGAGGAAGCATCGGAAGAAGACTGTTCCATATGTCTAGCGGCCCTTGCTGCCGGTATTTTCTGCAAAGTCTTTCAGAACCGCGCCGTTGTTGTCGATCAGCAGCGCAGGCTCCGAGCCATACAGATTGATGAAAAAGCCCTGCGTCAGCGCGGTGGCCACGACATAGGAGCCGCCGTTGCGGTCCGCAGCCAGCGCTGGAATCTGGGAGGCAGGGCGGCTCCAGACAATCTGCTGGCTGCTCTTGTCCAGCAGCTGCAACACGCGGCCTTCCTCTTTGACGGGGCTGCTGCTGTAGGCCAGCAGCACGCGCTGGCTGTTTTCGCCCAGCACTTCGGCATGAAAGCGCCGCTCCTGCGGCTGAACAGGCCAGACTTTGACCAGCCCCAGATCCTGAACCCGGTAAGGCCGCACCCAGTACTGCCCGCCCTCCACGATGTTTCCGGATGCCACGCTCTTGGGCAGTGGCTCCGTTGCCGTCACGGGAATCAACTCAACATCGAAGGAGAACAGCGCCTTTCCGGGCTCCGCCTTCGCTTCATACTGCACCAGCAGCTCACCGGCACGCTTATCAAGCACAGGCAGATAACGGTAAAAGCGCTGGGTATGCGTATAGGTTTGCACCTGCTGGTAATACTGCTGGTTCTCCCCCTGATAGGGCCATATCTCGCCCGCCAGCCAGTGCACAGCCCAGCGCTGCCCATCGGCGCCATAGACATCCAGCGCGTCATGCCAGTCTCTGTACTTGAGTTGCACCTTGCTCACTCCCGCGCCTAGCTGGGCCTCAAAGCGCTGCACCAGCTGCGGTGTGATGTCCACAAAACGCATGGCCCCGGGGTCATAGCGCAGCAACATGCGGCTGCGCAGCGTGAGGTACAGATTGCCGTCCGAAAAATAGCGCATCTGGGCGCGGTCATTGGGGCTGTGACGGCTGAGCGTGAAGACTTGCGGCTCAGCCAGCTTCTGGCCTGTTGCCACATCGGTGACCACGCTGCGATAGACGATCTGGTCATTGTCATCCTGACTCTCCAGCAACCGAATCAGGCTGATCTTGCCGCTGTTTTCCACCACAGAGCTGCCCTGCAGATGCCCCCAATCCGGCTCAAACACCGCAGGGGCCGCAGAGCGAAGCAAGGGGCGCAGTGGCCCGACCGCCAGCACCACGGCCACGGCCAGCATCAACAAAAGCAGCACCCACCAGCGGGCTGCCGTTGACCGGGATGAATCGTTGGGAAATAAGCGCATGCAGCAACACAGCTTGGACAGGGACTTATGCCCAAGCTTAAGCGCAGCCCCGGCTTTTACCCCGCCAAAACACGGTATCACAGGGACAACGTGCGGTAAGTCCTTGTAACCAGCGCACATCCGGCCCGGCACACGCCTGCTTTCAATTCAAACCATTTCAGGTCTCAAGCCTTTGATATACAAGCGCTGTCAGCTATCAATTTGAAAGTGCCTCAGTCCTCATCCTCCAGCCCCAGCGACTCCGCCATGTTTTCCACATAGCCCAGCATCAGCAGGCGCTGGCCTTGCAGCAGTTGCTGCAGCTCGGCCCAGCCTGCGTGGGCGAAGACTTCTTCGCGCTTTCGGCCATACAGGTCTTTCAGATCGGCCACCAGCTGCGCGCACTGGTTTGCACTGGGCGGCGCGGGGCGCACAAAACCCATCCAGCTCGCACCCATGCCAAAGAAACGATAGCCGTGCTGGGTAGCCAGATGGCGAATGATGGCGTGGTTCTGAAACGTGTCCCAGTCAGCGCTGAAGTAGCCATTGGGCTGCGCTGCGATCATGAGGTCATCGCCCGCCACCGGAATGCGCTGCACATAGACCACCTCGTCCAGCAGCGCATCGGGCTCGTGGTTGGCCTGCAGCAGCGCTTTCACATCGAGGCCAGACGTGCTCAGCGTGCCGCAGACCTGATCCCAGCTTTGCGCCAGCTCGGGCCGTCCCAGTTGCTGAACACGGTGCTGCAGCGAGGCCTGCTCCCAGGCGGCCTCCTGCGCCGGGTCGTCCCAGTCGATGTCGCTCTCATCGTCATCGTCCGGCTCTTCCAGATACAGACGGTCATCCTGCCCGGCATGGCCGCAGGTGTAACTGCACTGACTGATGTCGTCCAGCGTGCACAGGTAGCGGTGCTGCGCATCGGCCTGTCTCAGCGCATCCAGTTCCTCCACCAGGGCCAGCACGCTGTCCACGCCTTCCAGCCACTCATACACGCAGCTGAAATTGCCGCGGCGGTACGGTTGCTCATCACTGCTGTCCTGCTCGGCAGTCACAAAAAATCCACGTTTCATGGCTTTACATCCGAAGAGATCACGATTTCTGCAGCGTAACCGCCAATGCGGTCTTCAAAGCCGTCAACGGTTAATGCTTACTCCTTTTGAGAGGCTCGCAGGCACTGAGTCACTGATATTTATGTCGTATTTACGACAGTTTTTCTTTGTATCAAATATGTCTGACTGACAACGAAAG
Organism: Comamonas fluminis; assembly: GCF_019186805.1. Classification (NCBI taxonomy): domain Bacteria; kingdom Pseudomonadati; phylum Pseudomonadota; class Betaproteobacteria; order Burkholderiales; family Comamonadaceae; genus Comamonas; species Comamonas fluminis. The sequence goes on along the minus strand of NZ_CP066783.1, from coordinate 225,197 downwards.
TGACAGCTTTTAATCTCAGGTGAATTCGCAGGATCTGTGCTTAGGAGTTTTTCATGGGCTTCTCGACCCACCGCCGCCCTGGAGGGATTTCAATTCTCTCTCCCAGCGACACCTTGCCCAAGCTGGAGCTTGGCCGGGTGGCTCCTGCCTTGTCTCGCATCGACCAGAACGCTATTGATGCGTTACCCCAGATGATCTGGATTACCGATGCGCAAGGCGACCCCCTGCACTGCAATCTGGCCTGGCAACGCTATGTGCCCCACTGCCATAACGCAGACAACTGGATGAGCTGCCTGCACCCCGATGATGAGTTGCCAGCCGCCAAGCTCTGGCAACAGGCATTGCAGACGGGTCAGAGCTTTCAGGGGGAGTATCGGCTGCGCCACTACAGCGGCACCTGGCGATGGGCCTTGCTGGCGGTGCAGCCCCATCAGGGCCACTGGCATGTCAGCGGCATGGATATCCACGACCGCATTACGGCGCAGCAGGACCTGTACCGCAGTCTGGGCATGCAAAAAGACATGCTGGACGCCAGTGTGGACTGCATCAAAATTCTGAACCCCGACGGTACGCTGGCCCATATGAACAAGTCCGGCTGCGAGGCGCTGGGCGTGAACCCGGATACGGGCTTTGGCCAACGCTGGCTTTCGCTGCTGCCCCCCGATATCCGCATCAAAGGGCAGCGCGCACTCAAGCAGGCGCAGCAAGGGCATAACGCACGCTTTGCGGGCATGAGTGTCATTCCCGGCCTGCCGCCGCAGTTCTGGGACAACATCCTGACCCCCGTGCTCAATACCCGGGGCGAAGTCGCCAATATTCTGTGCGTTTCACGCGATGTCACGGCACAGCGTCAGGCGGAAAAGCGTCTGCGCATCAGCAGCGAAAGCGACGAGCTGACGGGCCTGCCCAACCGCCGCAGCTTCAATCACCATCTGAAACTGGCCCTGAGCGCCGCTGAATCCAGCCACGGCATGCTGGGCCTGATGCTGCTGGATCTGGACCATTTCAAACATATCAACGACACACTGGGCCACCCGGCTGGCGACCACCTGCTGCGTGTGCTTTCGCGCCGCCTGCAGGCATGGCTGCCCCCGCACACCAGCGTGGCGCGGCTGGGCGGCGATGAATTTGCCATCGTGGTGGATCGCATCGACAGCCCGCAGCAACTGGCCGACCTTGCGCAGCAGGTCTGCGCCCAGATCGAGGCGCCCATCACCTACTCGGGCAAGCACATCAACGGGGGCATGAGCATTGGCTGCGCCCTCTATCCGCAGGATGCTGCCGATGCGGCCTCTCTGATGAAAAGTGCCGACACCGCGCTCAACGACCTCAAGGCCGGTGGCCGCGGTGGTGTGCGCATGTTCAACATCGCCATGCTGGAGATGGCGGAAACAGCCGCCACCCACCTGGAGCGCGCCCGTCAGATTCTGCGTGACGATGCCATCACGCCCTATTTCCAGCCCAAGGTTCGTCTGGACGACGGCAAAGTTGCCGGTTTTGAAGCGCTGCTGCGCTGGAAAGATGCCAACGGCCAGCTGCATGCACCGGACTCCATCTGGGCGGCCTTCAATGATTACGAGCTGGCATCGCGCATCGGCGAGGTCATGCGCACCAAGGTCATGGCCCACCTGCGCCAGTGGCGCCGTGCGGGCCTGCCGGTCGTGCCCGTGTCCATCAACGCCGCGCCTGTTGAGTTTCTGCGCGACGACTATGCCGAGCGCCTGATTGGCCATATGGAGCATATGAACCTGCCCGCCAATCTTGTGGAGGTGGAAGTCACCGAACACATGCTGGGCGAGCGCGGCTCTGAATACGTGATTCGTGCGCTCAAACTGCTCAAGCAGCACGGCGTGCGCATTGCGCTGGATGACTTTGGCACAGGCCAGTCTTCTCTGGCCCATCTGCGCGACTACCCGGTCGATTGCGTGAAGATCGACAAGGACTTTGTGCAGCGCATCGAGCAGGAATCCACGATTCGCGCCATTGTCAAAGCCGTGGGCTGTCTTGGCCCCAGCATGCAGCTGGACCTGGTGGCCGAAGGCGTGGAAACCGAGGCCCAGCGCAGCATTCTGAAAGACTGCGGCTACCAGCTGGGCCAGGGCTATCTGTTTGGCAAGCCCTGGAATGCCGAGGAAGTGCAAGCCTGCCTGCAGCGGCTGTAAGCAGGCCCTAAAACCTGCCAGCCTCAACCGCCGCTCACTCTTTCCTATCATGTGCGCATGGCACAGATGACCTATTCACTGAGTGAGCAACAGTTCTGCAACGCGCAGCGCCTGCACTTCTCGTTTCGCCCCCGCTGGGTGCGCTGGATTTTTACGCTGGTGGGCATTCTGGGCCTGCCCATTCTTGGCACAGGCCTGTTCCACAGCGATGTCATGCTCAGCATCGCAGGCTTCATCTACAGCAGCATTTTGCTGCTCTACATCCCGGCCATGGCTCGCCTGGTGCAGCGCGGCATTGAACGCCTGATGCGGCCCCGGCTGCTGCGCATCTTCCGCCGCTCGCCCTCTTTGCACCAGCAAAGCCATGTAGAGCTGCGCAATGGCGAGATGCACCTGCAGTCCGAAACCGGGCAAGGCGTGCTGCCGTGGAAACACATCACCCAGTGGGCCGAAGATGAAGACAGCATGCTGCTGTACCTGCAGCCGCGCCTGTTCATCATCGTGCCCAAGGAGGCGGACCCGCAATCCCAGTTTGTCACCGCGCTGCGGGCGCAGTTGCTTGAGCACATTGGCCCTGCACGCCGCCAGCGATGACCGCCTTCCCGTACACGCTGACCGAGGCCCAGTTCATTGCCGCGCAGCGCCTGCATGTTTCCCTGCGCAGCCGTGGCCAGAAACTGCTGCGCGGACTGACCCTGCTGCTGGGCGTTGCCGTGGTGGCGGGCAGCCTTTACGAGCACACTTACTGGCTGCTGCTGGCCGGGCTGATTGCCATTTTTGCGCCATGGCTGAGCTGGACTTTCAGCACCTTGCCAAGGTTGCTGCAGACCTACCGCAGCTCGCCCGCGCTGCAGCAAAGCAACTGCATTGCGCTGCGCGATGGGCAGCTCTGCACCGGTACCGATCAGGCCGAGAGCACCCTGCCGTGGAGCCACATCATTCAGTGGGCCGAAAACGAGCACAGCCTGCTGCTATATCTGCAGCCCCAGCTTTTCATCATCGTGCCGAAGAATAGCGATGCCCTGCCAGACTTTTTCAGCGCACTGCGCGAACAGCTGCAGGCCCAGGTTGGCCCGCCGGTTGCATAAAGTCTTTTTCCCCTGCAGTCCAGATAGATAAAGCGCAGGCAGCTATGAAAAAAGGAGACCGGTGGTCTCCTTTCTTGCTTCAGCTACGCCTGCCTCAGAACAGCACGCGGCAGCGGATGGTGCCGGGAATCTGCGAGAGCTTTTCCAGCGCCAGCGCCGACGATTGCGCGTCGATATCGATCACCACATAGCCCACTTTTTCATCGGTGCGCAGGTACTGGCCCGCCACGTTGATGCCGTTGTCGGCAAACACTTGGTTGATGGCCGACAGCATGCCCGGGCGGTTGTGGTGCACGTGCAGGATACGGTTGTGACCGGGGTGCTCGGGCAGCGCCACTTCGGGGAAGTTCACGGCCGAGGTGGTCGTGCCGTTGTCGCTGTACTTGACCAGCTTTTCCGCCACTTCCAGGCCGATATTGGCCTGGGCTTCCATGGTGGAGCCGCCGATGTGCGGCGTGAGGATCACGTTGTCCATGCCGCGCAGGGGCGACAGGAACTCGTCCTTGTTGCTCTTGGGCTCGACCGGGAACACGTCAATGGCGGCGCCCAGCAGCTTGCCGCTTTTCAGGGCTTCGGCCAGCGCATCAATATCCACCACCGTGCCGCGCGATGCGTTGATGAGGATGCTGCCCTGCTTCATGGCCGCGATCTGCTCTGCCCCCATCATGCCGTGGGTGGAAGCCAGCTCGGGCACATGCAGCGTCACGATATCGGCCTGCGCCAGCAGCGCGTTCAAGCCCACGCTTTGGTGCGCATTGCCCAGGGGCAGCTTGGTCACCACGTCGTGGAAGATGACCTTCATGCCCAGACCTTCGGCCAGCACCGACAGCTGGGTGCCGATGGAGCCGTAGCCCACAATGCCCAGCGTCTTGCCGCGAATCTCGAAGGAGTTGTCGGCGCTTTTCTTCCAGCCACCGCGGTGGGCCACGGCGTTCTTTTCGGGAATGCCACGCAGCAGCAAAATCGCCTCGCCCAGCACCAGCTCGGCCACAGAACGGGTGTTGGAGAAGGGCGCGTTGAACACCACAATGCCGCGCTCACGCGCAGCGTTCAGATTGACCTGATTGGTGCCAATGCAAAAGCAGCCCACGGCCACCAGCTTGTGCGCGGCGGCAAACACTTCCTCGGTCAGCTGCGTGCGCGAGCGGATACCGACAAAGTGCGCATCGGCAATCTTTGCCTTCAGCTCCTCGCCCTCCAGCGCGCCGCTCAGCGCTTCTACATTGGTGTAGCCCGCGTCATGCAGCACTTTCAGCGCCGAGGGGTGAATGCCCTCCAGCAGCAGAAATTTGATCTTCGACTTGTCCAGCGATGTCTTGGCCATGTGCCTACCCTCCGATCAGTGAATACCCTATTAAAGCGAATTGGGTATTTCGCTACGAACTCTGGGTTCAATCTGTTGCATTTGCGCTGCGATGCCGGGATGCTTCAACGCCAGACCGGTCACCAAAGTGCGACGCACCCGGCCATTCGTGCGAAGCAAGTGCCTACCAGAAGTCGTTTCCAATTTGTAAAAAACTAAGACCCATGCTTTCGTTTTCTAGAATGCCTTCGCATCGGATGCTGCGAATTTCATAGCTTGAAGCGCTGTTTCTGACTCATTTTTTCAAAGGATTGGCTGCATGTTCACTATTTTTCGCCGCATCGAAGACGTGATGGTCTTCATCGTGCGCCTTGTTTTGCTCGCGTTCACGATCTTTGCCCTGATCGGCATGGCCACCTGGGGCTGGAACCACTTCAAGCCCAAGAAGCCAGATGCCGTCTCGGCCTTCACCCCCCAGACGCCGCTGGACTGGAAAGATGCCAAGCTGGATCTGAAGTTCATGGAAGAGGAAACCGGGCGCGATCTGAATGGCATGTCCAGCCAGGTCGCCATTGAAAAGCGTCTGGCCAGCCCAGAGCTGCGCCCCTCCTTCCAGCAGGCCGATGGCCTGCTGCGCGGCTTTATCTACAAGGACACAGCCGCCCGCAAGCGCATCGAAAAGGAAAACAGCGGCCAGGGTCTGGAGCCCATTCACCCGCTGCTCAAGGGCGATGCCATTCCCTCGGCTGACGAAGTAGCCCGTCAGACCAAGATGCGCGAGGCCCGCGAAAACTCCTGCTGCGACAAGGAAGCCGCGGACGAAGCCGCTGCCGCTGTAGATGCCGCCTGGACAGCCCGCCGCATCAATCTGACGCGTGAAGACAAGATGGCCCGCGCAGCCGCGGAGGCAGCAGCCGAGGCCGCCGCCGAAGCCGCCAGTGCCAGCGAAGACGAAATGCTGAACGACCCGGTCAATCTGGCATCCGAAATCAATGACCGCGCCCAGATGGCCGAGATGGAGCATGGTGAAGGCTCTTACGCCGCCTACATCAAGGGCCTGCCTGCAGGCCTGCAGCAAGTGCTGGCCAATGAAAAGCTCAGCGCCAAGCTGCAGCAGCAATCGGCTTCGCAGATCGTCACGACCTTGCTAACCAACTACACCATGGCCTTTGACCGCACGGCGCAGACCATGCGCGGCGAGAACCCGGATGAAGAGAAGTGGGACTTCACCAGCGTGGAAACCGCTTTCCTGACCATGCTGGTGTCCTGCCTGGTCATGGTGGTCATGGTGCTGGTGATGATTCGCATGGAGCGCCATATGCGCACCATGAGCCAGCAGGCGGGCCACAACCCCAAGCCCTGAAACCCGTACGAACGATAGCCTCGCTCCGCTTGCGCTATCGTTTCAGGCCCGGCTTGCCCACTGCAGGCCGGGCCTTTTTGTTTGCAGGATTTCATGATGACCACCAGAACCACCACTACAGCCATCCAGCCCCAGTTTCTGCAGCGCATGTCGCCCCGCGCCTTTGTGCCCGAAGCCTTGAGCACCGCCCAGATCGAGCAACTGGTGGACGCCGCCCGCTGGGCCCCCTCGGCCAGCAACAAGCAGCCCTGGCACTTTGCCTATGCACTGCGCGGCGATGCGAACTGGGAAGCTTTTTCGCAGATTCCCAATGAATTCAACCGCCGCTGGTGCCTGAATGCTGGCGCGCTGATCGTGCTGGTGTCCGATACCGAAGCCTCCCCCGGCAAGCACAGCTTTGACGCAGGCTGCGCCTGGGGCTATCTGGCGCTGCAGGCCCATGCCATGGGTCTGGCCACGCACGCCATGGGTGGCTTCTCGGCCGAAGAAGCCAGCAAGGTGCTGGGCTTGCCCGCGCACCTGGTGCCCGAGATCGTGATTGCCGTGGGCCAGCGCGCCGACGCATCCACCCTGCCCGATGACCTGCGCGAGCGTGAAGTGCCCACCGATCGCAAGCCTCTGGCCGAAGTGCTGAGCGCAGGCGCTCTGAAAAACGCCTGATTCCATTCAGCACAGCGCACAAAGCCCCATCGACAACCCGGTGGGGCTTTTTTATTGAAAATGCCATAAAGCCTAATAAAACAATGCGCATGGCGCTATCAATTTAGATTCATGACTGCTTTGCAAGCCCTGTGGCAGCGGCTAGGCCCTGTCAGCACCCGCCCCGCGCGCCGCGAACTACTGCGTGCTGCCCTTGGGGCGGGCCTTGGCATGGCCATCGTCGGCCTGCTGGCCTGGGCCGACCGGTTTGCCCACACCGGCCTGCTGTTTCTCTTTGCACCACTGGGCGCCACCGCTGTGCTGGTGTTTGCCGTGCCCAGCAGCCCGCTGGCGCAGCCCTGGAACTGCGTGGTGGGCAACACACTGTCTGCCCTTTGGACGCTGACCCTGCTGCATCTGGCGCCCACCATGCCGCTGCCCCTGAGTGCAGCGCTGGCCGTGGGTGGTGCCATCGCCCTCATGCTGGCCTGCCGCGCCCTGCACCCGCCCGGCGGCGCTGTGGCCCTGCTGACGGTGCTGTCTGCGCCCAGCCTGTTGCCCCTGGGCTGGCTGCTGCTGGTGCCCATGGCGGTCATGACCGCCTGCCTGGTGCTGGCCGGTGTGCTGTTTCACCGCGCCACAGGCCGCGCCTATCTGCACCGCCCGGCAGCAGCGCCAGCAGCAGTCGCTTCCACTTCGCCCAAGGGCAGCAAGCTGGCGCTGTCGCAAGGCGATTTGCAGACCTTGCTCACGCGCTTTGACCAGTCCTACAACCTCACGCCCGATGACCTGGGCGCCCTGCTGGCCGCCGCTGAGGAAGAAGCCATCCAGCGCCGCTTTGCGTCCATCACCTGCGGCCAGGTCATGTCGTCCCAGTTGCTGACCATTACCGCCCAGACTTCGCTGGAAGCCGTGGCCGACCTGTTTCACAGCCATCTCATCAAAAGCCTGCCCGTGGTGGATGACAAAGGCCAGCTCACAGGTCGCGTGCTACGCGCCGACCTGTTTGACTGGCTGTGGCAAGGCCACCGCGACCAGCAGCAAAAAAGCCTGTGGCAGCGCCTGCGCAAGCCATCCAGTCAGCGCAGCCCCCAGGCTGTTGCGCGGGATCTGATGCGCGAGCCCGAGCTGTGCGTGCAGGAATCCACGCCCGTGGGCGAGTTGCTGCACGAGCTGGCTTCCCATACCGTGCAGTTCATCGCCGTGCAGCGCGGCCCCTTGCTGGTGGGCGTCATCACACGCTCAGACGTGATTCGCACCTTGCTGAGCATCAACTCCTAGAGAATCGGCCTCTTGCCCATCACGCGCCGGGCACTACACTGTGATGCATGCCCTCTTGATTGCCTGAAAGGAGTTGTCATGAACGCCGTGTTCACCCCCAACCTCGACAAGCTGCGCAACATCGTGCAGCGCTTTGGCCCGCATTCCTTCACCGCTGGGCAGGTTGCCACCGAATACGAAGGCGCCGCCGCCAGCAGCGAATCCAGCAAAACCTTTGAAGAGCTGCTGCAGCGCCATGCAGCCGTGCTGGGCGTACACAGCGTCAGCGCAGGCGTGTGGAAGGCCAGCTGATTCAGACCGCCTCAGCCAGAAACCCACTTCGGTGGGTTTTTTCATGTCTGGGCTAAAGTGCCGCGCCATGTCCATGATTCCTTTTTCGCTGTGGCTGCCGCTGTCTGTGGGCGCCTGTGTGCTGCTGGTGCTGGCTGCGGTGGCCTGGCTATGGCGCAGGGCGCTGCGCATTTCTGCCGCACACCGCGATGGCCGCGCCGCACGCAATATGGCGGCACTGGCTACGGCGGGCTTGCTGCTGTGGCTGGCCTATGGCCTGTTCAAGGGCTATGCCACGCTGTGGGGTGCCGATGCCTTGATGCTGCTGGCACAGTCATCGCTGTTGACGCAGATTCCGCTGATCGTGGGCGCCATTGCCTGGGTCGCGGCCTTGCTGCTGGGGCGCGTGATGGGCCTGCACAGGCTGTCTGAATAAGGCTTTCAGCGCGCCGGATTGGCTGCCGTCTGGCCCCAGAGCTTGCGCAGCTGCTGCAGCTCTGCATCAAAACGCTGATTGATGCGCTGCTGCTCTTCTTCCTGCTGCTGGATGAAGCGCTGCTGCTCTTCCTGCGATTCGGTGTTGTCCTTGATCTGGCGGCGCAGACTGGCCGGCGCCTTGGCAGGGTTGCCCTGGTAGAACTCCAGCTCGGTATCGATTTTTTTGCGGCGCTGTTTCAGCTCGCCCAGTCGCATCTGGGCCACGGCGCTGACGTCCGTGCTCTGGCTCAGCGCCTCATTGCGCGCCGCGTCGTGACTGGCCTGGTTGGGGTAGCGCAGCAGCATGGCCTTGTCGCGTGAACGCTCTTCGCGCAGCCGGGCCTGATCGGCCAGCTCCTGACGGCGGCGCGCCTCATAGGCGTTGCGCTCCTGCTCGGTCTGCGTGGGGGCCACACGGCGCAGCTCCACGCCGGTATTGCCCAGCACGCGCTGCTCGCGGTCCACGCAGGTGGCGATGGGGCGGTCGGCGGTAATGCGCCGACCATTGGCGTCCGTACAGGTGTAGATGGAGCCCGAGCCAGCGGGCGCCTGGGCCAGCGCTGTGCCTGCCCAGACTGCCACCACCAAGAAGCCACCCATTTTTGCCTGCCGCGCCTGATTCATGGATCTGTTTATTCCTTGTCTTCGACACCGTAGCGCTGACGATAGGCCAGCACGCGTTCGTGATGCTCGCGGCCTGCATCGCCGCCTTGCTGCTCAAGATAAAGCAACAAGTCTGCCAGCTTTGCAATCGCGCAAACCTGCATGCCCAGCTGGTTGCGCACATATTGCACAGCGCTGTGGGGAACATCCTGACCATTTTCGGTCGCCATCTCCTGGCGGTCCAGTGCAATCGCCACTGCGTGGGGTTCGGCACCTGCAGCCTTGATGATGGCAATCGACTCACGCGCCGCCGTGCCAGCCGACATCACATCGTCAATGATGAGCACGCGGCCCTTCAGCGGCGCACCCACCAGGGTGCCGCCTTCGCCGTGGTCCTTGGCTTCCTTGCGGTTGTAAGCAAAGGGCACGTTCTTGCCAGCGCGGGCCAGCTCCACAGCCACGGTAGCAGCCAGAGGAATGCCCTTGTACGCAGGGCCAAAGACCATATCAAACTCCATGCCGCTGGCCAGAATGGCTTTTGCATAGAATTCAGCCAGACGTGCCATCTTGGCGCCGTCGTCGAACAGGCCTGCATTGAAGAAGTACGGGCTCAGGCGCCCGGCCTTGGTCTTGAATTCGCCAAAACGCAGCACACCTGCATCGACGGCAAACTGCACAAATTCCTGCGCCAGACGGTCTGCACCGTCCATTGGCTGCTTATCTACCACCATGGATTCATCCTTGTTCAAATTAACCAGCCTCAACCTCAACGGTATCCGCTCTGCCACCACCAAAGGCGCCGAAGCCTGGATAGCAGCTACTGCGCCGGATTGTATTTGCGTCCAGGAAATCAAGGCCCAGGCTTCGGATATGGCCGGGCGTTTCGAGGTGTTGGCCGGTCTGAAAGGGCACTTCCAGTTTGCTGAAAAAAAAGGCTATTCCGGCGTGGGCGTCTACACGCGCCACGAGCCCTCAGACGTGATTGTGGGCTTTGACACCGAGGAGTTCGATGCCGAAGGCCGCTATGTAGAGTTGCGCTTTGATACGCCCAGCCGCAAGTTTTCGATTATCAGCGCCTACTTTCCCAGCGGCAGCTCGGGCGAATTGCGCCAGGAGGCCAAGTTCCGCTTTCTGGCCAAGATGCACACGCATCTGATGCGCCTCAAAGCCGAGCGCGACTTTGTGCTGTGTGGCGACATCAATATCGCCCACCAGAAGGAAGACCTGAAAAACTGGCGTGGCAACCAGAAAAACAGCGGCTTCTTGCCCGAAGAACGCGACTGGATGACAAAGTTGTTGCACAAGACTGAAATCACCGGTGGCTTGGTTGACGTGTACCGCCAGTTACAGCCAGAGACAACGGATGCCTGCTATACATGGTGGAGCAACCGGGGCCAGGCCTATGCGAACAACGTGGGGTGGCGTCTGGACTACCACCTGGCCACGCCAGCGATTGCGGCCCTTGCCCGCACGGAATCCATCTACAAGGGCGAGAAGTTCTCGGACCACGCGCCCATCACCATTGGTTACGACATGACACTCTGATCATGGCGTTCTGAGGCGCTGCAGGCCAGCGCCGCCGAGAGTGCATGCTCGTCATCTTGCTTTACCGCAAGGTGCAACAGTACAACCCATGCGAGCATGAGTTGTACTGAGCCGGTTGCGCAGGATTGCCGAAAAAATGAATTGCGGAATCTGGATGGCGCCCGCGCCACACCGACTCCCGTTTTGCTTTTAGGAAAAGGAATAACCAGTGAAGAAGATCCTGAGCACTCTGGCCCTGTGTGCAATTGGCGCTCTGAGCGCGCCCGCCATGGCCGCAGGCTGCGAAGCCGTTGTGGAGAGCAACGATGCCATGCAGTTCAACGTCAAGAACATCGACGTACCCAAGTCCTGCAAGAAGTTCAGCGTGACGCTGAAGCACGTGGGCAAGCTGCCCAAGACCGCCATGGGCCACAACATCGTGGTCAGCACTGCCGCTGACATGCAAGGCGTGATCACCGACGGCATGGCCGCAGGCGCTGCTGCCGAATACGTGAAGGCTGGCGACGCGCGCGCTCTGGCGCATTCCAAGGTCATTGGCGGCGGTGAAACCACCAAGTTCGACCTCGACGTGAGCAAGCTCAAGGCTGGCACCGACTACGCCTTCTTCTGCTCCTTTCCCGGCCACGCGGCTCTAATGAAGGGCTCGCTCAAGCTGGGCTCTTAATCTCATCTGCTTCTGATTCAGGAGCTGGTAGCGCTTGTTTTTAATGGTTTTTATGATCTTATTGACTTGAAAACATTGAACAACAAGCGCTTGCAGCTTTTAAATCAAGAGCAAACCTGAGAATTTGGAACGTGCTTACAGCGCCGGTGATGCAAGTCACCGGCGCTTTTTCATGGGCTATTCCATCGCAGAAGTCAGCGGCCGGTTCACCACCACATGCTTCATCACCAGCGTGGAAGTCATGCGCAGCACGCCCGGCAATTGCGTCAGGTGCTCATCGTACAGACGCTGATAGGCAGGCAAATCGCGCACCACCACCTGCAGCAGGTAGTCGGGGTCGCCAAACAGGCGCTGGGCCTGAATCACGTTGTCTAGCAAAGCCACGGCTTCCTCAAATGCGGGCACGGACTTGCTGTCCTTGAGCGTGACAAACACCAGCGAGGAAAAATCCAGCCCCAGCGCCGCCGAGTCCAGCTCGGCGCGGTAGCCGCGAATCACACCCGACTCTTCCAGCGCCCGCACACGGCGGTGGCAAGGCGAGAGGCTCAGGCCCACCTGCTCTGCCAGCTCGGTCACCGTCAGGCGGCCATCGTTCTCCAGCGCAGCAAGAATTTTTCTATCCAGCGAATTCATCAGGTGCTTTCTTCCACAGATCTGCATTTTCAGGGCGAATATTGGAAGCACATTCCCCTGAATTCTTCATATTCTCTCTGCATTGCTGCAGGAAAGAGAAGACTGTGTCATTCGCCGCCCTCACCGCCTTCTGGGCGGTTTCATTTTTGCTGGTTATCACCCCCGGGGCCGACTGGGCCTATGTGATTTCTGCGGGCCTGCGCGGTCGCCCCTTTGTGCTTCCCTCCGTGGTGGGTCTGGCCTGCGGTGCACTGCTGGCCACACTGGCCGTGGCGGCAGGCGTGGGTTCACTGGTGGAGCAGTACCCCATGCTGCTGACGCTGCTGACCATTGCTGGCGCCGCCTATCTGGCCTGGCTGGGTGTGGCCATGCTGCGCCATCCCTCTGTGGTCAGTGCCGAATCTGCCCATGCGCAGAGCATGCAGGAGCGGCCCTGGCGCTGGGCCGTCAAGGGAGCCAGCGTCAGCGGGCTCAACCCGAAGCTATTGCTGCTACTGCTGGCCCTGCTGCCCCAGTTTGTGCGCCCCGCCGCACCCTGGCCCGTGTTTGCGCAAATCATGGCGCTGGGCGCTGTGCATGCAGCCAGTTGCTGCTTTGTCTATTACGGCGTGGGCTGGAGTTCGCAAAGCGTGCTGAGATCGCGCCCCGCAGCCGCGCTGGCTGTGTCGCGCCTGTCCGGCACGCTGATGCTGTTGATTGCCGCCTTGCTGCTGGGCGATATCGCAGTTCAGCATCTGTAAAAAACAAAACGCCTGCGGCATAGCCACAGGCGTTCGAAACAAGCAGAACCCAACCCAGAGACAGCCAGCAAGGGCCTAGGCGGCCCCGCTGCCCCGTAGCGGTGTTGTCGTCCCCTTCCCGCACTGCAGAGCAAAGCGAGAGAGGGGGAAGGCGGGGCCGCCCAGGCGCAAAGCGCCTCAGGGGGTATCAGCCCTTCAGGGCGCCCAATACTTCATCCAGCATCTTCTTGGCATCACCAAACAGCATGCGGTTGTTTTCTTTGTAGAACAGCGGGTTGTCCACACCGGCGTAGCCCGATGCCATGGAACGCTTCATCACGATAGACGTTTTGGCCTTCCACACTTCCAGCACCGGCATGCCGGCGATGGGGCTGGTGGGGTCGTCCTGCGCAGCAGGGTTCACGATGTCGTTGGCGCCGATGACGATGGCGACATCGGTATCGGGGAAGTCGTCGTTAATCTCGTCCATCTCCATCACGATGTCGTAAGGCACCTTGGCTTCGGCCAGCAGCACGTTCATGTGGCCAGGCATGCGGCCCGCCACGGGGTGGATGGCAAAGCGCACCTGCACGCCCTTGTCACGCAGGGTGCGCGTGATTTCGTTGACTGTGTGCTGGGCCTGGGCCACGGCCATGCCGTAGCCGGGCACGATGATGACGCTCTTGGCATCGCGCAGCATCTCGGCCGTCTCAGCCGCGCTCACGGGCACGACTTCGCCTTGCGGTTCGGCCGCCGCTGCATCACCACTCTTTTTGGCTGGTGCGCCGGAGCCAAAGCCACCCGCAATCACGCTGATGAAGTTGCGGTTCATGGCGTTGCACATGATGTAGCTCAGGATGGCGCCGGACGAGCCCACCAGCGCACCGGTGACGATCAGCAAGTCATTGCCCAGCATGAAACCGGTGGCAGCAGCCGCCCAGCCGGAGTAGCTGTTGAGCATGGACACCACCACGGGCATGTCCGCACCGCCAATGGCCATGACCATGTGGATACCGAACAGCAGCGCGATCACCGTCATCACGATCAGGGGCAGCATGCCGTCGGCAATGGTTTCAGCACGCAAAAACTCGCGGCCAAACCAGATGACTACCAGCAATGCGACGAGGTTGAGCCAGTGGCGGCCGGGCAGCAGCAGCGGCTTGCCGCCGATCTTGCCGTTGAGCTTGCCAAAAGCGATCAGCGAGCCGGAGAAGGTGACGGCACCGATCAGAATGCCCACATAGATTTCCACCTCGTGAATGGCTTTTTCTGCGCCGCTCAGCTGAATGGAAGTATCCACATAGCTGGCAAAACCCACCAGGCAGGCCGCCAGACCGACCAGGCTGTGCATCAGCGCAACCAGCTCGGGCATCTGCGTCATCTTGACGACCTTGGCCGCATACAGGCCAATGCCGCCACCCACGACCAGCGCACCCACGATCCAGGCCATGCCGGTGGGGCCTACGCGCGGGCCGAACACGGTAGCGACCACGGCCAGCGCCATGCCGACCATGCCGAACAGATTGCCGCGGCGTGAGGTTTCAGGGTTGGACAGGCCACCCAGGCTGAGAATGAACAAAATAGCGGCGCCCAGGTAGGCCACCGTTGCGAGACTTTGGGACATGGTTGTTTCTCTCTTTTCTCGTTCTTCTTATTTCTGGAACATCGCCAGCATGCGACGGGTCACTGCGAATCCGCCAAACATATTGATAGCCGTCAGCACCACCGCAGCAAAGGCCAGCCAGCGAATCAGCTCATCAGGGCGACCCGTACCCACCGTGCCAGGCGGCGCAATCTGCACCAGCGCGCCAATGGCGATGATGGAGGAGATGGCGTTGGTCACGCTCATCAGCGGCGTGTGCAGCGCAGGCGTCACGTTCCACACCACCATGTAGCCGATGAAGCAGGCCAGCACGAAGACGGTGAAGTGGCCCAGGAAGGCCGCAGGCGCATAAGCACCGATGAACCAGAAGGCCACCGCTGCCACAGCGAAGATGATGGCTAGCGTCTTGGCGGGCAGCGGTCCGGAAGAGCCATGGCCGTGGCCGCCCTTTTTCTGCGCCACAGGCGCTTCGGCGGGCTTGGCAGCGGGCTTGGGCGCCTGCGCGATGGGCGGTGCGGGCCAGGTGATTTCACCGTTCTTCACCACCGTCAGGCCACGGATGGCGTCGTCTTCCATGTTCACCACAGCCACGCCGTCCTTGGCCTTGCACAGCTCTTCAGTCAGGCGCAGCAGGTTGTTGGCGTACAGGGTGGACGATTGCTTGGCCAGGCGTGATGCCAGATCGGTGTAGCCAATGATGGTGACGCCATGGCGCACCACGGCTTCGTTGGGCACGGTCAGCTCGCAGTTGCCGCCTTGCTCGGCCGCCATGTCCACGATCACGCTGCCGGGCTTCATGGATTCGACCATCTCCGCCGTAATCAGCTTGGGCGCGGGTTTGCCGGGGATCAGCGCGGTGGTGATGATGATGTCCACATCCTTGGCCTGCTGCGCGTACATCTGGCGCTGCGCAGCCTGAAAGCCCTCGCTCATCACCTTGGCGTAGCCGCCGCCGCCCGCGCCGTCCTCTTCGTAATCGACCTTGACGAATTCACCGCCCAGCGACACGACCTGATCGGCCACCTCAGCCCGCGTATCGTTGGCGCGCACAATGGCGCCCAGATTGGCTGCCGTGCCAATGGCCGACAGACCGGCCACGCCAGCGCCAGCGATAAACACCTTGGCCGGAGGCACCTTGCCTGCAGCCGTGATCTGGCCGTTGAAGTAACGGCCAAAGGCGTTGGCCGCCTCAATCACCGCGCGGTAGCCAGAGACACCGGCCATTGAGGTCAGTGCATCCATCTTCTGCGCACGTGAAAGCGTACGAGGCAGCGAATCAATGGCCAGCACCGTCACCTTCTTGGCGGCCAGTTGCTGCATCAGATCGGGGTTCTGCGCGGGCCAGATGAAGTCGATCAGCACCTGGCCTTCACGCATCAGCGCCACTTCTTCCGGGGTGGGCGGGCGCACCTTGAAGACGATATCCGCCGCAGCCCAGACGGCGGCGGCATCGGGCAGCACCTCGGCACCAGCGGCGCGGTAGCTGTCATCGCTGAAGTTGGCGGCTGCGCCCGCGCCGGATTCGATGCAGACGCTAAAGCCCAGCTTGATGAGCTTTTCAACCACTTCGGGCACGGTGGCCACGCGTTTTTCGAGCGGGAAGGTTTCCCGCAGCACGCCTATGCGCTGTGCACCACTGCTGGGCTGCACGGGTTGGGGGTTGCTGGACATGAGACAAGTCTCCTGGAGTTTAAAAATGGGTTCTCTCCAGGCCGACTCGCCCCCAGCCATTCCTCCTGCGGGAGGAAAGTGCTTCACACGGGCATTGGCACGGCCTGAACGATCTTGAAACTGTGTCGGGCCGCTTCCGATGAAGCGAATGCCCGCTGCCTTGCAGCACAAATACGTTGTAGCAGCCCGCACCAAAATGGGGCACTTGCATCTATGCTAGCTCAAATGGGGTATGACTCCAGAAACTGGGCGGGCATTTTTGATGCCTGAGCCTTGCCGTGTCATGCTTGCGGGGTTCGCGCCCCGCGAGACTACGCAAACGCCCAAAAAATACAAGTCACCCATGTTGCAATATCACACCGTCCCCGTTACCGCCTTCCAACAAAACTGCTCTCTGGTCTGGTGCGACCAGACCATGGATGCCGCCGTCATCGACCCCGGCGGCGATCTGGAGCAGATTGAATGGGAAGTCGAACGTCTGGGCCTGAATCTCAAGGCCATCTGGATTACCCACGCCCACATCGACCATGCTGGCGGCACCAGCGAACTGGCCGCCAAGTACGAGCTGCCCATCATCGGCCCGCATGAGGGCGACCAGTTCTGGATTGACGGCCTGCCCCAGCAGGGCGCGATGTTCAATTTTCCGCACTCCGACCCTTTTGTGCCCACCCGCTGGCTGCACGACGGCGATACAGTAACTATCGGCAAGGAAACGCTGAACGTGCGCCACTGCCCCGGCCACACGCCTGGCCATGTGGTGTTTCACGCGCCGCAGATTGACCGCGCCTTTGTGGGCGATGTGCTGTTTGCGGGCAGCATTGGCCGCACAGACTTCCCCCAGGGCAACCACCAGCAGCTGATTGACTCCATCGTGCAGCGCCTGTGGCCCATGGGCGATCAGACGGTGTTCATCCCCGGCCACGGGCCTGAGAGCAGCTTTGGCCGCGAGCGCAAGATGAACCCCTATGTCAGCGGCACCTGAGCTGCGCTCAGCTTAAAAAAGACTGAAGTCCCAGGCGGCAACAGATGTTGACACTTGCCTATTGCAGATTGCCTGCCGCCGTAGCAGCATGTGCCGCATCACACTGTTTGTGATGCCAACCCTCTGGGAGTGTCTTTATGCGCAATACATGGAAAGTCTTGCTGACTTCCGCCCTGGTCAGCGGGGCGTTTGCCAGCTTTGCCCAACCCCCTGCGGCTGCACCTGCCGCGGCAACTCCAGCGGCCAAAGCAGCACCCGCGCCCGCCGCTGCACCCGCAGCAGCAGCCATGCAGACCTTTGTGTGCAAGGACGGCACCAGCGTCAGCGCCGCCAGCTCTCAGGGCACTTGCAAAGGCCATAAAGGCATCGACAAAGACGCCACCGCCAAGCTGACCACCAGCCCCACACCCGCAGCAGCCCCCGCTGCCGCACCCGCAACTCCAGCCAAGCCTGCAGCAGCTGCAGCGCCCGCCGCCGGTGCAGCAGGTGCCGCCGCTGGCGGCCCCGGCCAGGTCTGGGTGAATGAGGAAACCAAGGTCTATCACTGCCAGGGCGACCGCTATTACGGCAAGACCAAGAGCGGCAAGTTCATGAGCGCAGCCGATGCCAAGGCAGCCGGTGCCCACGCCTCCAAGAGCAGCAAGAACTGCTCATAAAGCGCTACTCACAAAACCCGGCGCGCTTGCCTGCTTTTGCAGCAAGCGCGTTTTTATTTTTGCGGTAAAAACAACGTCTAACCTTGGTCCAGCAAACGCTGCCAGCTATCAATTCAATAGAGAGGTCGAAAAGAATGAGTGCAGTGGCAGGCGTGCTGATGTTGTTCGTAGGGCTGCTGATGCTCTGGGCCTTCTCCGCCGTGCTGATCTCCATACTCGCGGGCCTGACCACCAGCGCGCTGCTGTGGCTGGTGTTGAACCTGTGGCGGCGCAGACAGCTGAAAAAAGCACTGGCACAAAACCCCGCGCTGGATCTGGAGCAAGAGCTGCTGCAGCCACCAGCCTTGTTCTATCTGCTCTCTGCTCTGGTCATCTGGCTGGGCTGCATCGCCATGCTGGCGACGCTCATCCATCTGCCAGTGAGCATGTTCTCGGCCGAGCAACTTTCGCTGGGCATTGGCGCTGCATTCTGGGTTGCGCTGGGCACCCTGATCCGGCTGATTGGCAACCTCATCAGCGTGGGCCAGCAGCCCCAGGAGGCGGCCAACACCAAGGCCATCTGGTCACTGACAGCGTCGCTTCTGCCCATGCTCGCCATCGTCGTGCTGATCTTTTTTGCGCCCAACACTGCAGGCTGGATGGCCTGGCGCGAGGCGTGGCGCGGCTACCCCAGCACCCAGCTGCGCATGACTCTCAAGACTGATGACGAGGCAACCCGCGCTGCCGCACTGGCGCTGGTCGAGCCGCTGATGCAACAAGGCAGCCGCGTCATCAGCTACCACGCCCAATCACGCGGTGGCAGCAGCTATACCTTGCGGGCCGCCGTTCCCACCCGCTACCGCTTTCATGATGGTGCACTGGAAATTCAGCTTGCGGGCCTGATGCCCGAGATGCAGCTCAACCAGCATGTAGAAGCCATCAACATGGTGGCGCAAGGCGACATGCCCGACCCCATGCTGCTGGCCTATGCGCAATGCCAGCCCTCGCGCGAGAAACTGGCGAAAAGCCGCTTTCTGAGCCAGGGCCGCGATCTGATGGCGCAAATGCAAAGCTGCGTGCACACCAAGGCTTCCGCCATGCGCAGCATGATGGAGCAGCTCAAAGGCCAGCTGCAGCCCGTGCAGCTGGAAAGCAACTGGTTCAACCCCAAACAGAGCAACTGGCTCAAGCTGCAGGGCTGGAAAGCCTTAGAGCTGCCAGATGACGATGACGCTTTGTCCGAGCTGGACACATTGCGCTAACTGCATCAGCCGGGCTGCACATCCACCCACTGCCCCGGCTCCAGCCCTTCAATCGAATACGGGCCGACGGCCATACGCACCAGGCGCAGCGTGGGGTGGCCCACCGCCGCCGTCATGCGGCGCACCTGGCGGTTTTTGCCTTCGCGGATGATGAGTTCAATCCAGCAGTCGGGAATGTTCTGGCGCACACGAATCGGCGGGTTGCGCGGCCACATGGCGGGTTGCGGCGCTATCAGGCGCGCTCTGGCGGGCAGGGTCTTGCCATCGTTGAGCTCCACCCCGTCGCGCAGGCGCTGCAGCGCGGCCTCGTCGGGGATACCCTCCACCTGCACCCAGTAAGTTTTTTCCATCTTGTGGCGCGGGTCGGCAATGCGGGCCTGCAACTGGCCATCATTGGTCAGCAGCAGCAGGCCTTCGCTATCGGCATCCAGGCGGCCTGCCACATAGACTCCGGGCACATCAATCCAGTCTTTCAGGCCCTGCCATTTGCCCTCGGGCGTGAACTGACTCAGCACACCATAGGGCTTGTGAAAGCACAGCAGGCGCGACCGAGTCTTCGGCTTAAATCGATAAAGTGGAAATAATCCTGACATAAGCCCTGAGCTTACAAGGAAGTCAGTTTCATTATGATTGCGCAGGCTATCTTGGCAATGAAGAGTAGCCAAACTACTCAAAACAGCCGTCCAGTAGGATATTCAAATTAGAGTAATGCACTATTTTTATGGTACATTACAATTGCCGACTTTTAAAATCTATATCAATGCATAAAAGAGACTTCAGTTATTCTGCAGATAATTTCCGAGCAATATCAATATTATTTGTCATACTATCCCATTTAGTGAACTTATCACTACTTAATAATTCTTTGAATTTTTTCCTCACAGATGCTACGACTTGGTTTCTATTCATTTCTGGATATTTATTTTTTCAAGTAGAGTCGAATGAGAATTTTTCTTATTTTAAATATTTAAAGAAAAAAATTAAATTTGTCATCACTCCATACTTGATAATTTCCGCCCCCTGCATTTTAGCAGGCATCTATTTTCATCAGCCACAGATTTATGAAATTTCCACTGAAAAATACATAGCCTGGTCATTATTAGTAGGAGGCTTAGTAAATGGCCCCATGTGGTTTACTCCCATGATTGCGATTTTTTTCTTGGCATCCCCTGTTTTTCTCAATTTAACCCAAAAAAATACTTTAATATTATTATTAACAGCGGCAGCAGGAATTATTATTTCTATTTTTTCATCTAGACCAACACTCAATTCAAATCCCATATACTCTTTTATACATTTTTTTGGTTTTTATATGCTTGGCTTATTTTTTTTCAAAATAAGAAATGAAATTAAATCACTTTCAAAATCATTATCTACGCAAATAATAATTTCAGGAATATTATTATACGCAATAATTGCCTCATTTAATTCAGATTTTGACTTAAATGGAAAAGAATACATCCCTTTTTTTGAGGCTATAGGTTTACCAAATTCAACAACTTTAGGAAAACTCGTCCTTCTTATATCAATATTTGTTTTTTTGGAAAAATATTTCAATATCCCAAACAAGTATCTTCGATATATTTCCAGTATTAGTTTTGGATTGTTTTTTTTGCATGGAATTTTCATACGAATTTTTAATAAAAATATCGAAATTAATTTACAGAATCCTTTCTATTCAGCGCTCCTAGAATTTATATTCGTTTTTTTATCATCAATAATAACAATTGAATTTTCAAAGAAAATACTAAAACACAGGACAAGGTATGTCATCGGTTGCTAAATTAATCTTTTTTCTCTCTTTGCTATCAATAAATATTTCCACTCAAGCAAAGGATATTTTTATATTGGTTGTGGGAGAATCAATTTCTGCAAACTGCAATCAACATATATTTCAGCAGGTTCCCGGTGTCTATCAACTCAACAAAAATGGCATTCAGACACCTGCAAAAGATCCTTTCGATTGGAGTGATTGCTCACAAGGCTCAATGTGGATACCGCTTGGCGAAAAAATCATTCAAAATGGATTAGCGGATAATGTAACATTTATGCCTATTGGTGTAAAAGGAACTTCTGTAAGTGACTGGAAAGAAGGTGGCGCGGCCTTTGCAAAGCTTTCCAGCGCCATATCTATGACCAAAGAAAAATCTATAAATGTTGATTATTTATTCTGGCATCAAGGCTCGTCGGATGTAAATATTTCACCAATAACTTACAGAAAAAATTAAATTCTGTTCTAAAAAATTTGAAATTTAATTTACACCCTGAAAAAATAATAATCGCTCAGCACTCAAGGTGCGGCAATGCTTTCAGTGAGAAAATTTCCAGTGTACAAAAAATTATCTCCAATAATCATGGGTATCATTTCTTCACGGGACCAGACACCAACGCGTTAGGAGATGAATACAGATTTGATGGATGTCATTTAAATAAATCCGGGCAAGAAAAAATGGCTGAACTTTGGTTTGAATCCATGATAGAAGCAAACGAAATTCAACCGAAGTATGACCGTGAAATATTAATCAATTATTTCAGATAGAATAATATTTTCTACCCAAAAGAAGAGTCAATAGACCTCTTTCACGCAGTCCAGCCAGGCCTGCGCAGCGCGTGACAGGTAGCCGGGGCGCCACATCAGCGCCACATCCCAGGTGATTTCTGGATCGACCAGCGGGCGGCTACCCACACGTTCTGGGTCGTAGCGTGCGATGACATGCTCGAACATCACGGCCACACCCACATCGGCGGCGACCAGCTGGCCGATAAAGTCCCAATAGCGGCTTTGCAACTTGACCCTAGGTGAGAAGCCCGCAGCCTCACATTGCTGCAGCACATGTTCGTGCAGTGCAAAGTCGCTGGTGTAGAGCACAAAGGGCAGGTCGCGCAGATCGCTCCAGCGCATGGGCTGGTCTGTATTGCCCACGCGGTGAAGCGGCAGGACAACCCGGGTTTTCTGGCGTGCCACGGTGTAGCGCTCCAGCGCCGGATCGGGCTCCGAGAACAGGCCCAGCGCCATGTCCAGCTTGCCATCCTGAATCAGCTGGTACTGGGCGCGGGCGCCTTGCTCGTTGACCTGCAGGTTCACGCCCGGATAACGCTGCTGAAACAGCGCAATCACCGGCGCCATGTAGTGCCCCGTGGTGGGCATGATGCCCACAGACAGCTCGCCACGCGTGATGTTGTCCACCTCGGCCACCTGGCGGCGCAGCAGCTGCGCCTGCTCCAGGATGGCCATACCCTGGTCATAGACAACCTGCCCCGCATCGGTCAGCTGCACGCCCCGGCCTTCGCGCAGCAGCAGCGGGCCGCCAAATTCATCTTCCAGCGCCTTGACCATCTTGCTGATGGTGGGCTGGGTCACATGCAGGGTTTCCGCAGCGCGGGTAAAGCCGTTCTGGCGCACGACCTCGATGAAATAGCGCAGGGCACGCAGGTCCATTTCTATTCCTTAAATGAATCGAAAAAATGAAAATAATCCATTTTTAGAATATAAGTGAAAACCCTAGAATCAGGGCCATGTCATATTTTTCTGAAGTGCTTTCGCCCAAGGCTGCTGCGCTTCCTTCGCGCTGGAGTCAGGGTGCCAAAGTGGTGCTGCAGATTGCAGCGCTCAGCGCCATCTGGATCGTCATGGACGCGCTACGCCAGCATTTTGGCTGGAGCCTGCCCGCAGGCCTGACCGGCTTTGCACTGCTGGCTGCGGGCCTGTTTTCGGGGCTGGTCAAGGCCAGCTGGCTGCAGGCAGGCACCAACTGGCTGATGGCCGAGATGCTGCTGTTCTTCGTGCCCGCCATGCTGGTGGTGACCGAGTACCCCGACCTGATCCGCCAGCAAGGCCTGCGCATTCTGGTGGTGATTGTGGCCAGCACCGCCTGCGTGATGGCGGTCACGGCCCTGGCGGTGGACCGCGTCTACCGCTTTGAGCTGTCGCTGGCTCGCCGTAAAGCGCACGCCAGTACGGCAAAAGCCGCTGCGGACAAGGAGTGAGGCTGTCATGCTCTCCAATGAAATGATCGGGCTGCTGTCCTTTGTGGTCACCATTGCCTGCTACGCCGTCAACAAGCACCTGTACCGCCAGCACCCGCATGTGCTGCTGATGCCCATCATCGCCACGCCCGTGGTGCTGATTGCGCTGGCCCTGCTCACGCAGGTGAGCTACCCGCAGTACTACGCCCAGACGCACTGGCTGGTGTGGCTGCTGGGCCCCACCACCGTGGCCTTTGCGCTGCCGCTGCATGAGCACCGCAATTTGCTCAAAAAACACTGGATGTCCATCACCACCGGCGTCATCGCCGCCACTGTGGTGTCCATCAGCACCTCGGTGCTGTTTGCCCAGTGGTTTGGCCTGTCGCAAGACCTGGAAAAAGGCCTGGCCGTGCGCAGCATCACCACGCCATTCGCCATTGAGGCTGAAAAAGTGCTGGGCGGCCCTACCGACCTGGCCGCCCTCTTTGTGCTGCTGACCGGCGTTAGCGCCATGCTGCTGGGCCAGACCGTGCTGCGCTTTTTGCCCCGTATTCGCAGCAAACTGGCCACCGGCGCCAGCTGGGGCGGTGCCGCCCACGGCAGCGGCGTGGCCCGCGCCCGTCAGGCGGGCGAGGTGCAGGCAGTGATGGCCTCGCTGGTGATGCTGATTGCAGGTGCGCTGAATGTGCTGGCTGCGCCGTGGATTAAGACGCTGCTCTTCTGATTTGATAGTAGATAGCGCTTGATAGTTATGGGCTTCAAGCCTGTTTGATTCAAAACCTGTTCCATGAAAAAGAGCGACTCAAGGTCGCTCTTTTTCATAGGGTGCCAACGCTTTTAACCGCGCTGCATGCTGCCGGTCTTCAGATAGCGCTGGTGCCAGGCATAAGCTTCATCCAGCAGATGCGGCGTGTGCTTGCCCGGGGCATCGCGCAAAGCGCGTTCCAGGTAGTCGGTCATCTCGGCCTTGTAGTCGGGGTGCACGCACTTTTCAATGATGAGGCGGGCGCGTTGCACGGGGGCCAGGCCACGCAGGTCGGCCAGCCCTTGCTCGGTCACGATGACCTGCACATCGTGCTCGGTGTGGTCGACGTGGGACACCATGGGCACGATGCAGCTGATCTTGCCGCCCTTGGCCATGGAGGGCGTCATAAAGATGGACAGGTAAGCGTTGCGTGCAAAGTCGCCGCTGCCGCCAATGCCGTTCATGATGGACGAGCCCATGACGTGCGTGCTGTTGACGTTGCCGTACATATCGGCCTCGATCAGCGCGTTCATCGAGATCAGGCCCATGCGGCGGATCAGCTCGGGGTGGTTCGAGATTTCCTGCGGGCGCAGCATGATGCGCTGGCGGTAGTACTCGATATTGCCCAGAAACCGCTCCATGGCCGCAGGGCTGAGCGCCAGCGAGGTGGTTGAGACCGTATCGAGCTTGCCGGATTCCAGCATGTCCAGCATGCCGTCCTGCAGCACTTCGGTGTAGGCGGTCAGGTGCTCAAACGGGCCATCGTTCAGGCCGGCCAGCACGGCGTTGGCGATATTGCCCACGCCGGACTGCAGAGGCAGCAGCTCGGGCGGCAGGCGGCCAATCTTCACCTCTTGCTGCAGGAAGTCGATGATGTGCTGGGCAATGCGCTGCGAGTCTTGGTCGGGCGCGGTAAACGCGGCCAGCTTGTCGCGTTGCTGCGTGGGCACCACGGCGATGACCTTGCTCAGGTCGCAATGCAGATACGGGTCGCCAATGCGGTCAAACGGGTGCTCCATGGGGATGGGCTTGCGCTTGGGCGGCACGGCAGCGCCGTAGTAGATGTCGTGCATGCCTTCCAGCTCGGCGGGCTGGGCGCTGTTGACTTCCAGAATGATCTTGTCGGCCTGCTCCAGCCAGGTCTTGTTATTGCCCACCGAGGTCGATGGAATCAGGCGGCCGTCGGGCAGGATGCCTGCCACTTCGATCACCGCCACGTCCAGGTGGCCCAGAAAGCCAAACCACACGTACTGCGCGACGTGGGACAGGTGGATGTCCACGTACTGCATGCGCCCGTCGTTGATCTCTTTGCGCACCGTGGGGTCGCTCTGGTAGGGCAGGCGGCGCTCAATGCCGTGCACCTTGGCCAGCGCGCCATCCAGCTCGGGCGAGGTGGATGCGCCCGTCCACAGGCTGATGCGGAAGTTGCCGCCATTGGCGTTCTGTTCCTCAATGCGACGCGCCAGCGCCTGCGGCACGGACTTGGGGGCACCTGCGGGAGTGAAGCCGCTCATGCCCAGCGTCATGCCGGACTGGATGAGGCTGGCGGCCTGGTCGGCCGTCATGATGCGTTCGCGCAATGCGGTGCACAGCACGCGATCCGCGGGGGATGCCTGAGTGAAGGTGGTTTGCATGGAGGGTGTCTCGTCGAGCAGTGCCGCCTGTAAGGCAGCGTTTTTTTAGATTCAGTGCGTGCACCGCCATCGGTGCAAACCCGAAGTGGACCACGCTCACGACGCAGACTCCAGCGTACTTGACTAGTACAAACCCGGGTACCCATCCTTGCCAAACGAGGAATGTAACCAACGCATAGACTCTCAAATTGATAGCGCTTATCGCTTATATTTTCGACATTTCAAATATGTATCAATTAATTTTTTTGATAGATAAAACGATATGCGCTATCAAATTTGAATATTTTTAGATACGACAGAAACTTAGCAAGCATGCACTCAGCCCTCAGGGGCGGTCTGGGCTGACAGGGGAATTACAGCGCTTGCAGACACAATGCAGCATGGCCATGGATTTTTCTTTGTGGAAACAGCGCCTGACGCGCTGGAGCAAGCCCTTTCAACCCCTGATGGACGCCGTGCAGCTGTGGCTGCAGGCCGATGGTCTGCGCATGAGCGCGGCCATGTCCTTCTACGGCATGCTCAGTCTGGCTCCGCTGCTGCTGGCCGTGGTTGGCCTGCTGGGCTGGTGGATGGACCGCAGCTATGTGGAGTCCACGCTGATCGAGCAAGTGCAAGGCCTCGTCGGCGAGCGTGCTGCCCAGGTCATTCAAGGCGCACTGTCCAGCGCCAAAAGCTCGGGCGAAGGCTCGCTGGCCTCCATCCTCGGTCTGGTGATGATGCTCTCGGGCGCCACCGGCGTGTTTGTAGAGCTGCAGGCCTCGCTGGACAAGCTCTGGTCCATGGGAGAAGAGCCCGCGCCCCAGACCAAGGCCGCCTGGTGGGGCATGGCCATATCCCGCCTGCGGGGCTTGAGCTATGTGGCGGGCCTGGGCTTTTTGCTGCTGGTGTCCATGGTGCTGTCTACCGCCATCCAGATGGTCACCAAATGGGCCAATGATGAGCTGCAACTGGTGCCGCTGGGCCCGGTGATGGGCATCATCAACGAAAGCGTGTCTTTCGGCATCTCGGTGCTGCTGTTTCTGGGCCTGATGCGTATGGGCACCGGCCTCAAACCCACGCTGAAATACCTGCTGCTGGGCTCCGTCATGGGCGCCATTCTCTTTACCCTTGGCAAGCAGGCGCTGGCTTGGTACCTGTCCACCGCCGCCGTGGTCTCGGCCTATGGCGCAGCCGGCTCGCTGGTGGTGGTGCTGATGTGGTTTTACTTCACCTCTGCCGTTTTGCTGTTTGCGGCGGCCACCGCCAAGGCCTGCAGCCGCGCCGGGGTGAAATTTCACAAGCCTTTCATGCCGCGCCCCAAGACCGGCACACCAGCGCCTCAGAACCTTGGCACGCTGCCAGAACATGCCGGAGAAAACATATAAAAAGTGGCTAAAGCCTACTATTTATATGCACCAGCAGCTATCAATTTAGTCAAAAGTATTTCCCATGGATCGCCTGCTCACCATGCGCGTTTTCCAGTCCGTTGCGGACGAAGGCGGCTTTTCTGCAGCCGCCCGCAAACTGGATATGTCCGTGCCCACCGTCACCCGTCTGGTGGCCGATCTGGAGCAGCACCTGGGCACGCGCCTGATGCAGCGCACCACGCGCAGCGTGACGCTGACCGAAGCGGGTGAGGCCTATCTGCACCGGGTGCGCAGCATTCTGACCGACGTGGACGATGCGTTCTCCATGGCCCAGGCGCATACCGCCGAGCTGTCAGGGCTGGTGCGGGTGCTGATGCCACCAGTGTTTGCCGAGCATATTCTTGCGCCGCTGGTGGTCGAGTTTCACCAGCGCTATCCCAAGGTGGTGATCGAGGTCGTGGTCGAGTCCTCATCGGAAGCCGCATTGGGCGAATACGACATCACCTTTGTCAGCGCTGGCGAAGACTACGACGCCAATGTCATCGCCCGCCCCATCGTCAGCACCTACGGCATGGTCTGCGCCGCGCCCAGCTATCTGCAGCAGCACGGCACGCCCACCCATCCGCAAGACCTGCAGCAGCACCAGATGCTGCTGCGCAGCTACGCCTATGCCCGCGGCAATGTGCTGCGCCTGCGCCGCATCGACAACACCCTGCCCGAGGAGGAGGTGCACGTCACGCCCATGCTGGTAGCCAACCACACAGGCACCTTGCTGCGTGCCACGCTCGATGGTGCAGGCATCAGCACCCAGCCTTCAGACCTGATCTCTCGCCCCCTGTGCGAGGGCAAGCTGGTGCAGTTGCTGCCCGAGTGGACCACAGGCGTGTTCACGCTCTATGCCACCATGCCATCGCGGCAGTTCATGCCTGCGCGTGTGCGGGCGCTGCTGGATTTTCTGGCCGAAAACACCAACCGCAACGTCAGCAAACTGCTGCCGTTCGGCGTGCCGCCGGTGGCGCTCAAGACCTAGGGTCTGTTGAGATTTAGGCGGGGATCGCGTTGCAACCCGAAGGGAAGGACTCTGGCCGCACGCCACTCGTCGTTGCGATCCCGTTATGGGGATACATCGGGTGGACACCCGCACAGCGTCACGCGCCTGGATTGGCAAGCGGCCAGAATCCTTCGCGACCTCGCTCAATTCTCAACAGACCCTAGAGGCGGCCATGAAAAAAGCCACGCCCCGCTCTCTTGCTCAGAGAACAGGGCGTGGCCTGTGTTCAGCGTGAACGCAGTTGCCTGCATTCAGCCGTTTACTTATTTTTCCACAAAAGCGCGCTCAATCACGAAATCGCCAGGCGTGGTGGTATTGCCTTCCTTGAAACCACGCTTTTCCAGCAGTTCCTTCAACTCGGCCAGCATGGCAGGGCTGCCGCACAGCATGACGCGGTCGGTCTCGGGGTTCAGATCGGGCAGGCCCAGGTTTTGTGGGAAGGTGCCGTTGTTGATCTGTGTGGAGATGCGGCCCTGGTTGCGGAAGGGCTCACGCGTCACGGTGGGGTAGTAGTGCAGCTTGCCCTTGACGATGTCGCCCAGAAATTCGTGATCTGGCAGTTCTTTCTCGAACAGCTCCTGGTAGGCCAGCTCTTCGACCTGACGCACGCCGTGCACCACGACCACGTTGTCAAAACGCTCGTAGGTTTCGGGGTCGCGTGCCACGGCCAGCCAGGGGGCCAGGCCGGTGCCGGTGCCGATCAGGTACAGGTTCTTGCCGGGCAGCAGATAGTCGATGAGCAGCGTGCCTGTGGGCTTTTTGCCCACGATCACGGTGTCGCCCACCTTGATGTTCTGCAGCTTGGAGGTCAGAGGGCCTTCAGGCACCTTGATCGACAGAAACTCCAGATGATCTTCGTAATTGGGGCTGGCGATGGAGTAGGCGCGCAGCAGGTTCTTGCCATCCACCTTCAGGCCAATCATGGTGAAGTGGCCGTTAGAGAAGCGCAGCGACGTATCGCGGGTGGTGGTGAAGGAGAAAAGACGGTCAGTCCAGTGGTGGACGGACAGCACGCGTTCTTCAAGAAAAGCACTCATGATTCGTCTGAAAAATAAAATTCTGGGCAGGGAACCCTGCGCGGCAAATGCTGGGCGGTGGCTGGGCGCTGCAGAAAAGCTGGTAGCGCGCTGGCTGCCGGTTGCCAAGCGGGACAAGTCCCATATTGTCCGGCAATTGCACGAAAGTGGGTGAGTTACCTGCCAATGTCTTGAGATCGAATAGTGATATGCAGAATGACGCCTTTCACGACGCCCTTTGCAAGGACACAACGGCCACGCCATTGTTGACGCACATACAACGCTGCTCTACCATGGCCGCCCACGCGCTTTCAAAAAGCGCTTTATTTGTCTAGATAAATGCTCATTTTGAGCATTACATATTTCACAAGCCTTGTGCGCATCGCCCAAGGCCGCCACCGAGGAGATTGACAATGCAGTTGCGCTGGACCCTGCCCCTGTTGACACTGGCTGCCCTGCCCGCCTGGGCACAGGGCGTCATCAAGATTGGTGAAATCAATAGCTACAAGGCCCAGCCCGCCTTTCTGGAGCCCTACAAAAAGGGCATGGAACTGGCCATTGAGCAGGTCAACGCCGCAGGCGGTATTGCCGGCAAAAAGCTGCAGCTGATCGTGCGCGACGACAACGCCACGCCGGGCGATGCCGTACGCGCCGCCGAAGAGCTGTACAGCCGCGAAAAGATTGATGTGCTGACCGGCAGTTTTCTGTCGCACGTAGGCCTGGCGCTGACTGATTACGCCAAGCAGAAAAAGCGCTTCTTCCTGGCCTCCGAAACACTGACCGACAAGGTCGTCTGGGCCAATGGCAACCACTACACCTACCGTCTGCGCGGCTCTACCTATATGCAGACTGCCATGCTGGTGGAAGAAGCCCTGAAGCTCAAGAAAAAGCGCTGGGCCATCGTGTACCCCAACTACGAATACGGACAATCTGCCGTCGCCACCTTCAAGGCTTTGATGAAGGCCAAGCAGCCCGATATCGAGTTTGTGGCCGAGCAAGCGCCCGCACTGGGCAAGATCGATGCCGGTTCGGTGGTGCAGGCGCTGGCCGATCCCAAGCCCGACGCCATCTTCAACGTGCTGTTTGCCACGGACCTGGGCAAGTTTGTGCGCGAAGGCAACACCCGTGGCCTGTTCAAGGGCCGCGAAGTTGTGGGTCTGCTGACGGCCGAGCCTGAATACCTGGATCCGCTCAAGAAGGAAGCACCCGTGGGCTGGACGGTTACCGGCTACCCCTGGTATTCCATCAAGACGCCTGAGCACGCCGCCTTCCTCAAGGCCTATCAGGCCAAGTACAAGGACTACCCACGCCTGGGCACCATCGTGGGCTACAACGCCATTCAGTCGATTGCTGCAGGCCTGCGCAAGACCAACGGCGACCCCGATACCGAGAAGCTGATTGCCGCCTTCAAGGGCCTGGAAGTGAACACGCCGTTCGGCCCCATCACCTACCGTGCGCAGGACAACCAGTCCACCATGGGCGCCTATATCGGCAAGACGGCTTACGACAGCAAGCTGGGCCGTGGCGTGCTGGTGAACTACCACTATGCCGACGGCAAGGACTATCAGCCTACAGACGAAGAAGTGAAAAAGCTGCGTCCGGCGGCTGCCAACTAAGCACGGCTTTGCGACAATGAAAAGCCACCCGCGAACGGTGGCTTTTTCACATCTGCACCCATCTGTGCGAGGAGACATGTTGATGAACAGGAGCATCACCGCATGAGTGCATCCGGCCTGCTGGCCCAGTTGCTCAATGGCCTGGCCAGCGCATCGTCGCTGTTTCTGGTGTCTGTGGGGCTGTCGCTGATCTTTGGCGTCACCCGCACCATCAACTTTGCCCACGGCTCGTTCTACATGCTGGGCGCCTTCATTGCCTACAGCAGTGTGGATGTGCTCTCACCCCATATCGGCTTCTGGCCCGCACTGGTGCTGGCCCCGCTGGCCTGCGGCGTGCTGGGTGCGCTGACCGAGATGCTGCTGCTTCGTCGCATCTACAAGGCGCCCGAGCTGTTTCAGCTGCTGGCCACGTTTGCGCTGGTGCTGGTCATCAAAGATGCCGCCTTGTGGCTGTGGGGGCCGGAAGAATTGTTCGGACCGCGTGCGGCAGGGCTTGAGGGTTCGGTAGAAATTCTGGGTCGCCAGTTCCCCACATACGATCTGTTTTTGATAGCTGTTGGCCCATGTGTACTCTTGGCTTTAACGCTTTTATTGACCAAAACCCGCTTTGGCACACTGGTGCGAGCCGCCACGCAAGACCGCGAAATGGTGGGCGCCCTGGGCGTGAATCAGGCCTGGCTCTTCACCGCCGTGTTTGCACTGGGCACGCTGCTGGCGGGCCTGGGCGGTGCGCTGCAACTGCCGCGTGAACCTGCCAGCCTTGAGATGGACATGCTGACCATTGGCGCCGCTTTTGTGGTGGTCGTCGTGGGCGGTATGGGCAGCATTCCCGGCGCTTTCATCGCAGCGCTGCTGGTGGCAGAGCTGAAAGCCATCTGCATCTGGCTGGGTGTGCAGGAGATTGGCGGCGTGGAAATTTCGTTCTCCAAACTCACGCTGGTGGTGGAATTTCTGGTGATGGCAGTGGTGCTGATCTGGCGCCCCTGGGGCCTGCTGGGCAAGCCCCAGTCGCTCAGCCGCAATGGCGGCGAGCATGAACGCCCCCTGCAGCCCGCTGGGCGTGCAGCCACCTCGGGCTGGGTGGCGCTGCTGGCTGCCCTGGTGCTGCTGCCGCTGGTGACGGGCGATGCCAGCAGCTACAGCACCGTGCTGCTGACCGATATCTTCATCGCCGCGCTGTTTGCGGCCAGCCTGCACTTCATCCTCGGCCCGGGTGGCATGCACTCCTTTGGCCATGCCGCTTACTTTGGTCTGGGCGCTTATGGCGCAGCGCTGGTCGTGCGCAGTCTGGACCTCTCCATGCCCGCAGCCCTGCTGCTGGGGCCGCTGGTGGCCGCAGCGGGTGCGCTGCTGTACGGCTGGTTTTGCGTGCGGCTATCGGGCGTGTACCTGACCATGCTGACGCTGGCGTTTGCCCAGATCAGCTGGGCCATCGTCTTTCAATGGGATGACTTCACGGGCGGCAGCAATGGCGTGACCGGCGTGTGGCCGCCCGAATGGGCATCAAGCGGGGCGGCTTTCTACTGGCTGGCGCTGGCCGTGTGCGCCCTGGGTATCTGGCTGCTGCGGCGCGTGCTGTTTTCGCCACTGGGTTATGCCCTGCGTGCCTCGCGCGATTCGGCCTTGCGTGCAGACGCCATTGGCATTGATGTGCGCCGCGTGCAGTGGACGGCGTTTGTCATCGCAGGCCTGTTTGCGGGTCTGGCAGGTGCGCTGTTTGCGTTCAGCAAGGGCGGCGCAGCGCCAGATGTGATGTCTGTCACCAAGTCGGTGGACGGGCTGGTCATGGTGCTGCTGGGCGGCGTGCAGACCCTGGCTGGCCCCGTGGTGGGCGCCGCAGCCTTTACCTGGCTGCACGACACCGTGGCCCGCAACACCGAATACTGGCGTGCCCTGATGGGGGCCGCCATGCTGGTGCTGGTGCTGCTGTTTCCGCAGGGAATTGCCGGTTATGCACAGTTGCTGTGGGCGCGGCTAGCTCCTAAAAAGAGAGAAGGAGCCGCACGATGAGCCTGCTGCAAGTGGAAAACATCAGCAAAGCCTTTGGCGGCGTGAAAGCGGTGCAGAACGTCTCGTTCAGCCTTGAGGCGGGTGAACTGCTGGCCCTGATCGGCCCCAATGGCGCAGGCAAAACCACCAGCTTCAACATGGTGGGCGGGCAGTTGAAGCCCGACAGCGGCCAGGTACTGCTCAACGGCAAAGCCATCTCCGGCCTGCCGCCGCGTGCCATCTGGCGACTGGGCGTGGGCCGCACGTTTCAGATTGCGCAGACCTTTGCCTCGCTGACCGTGCTTGAAAACGTGCAGATGGCGCTGCTGTCGGCCAATCGCAAAATCTTTCACTGGTGGCCCCGCGCCGCCAGCCACCGCAGGGCCGATGCGTTGGCTTTGCTGGCCCAGGTCAATATGCAGGCCCAGGCCGACCGCCCCTGCAGCGACCTGGCCTATGGCGACGTCAAACGGGTGGAACTGGCCATGGCGCTGGCCCACGACCCGCAGTTGCTGCTGATGGACGAGCCCACCGCTGGCATGGCCCCGGGCGAGCGCGTGGCGCTGATGCAGCTGACCCGCAGCATCGCGCAGGAACGCCGCATGGGCGTGCTGTTCACCGAGCACAGCATGGATGTGGTCTTCGGCCAGGCCGACCGCATTGCCGTGCTGGTGCGCGGCAAGCTGCTGGCCGAAGGCACGCCGCAAGCCATACGTGACGATGCGCGTGTGCAAGAAGCCTATCTGGGTACTGGCTTGGTTCTGGAAAAACAAAAATGAATCAAATTCATAGCAGCCAGCCATTGATGGGCAAAGGCATGAGCGCAAAACTGCTTGAAATTCAAGGCCTCAACGCCTGGTATGGTGCGGCCCATATCCTGCATGGCGTATCGCTGAACGTGGGGCGCGGCGAGGTCGTGGCACTGATGGGGCGCAACGGCGCAGGCAAGTCCACCACGCTCAAAAGCATTGCCGCGCTGGTGCCGCGCCGCGAAGGTGAGATCCGCTTCATGGGTGAAGCGATTGGCAAAAAAGCCTCGCACCAGATCGCCCAGCGTGGCCTGGGCTATGTGCCCGAAGACCGCCGCATCTTCACCGAACTGACCGTGCTGGAAAACCTGGAAGTGGGCCGCCAGAAGCCGCGCCAGTGGCCCGATGGCGCCGCCGTTCCGCACTGGACACCCGAGAAGCTGTTCACCCTGTTCCCCAACCTGGGCGAGATGCCCGACCGGCTGGGCGGGCGCATGAGCGGCGGCGAGCAGCAAATGCTGAGCGTGGCCCGCACACTGATGGGCCAGCCCTATCTGGTGCTGCTCGATGAGCCCTCGGAAGGCGTGGCGCCGCTGATCGTGGAACAGATGGCCCGCACAATCTTGGAATTAAAAGCCCAAGGTATTGGCATCTTGCTCAGCGAGCAAAACCTGCCCTTTGCCGAAGTCGTGGCCGACCGTGCCTATGTGCTGGAGAAGGGGCAGATCGTGCACCAGGCCAGCATGGCGGAGCTGGCAGGAGACAAGGCCGCACGCCAGCAGTATCTGGGCGTTTAAAACACCTCAGCGCTTATCGTTCACCGGTGCGAACCGATTGCAGCGCTGAAAGTCCGTACCTCCGGCCGCTTGCGTCTCCATCAGGCAAATCATTCGTTCATCCATCACACCCACGGAATTGGCTGAACCGGTCGCGCCATCAGGGTAGGTCGTGCGGTAAAGATAGCGATTCTGCGGATCAGCCGTGGCCGTCATCGCCAAATCGTTGAAGACCTTGAACTGCAGAATCATGATGCCGGACTCTTCGGGGTCAAAACTCGGCAGATCGGGAAAGCCGCTGCTTTGCAGTCTGATGCTGTTCTGCTCGGGCTTATCTGCCAGATAGATCACCGGAAAGTACTGAAAACGCATCCGAACATTGAGCTTGCGCACCGCATTCTTGCGATCTGCGAAGACCACCTGGATGCGCTGCGATAGCAACTCCTGCCCCCAGGTCTGCGCATGCGGACTGGTGTATTTGAACTGCGTGCTCAAGCCCACCAGCTTCCACTGGCAGTTGCCACCCGCATCCAACGCAATGCGCGCCCGATAACGCTGCCGGGAGGGTTCTTTGCTGAGATCGATTTTCTCGAAATGCACGGCGGGCATCCGCGTGCGGCCGCTTTGCGACTGACCGCCCACGCCGTAGCTGCGAAGTTCGCTACATTGGCCCGCCTGGTATTCAAGCGACACCGGCTGCGGCGCGATATCGTCCTCAGCCTGCACGATCAGCGTCAGCCAGCGCGCATTGTCTGGGGGACTCTTGCGGGTATCGACCTCGGACTCTTCAGCCCTGCCCAACCCCGTGGCGCAGACAAGGATGGCCAGCAAAGAAATGCGCCAGTTTGAAGTCATGTGCAGGCACCTGAGTAGTTGCGATATGCCTGCCCATGATAGACAGGCATATGCCACCCGCCTGCGTCTTACTCCACCACCACCGGGCAGAACTCTGGCGGCGCGCCAAAGTAAGCGCGTGGCGACGGTGGCTGCGCGCCGTTGATGTCCTGCACGCCGTACTGGCTGGCCAGCTCTGCCGTGTAGAACACGCCGCCCGAGCGCTTTTCAAGGCACTCCGCATCACCATGCAGCGCCAGCACCACGCGGCCGATGAACTGCGGTGTTTCGGCGCTGTCAAAGCTGTCGCCATATTTGTCGGGCTCGGCGGCGCAGACGCGCTCGGATCGCTCGGTCTTGACCAGCCCGGGCCATAGCGCCACCACGCTTACGCCTTCGGGTTTGAAGTCATAAGCCATGTCAAACGTCATCTTGTCCGAGCCCGCCTTGCCCGCCCCATAGGCGGGGCCGTGCATATAGCAGCGGCTGCCTGCGGACGAAATATTGACGACCAGCCCGCGTGCGGCAATCAGCAGATCTGCCGCTTCGTGGCAGGCCACATAGGACGAGCGCAGGCCCACATCCAGCAGCGAAGTCATGGCCAGTGGCTTTTTCCAGAACGGGCCCACTTCGGTCAATGGGTCGGGAATGGCAATGGCGCAGTTCACCAGAATGTCCAGACGCCCATGCTCGCGGCGCACACGTTCGAACAGCGCGGCGACCTGGGCATCGTCACCATGGTCACAGGCCACGGCAACGCCGTTGCCACCCGCGGCCGTCACATCAGTTGCCGTCTGGCCCACGGTGCCGGGCAGGGGCGAGTCGCCTTCTTTCACGCTGCGCCCCGTCACATAGACAGTGGCGCCTGCCGCACCCAGCGCCAGCGCCACACCACGGCCCACGCCACGGCTGGCACCTGTGACCACGCAAACCAAAGCCTTGCTCATCCCTTGTCTCCGTCTTGTGATTGATCGGATGAATTTGGGACAGTCTCCGGCTGCTGGCTACCTCTATAAGGACTAGAGATCAGGCCTGTGAAATATTGATAGAAACAGGTTCCAGCGCACTCGCATCATGCGCTTACAACTATCATTTTTGATGCTGATGCAGTTCCTGCATCAGGGTCTGCACCAGCTGCTGCGCAGGCATGGCCCGCGCCAGCGGTGCACCTTGGCCCGCCCAGTGCGCGGCGTAGTCGCTGCTGCCCTGCGCACTCGCAGCCTGATGCAGCGCCTTACCTGCGTCATAAACCATGGGATAGGCGGGCAACGGCCCCGCATAGTCGCGCCCCAACTGGTGCAGACGGTTGAACATGCCGCGTGCAGGGCGGCCAGAAATCGCAGCCGTGATCGCCGTGTGCTGGGCTTGATCGCTTTGCAGTTCGGCCCGGTAAGCGGGGCTGGCAGCAGACTCGGGGCAGAGGATAAAGGCCGTGCCCATCTGCACCGCGCTGGCCCCCAGTTGCAGCGCAGCGGCAATGCCCGCGCCATCCATAATGCCGCCCGCTGCCACCACAGGCAGGCGGCATTCACGCGCCAGCAATTGCACCAATGCCAGCATGCCCATCAGGCGGTCTTGCTCAGGCACAAAAGTGCCGCGGTGACCGCCTGCCTCCATGCCCTGCGCCACGATCACATCCACCCCGGCCTGCTCAATCAGGCGTGCCTCGTCCAGGTTGGTGGCGCAGGCCAGTGTGGTGATGTCTGCAGCGCGCAAAGCATCGATAAAGCTTTGTTCTGGCAGGCCAAAGTGAAAGCTGACCACTGCGGGTTTTTGCTGCAAAACCATGGCCTGCAGCTGCGCGTTGCCTACTGCAGATTCGTAGATGCAGCGCAAGCCTGACGGGGCTTGCGCGCCGTAGCGGGCAAACTCGGGGGCCAGATAGCGCAGCCACTGCGCTTCGCGCTCTGCATCAGGTGTTGCGGTCTGGTGGCAAAACAGGTTGACGTTGAACGGGCGTGTGGTCAGCGCCTGCGTTTGCGCAATGTGCTGACGCGCCTGATCCACCCCATAAGCACCAATCCCCACCGAACCCAGCGCACCTGCATTGCTGACAGCGGCGGCCAGTTGCGGCGTCGATGTCCCAGCCATAGGCGCTTGAATAATGGGGTGCTGCAGGCCCAGACGGGCCATCCACAAAGGCATATTGCTCATCGCATTTTTCTCACTCAATCAATACTCAAGAAGCTGTGCGGGCGAGGCGGCTGGATGCGACCAGCACCGCCCCCAGCGCCAGCGCTGCGCAGCCCAGCACAAACAGCTGGCGGTAGCTGCCGGTCTGCGCGTAGATAAACGCCATCAGATAGCCCGATGTAGCCTGCAGCAACGCAAACGCTGCCGTGGCATAGCCCCACATTTTTTTATGCCGTGCGGGGCCTATGAGCTGCATCAGATAGCCCGAGGTAATGGCCGCCATGCCGGGCGACAGCGCCCCCACCAAAAAGCCCGAGACCGCATGCGCGCCCAAGCTGGCAAACAGCAGCGGCATGCCAATGGCAACGGCCTTGACGATGTAGGCGCCGGTGGTTGTGCCCCACCAGCCCCAGCGTGTGGCGCAGTAGGCGGCGCACAGCGGCCCGGCAATGGCACCCAGCCCGAAGAAGGCCCACTGTGTGGATGCATAAGCTGCGCCCAGGTGCAGTTCGCGGTCCAGATAGTCCACCCAGAACACGGTGTGCGGCACAAAGCCAAAGGCGTCGCAGGCATAGGCGATGAAGACCAGCACGACGGCGGCGCTCCAGAGCGATGCAGAAGGGGCTGGAGCACTTGCAACGGGTGATGCTGGAACCGGTGCATGCAGCGAAATCTGGCGCGCTGCGCACCAGCCTGTCCACAGCGCCATCACACACAGCACCGTCAGCGACCACCAGACGGCGCTCAGGCTGGTGCGCGCAAACATGGGCACCAGCGTGGCCGCCAGCAGGGCCCCCACGCCAATGCCGCAGAACATCAGCGGCCCCAGGATAGAGCGACGCGAAGGATCGGCGGCTGCCATGGCCACCGACGGACCCAGCACCATCAGCACCGCGCCGGCCATGCCAGATATCAGCCGCCAGACAAAGAACACCGCCATGGGCTGGGGCAGGCTGCAGCCTGCAAAGCTCAGTGCCACCGCAATCCAGCAGATCAGCAGCACACGCAAGGCGCCGATGCGCTCAGCCAAAGGTGCAGCAGCCAGTGCACCAAGCAGATAGCCCAGCAGATTGGCGGCGCCCAGATAAGCCACCTGCTCGCCGCTGAACCAGCCGGCATGCACCATTTGCGGCATCAGCGCGGTGTATGCAAACCGGGCCAAGCCCACGCCGCTGAGCGTGGCCATGAAGCCGGTCCACAAAAGAGGAAGTTCTTGGCGCTGAATCACTCGGTACATCCCTTGCAGTTACAGAGGGAGCGTAAACGCAGTTCTGCAATCATGTCCAATGATTCAAAATGATCGATTGAATCGCCAAAGGAGATACTGGAGCACAGCATGCAACTCAAATCCTTGCGTATGTTCGAAGCCGTCTGCGACAGCGGCAATTTTGGTGCGGCCGCCCAGCAGCTGCACACGGTGCAGTCCAACATCACGGCCCATATCAAGAAGCTGGAAGACGAAGTAGGCGCGCAATTGCTGGTGCGCGCCAACCCCGTTTTTCCCACCCCCGCCGGGCACACACTGCGCCGCCATGCGCAGCACATGCTGAAGTCTCATGATGAGGCGCTGGCGCAGCTGCAATCGCACCACACCGGGCTTGCTCAGGTCAGAGGAGCGCTGCGTTTAGGTTCCATGGAAACTACCGCTGCTACGCGCCTGCCACCTTTGCTATCCAAACTGAGACAACAGCATCCCGGCATTGATCTGGAGCTGCAAGTCAGCCCCACGGCCAGCCAGCTGGCCGAACTGACCGCTGGACGCATCGACTGCGCCTTCATCAACGGTGCTGCGCCGCAAAGCGATCTGCAATCCTGGCCGCTGTTCAAGGAAGAACTGGTTCTGGTCAGCGGCCAGCCGCTGCAGAGATTCCCGACAGCTGACGAGTTCAGCGCCTGCGTATTTCTGGCCTTTCGCCAGGGCTGCAGCTACCGCCAGCGCATTGAGCTGCTGATGGCCGCCATGGGCATCAGCGCCGTGCGCATCATGGAACTGGGCATGCTGGACACCATTTTGGGCTGCGTCGCGGCAGGCATGGGCTATGGCCTGATGTCACGCGCGCTGGTCGAATCACAGCAGCAGCGCTTTGATGTGCACTGGATGCCCCTGCCCGCCCCTTTTGACAAGGATCTGGCCTGGGTGAACACCTGTTTTGTGACGGGCGCTGTCAGCGGCTGGTCCCCGGCCATGCATGCGTTTGCGCAGGTGTTGGGGATTGACCTCAGTCACGAAAACAGCGATTGAAGCGAGCACCCACCTGAGCGATAGTTACCAGCTATACAACTTGCTGATGAGTAGCACATGCATATTGCTCTGGTGCTCGCAGGCGGCGTCCTGCAACTGGCTCTCTTCGTTCTGTTTGGCTGGCTCTGGGGGGCCAGCACCACCGCCATGGCGCTGGCCGCCAAGTGGTTTATCCCCTTCTGGTGCCTGATTGCTGCGGTGAATATGTGGATTGGCGTGAGCCACGCTGGCTATTCAGTGCGAGAGGAGTTCCCCATCTTGCTGCTCAACGCAGCGATTCCTGTGGCACTGGCTGTCTTTGTGGACTGGAGACTCTCTCATGCGCACTGAAACCGCCCCCCTCTCCGTGCTGCGCCACCGCGACGGCCACCATGCACGCGTCACTTTTGAAGAGCTTTTCTTCGATCTGGTCTATGTGTTTTCCGTCACACAGATCAGCCATGAGTTGCTGCACAACCTGACCTGGATGGGCGTACTGGAGACGCTGATTCTCTGGTTTGCCGTCTGGCTGGGCTGGCAATACACGTGCTGGTTCACCAACTGGTTCGACCCTGAAAACCCCAAAATCCGGGGCGTGGTTTTTGGCTCCATGTTGTTTGCGCTGGTCATGGCTTCCAGCATTCCGCAGGCTTTTGGCTCACGCGGGCTGATTTTTGCCCTGGCCTTATGCTGCATACAAGTGGGACGAACGGCGCTGGTGCTCGTCATGCTGCCCGCAAGCCACGCGCTGCGACGCAACTACGCACGCATGCTGGGCTGGCTGTCAATTTCTGCCATGTTCTGGATTGCCGGCGGCCTGATGGAGCATGAAGCACGCATAGCCCTATGGCTGATTGCTGTGCTGTGTGAATATGTCTCCCCCATGTTCGGCTTTGCGCTACCAGGGCTGGGCCGCTCGCAGACCAGCGAGTGGACCGTTGAAGGCGCCCACATGGCCGAGCGCAGCCAGTTGTTTGTCATCGTGGCACTGGGCGAGACCCTGCTGGCCAGTGGCGCCATGTTTGCCAAGGCGCAATGGGATGGCTCTGTGGTGTCGGCCCTGCTGGCCACGTTTCTGGGCACTCTTGCGCTGTGGTGGCTGTACTTCGGCACCACTCACCGGGACGCTTCCGAAAAAATCACCCA
Source organism: Comamonas fluminis (assembly GCF_019186805.1). Lineage (NCBI taxonomy): Bacteria > Pseudomonadati > Pseudomonadota > Betaproteobacteria > Burkholderiales > Comamonadaceae > Comamonas > Comamonas fluminis. Next base: position 185,075 of record NZ_CP066783.1, on the reverse strand, counting down.
TTCCGATGATCCAGGTCGTATTGCCGCTTATTTCCATTACATCCACGCTATTCTGGTGGCCGGCATCATTGCCAGCGCGGTCGCCAATGACCTGATTCTGAGCCACCCGCATGAGGCGGCCTCTGCGGCCTACATCGCTGTGCTGGTGGGCGGGCCCGCCATCTATCTGCTGGGCAGTGCCATCTACAAAAAAGTGGTGTACGGCCATATCACTGCTTCCCATGTTGTGGGCGCCGTAGTTCTTCTCGCACTGGTGCCGGTTGCCGTTCGTCTGGATTTGCTGACCATAGGATGGCTGACCACGGTGGTGCTACTGGCTGTCAGCTGGTGGGATATCTGGAGCCTGCGCCGCAGCCGTCAGGCGGCCCGCTGATCCACCTCGGCCATTGCAGCGGCCTTCAATGCGGCTGCAGCAAGGCTCTGCGATATTGCAAAGCTTCGGCCACATGCGCCTGGGCAATGGTGTCAGAGCCTGCCAGATCAGCAATCGTGCGCGCCACCTTCAGCGCACGGTGTGTGCCGCGTGCTGACCAGCCCAGCCGGGCAGCGGCCTTGTGGGCAAAGGCCAGGGCTTCGGGCTCCAACTGCAGATGTGCATCCAGCTGCGCGCCTTGCAGCAAATGGTTGCTGGTTCCCTGGCGCTGCAAAGCCCTGTCACGCGCCAGGCTTACGCGCTGCTGCACAGTGGCGCTGCGCTCTCCCTCTGCCGCTGCCAGCAATTCCTCAGGCGGCAGGGCCGCCACTTCCACATGCAGATCAATGCGGTCGAGCAAGGGGCCACTGATACGCGCCTGATAGCGCGCCACCTGATCGGGCGTGCAGCGGCAGGCCCGCACCCACGATCCCCAGTAGCCACAGGGGCAAGGGTTCATGGCAGCCACCAGCTGAAAGCGCGCGGGAAACTCTGCACGCCGCGCAGCCCGCACAATGGTGATGCGCCCGGTCTCCAGCGGCTCACGCAAGGCTTCCAGCGCACTACGGGCGAATTCCGGCAATTCGTCCAGAAAGAGCGCGCCACAGTGCGCATAGGAAATTTCTCCGGGCCGGGGTGGTGAGCCACCGCCCACCAGCGCCACCGAACTGGCCGTGTGATGGGGCGCCGCAAAAGGGCGCTGCCGCCATTGCGCAAGCGTGAAGCGGCCGCTGAGGCTGGCGATGGCTGCGGCCTCCAGTGCCTCATCATCCGTCATGGGAGGCAGCAGGGCGGCAAAGCGCTGGGCCAGCATGGACTTTCCAGAGCCCGGGGACCCGATCATCAAGACCCCATGCGCGCCAGCTGCTGCAATTTCAAGAGCACGCTTGGCCTGCATCTGGCCACGCACCTCGCTCAAGTCCTGCACATAGGGCACTGGCTCGGCGGGCCTGGGCTGCATGATCTGCCAGCCCTCTGCGTCCACATTCGCATCGTCTGGCGCTGCCGCCGCATGGGCCATGAACTGCTTGACCACATCCAGCAGGTGCTCTGCCCCAAAGACTTCAATGGCCGGAACAAAAGCGGCCTCCTGCGCGCTATCGACTGGCAGCACCAGCCGCACATCGCGCTGCTGACGCTGCAGCGCCAGCGCAGTGGCCAATGCCCCACGCACCGGGCGCAATGCGCCTGTCAGCGATAGCTCGCCTGCAAATTCGTAATCCGCTAGTCTGGCGGCCTCGATCTGGCCGCTGGCCGCCAGAATGCCCAGCGCAATCGGCAAGTCAAATCGCCCCGAATCCTTGGGCAAATCTGCCGGTGCAAGGTTGACCGTAATGCGTTTGTTGTTGGGGAACTCCAGCCCCGAATTGACGATGGCGGCACGCACCCGCTCGCGGGCTTCTTTGACTTCCACATCAGCCAGGCCCACCAGGGTGAAAGATGGCAAACCGTTGGCCAGATGGACTTCCACGGTAACTCCCGGCGCATCCAGCCCCAGCAAGGCACGACTTTGAACCAGTGCAAGCCCCATAAGCGCCCCCGATCCATGATGAGCGTCTAGGTTAGACGCGAGTCAGCGCATGAAGCAATAGGGGCGAGCAGCACACGGCTGCGCCCACCTTGTGCCTCGTAGCCCCCCAAACATCGCCCTGATTTGGTGCGCAGATCACAACTCTGTCAGGCACACGACATTCCAATCCCTTGATGCACCAAAGAGGTGCAAGCCAGTTTCAACCTTGGCGCAGCGACTCAAGAGCGTCTTGTTTGCAGGCGTTCCTCTCTGTAAGCAGTCGCATCACAGCCCCTGAACACGATTGGCACGGTCTGTGCTTTATCTGCTGTATCCAAGAATTTTTTGCAAACCGGAGGAACCCAGAATGACCCGTCTCGCTGCCAGCCGTTTCAAAACCTTCGCCAAAACCACTGCTCTGGCCTGTGCCGTGCTGTCCCCTCTGTGGGCTCATGCGCAACTGTCTGCCAACGTGGCGCTGACCACCAACTACAAGTTCCGTGGTCAGGACCAGGACAGCAGCCGCAACCGCACCGTCAAGCCTGCGCTGCAAGGCGGTTTTGACTACACGTTTGGCGAGACCGGCTTCTATGTGGGCAACTGGAATTCCTCGGTGGACTGGCTGCCTGGCAACTCGCTGGAAACCGATTTCTACGGCGGCTACAAGTTCAAGGCCGGTGATATTGACTGGGATGTGGGTGCGCTGACCTATGTCTATTCCGGCAACGCCCGAGGCAACACCACGGAAATCTATGGCTCGGGCACTTACGGGCCTTTCACAGCCAAGTACTCGCACACGGTCTCGAAGGACTATTTCGGCTGGGCTGGGGCGCGTGATGGCTCGGGTCTCAAGGGTCGCAACACCGGATATCTGCAACTGGCCTACAGCCAGGAGGTCGCCCCCAAGGTGACACTGAAAGCATCTGTTGGCTACACGCATTTCTCCAGCGACATCAAGAACCTGGGCGTGCCCAACTATGTGGATTACAGCGTGGGTGGTGCCTATGACCTGGGCGAGGGCTTCTCTCTCGCAGCCGCAGTCACCGGCGCCAACAAGAAAGCCTATTTCGGCGATGTGAACAAAGCCCGTCTGATCGTGACGCTGGCCAAGACTTTTTAATCTCTGAGGAGCCTGTCATGAAAATGGTGTCCGCCATCATCAAACCCTTCAAGCTGGACGAAGTGCGCGAGGCGCTGTCCCAAATCGGTGTGCAAGGCATCACCGTGACCGAAGTGAAGGGCTTTGGCCGTCAGAAAGGCCATACCGAGCTGTACCGCGGTGCCGAATACGTGGTCGATTTTCTGCCCAAGCTCAAGATCGAAGTCGCCATCGCCGACGAGCTGCTCGACTCCGTGCTGGACGCCATCGAAGGCGCTGCGCGCACCGGCAAGATCGGCGACGGCAAGATCTTTGTCATGCCGCTGGAGCAATCCCTGCGCATCCGCACCGGCGAAACCGGCGAATCGGCACTTTGAGTCACTACTTCCGCTAAAGAGAAATTGCCATGACTAAGAAACTCTTGAGTGCAGGCCTTGGATTGGGCCTGCTGGCAGCCAGCGCCGCCGCTGTGGCGCAAGACGCGGCCCCTGCAGCCGCGCCCGCTGTTGCCGCCGCTGTGGAAGCGATTCCCACACTGAGCGCTGGCGACACGGCCTGGATGCTGACCTCCACCATGCTGGTGATTCTGATGATCATCCCCGGCCTGGCGCTGTTCTACGGCGGCCTGGTGCGCAGCAAGAACATGCTGTCGGTGCTGGCACAGGTGTTCATCATCTTCTCGCTGATTACCGTGCTGTGGGTCATCTACGGCTACACCCTGGCATTTGGCGGTGAAGGCAAGTTCTTCGGAGGCTTTGACAAGCTGTTCCTGATGGGCATCACGCCAGACACGCTGTCGAGCATGCTCAAGACGATTCCTGAATATGTGTTCGTGGCCTTCCAGTCCACCTTTGCCGCCATTACCGTGGCACTGATCGTGGGCGCGTTTGCCGAGCGCATCAAGTTCGCCGCCGTCATCGTGTTCTCGGTGCTGTGGTTCACCTTCAGCTACATCCCCATGGCCCACATGGTGTGGGGCGGTGGTCTGCTGGCCGCTGATGGCGCGCTGGACTTTGCGGGCGGCACCGTGGTGCACATCAACGCCGCGATCGCCGGTCTGGTGGGTGCCTACATGCTGGGCAAGCGCATTGGCTTCGGCAGGGAAGCCCTGCCCCCTCACAGCCTGACGCTGACCATGGTGGGCGCATCCCTGCTGTGGGTGGGCTGGTTTGGCTTCAACGCAGGCTCTGCCGGTGCTGCCAACGGCGCTGCGGGTCTGGCCTTCATCAACACCATTGTTGCCACCGGCGCTGCCGCCCTGTCCTGGATTGCTGCCGAAGCGCTGCACCGCGGCAAGGCTTCCATGCTGGGTGCTGCTTCGGGTGCTGTGGCCGGTCTGGTCTGCATCACGCCCGCCGCTGGTTTTGTCGGCCCCATGGGCTCCATCGTGATGGGCATCATCGCTGGCCCTCTGTGCCTGTGGGGTGTGTCCGGTCTCAAGCGCCTGCTCAAGGTGGATGACGTCTGCGACGTATTCGGTGTGCATGGCGTGGGCGGCATTCTGGGCGCCATCCTGACCGGCGTGTTCTGCGCCAAGGGTCTGGGCGGTATCGAGCCCGATGGCTACAACATGGCCCATCAAGTGTGGGTGCAGCTCAAGAGCGTGCTGGTGACCATTGTCTGGTCGGGCGTGGTGTCCTTTGTGGCCTACAAGATCGCCGCTCTGACCGTGGGTCTGCGTGTCTCCGAAGAGTCCGAACGTCAAGGTCTGGACATCACTTCTCACGGTGAAGTCGCGTATACACGGTAACCCCCTGAGGCGCGTTGCGCCTTCCCCCTTTCTCTACGCGCTGCGCGCTAAGGAAGGGGGACGACAGCCTCGCGGCGGGGCGGCGGGGCCGCCTAGGCCCTTGCTTGCTGTCTCTCACGCAACAGCGCGTCGGTCAGCAAATCAAAGGGCATACAGCTCAGGGTACCCACTTCTTCGCAAGTTCAGTTTCATTACATTGCCCCGCAGCGACCACTGCGGGGCTTTTTTATTCACGCGGGCGTTTCAAAAAAATCAAAGCAGCCCCATGCCCAGCGCACAGGTGCAGCCGCTACCATGCAAGCCATGGATTCAGCCGCACGCCACACCACAGCCCTCAGCGAGCGCATTCGCGCCGCCGCCCATGACAAGACCCCCCTGCGCATTCGCGGTGGTGGCAGCAAGGACTTCTATGGCCTGAAGCTGCAGGGCGAGTTGCTGGACACCCGCGCGCTCAGCGGCATCGTCAGCTACGAGCCCAGCGAGCTGGTCGTCACCGTGCTGGCAGGCACACCGCTGGCCGAACTGGAAGCCGCGCTGGCCGCCCAGGGCCAGTGCCTTGCATTCGAGCCACCGCACTTTGGCGCGCACAGCACCGTGGGCGGCATGGTGGCTGCGGGCCTGTCCGGCCCCTCCCGCGCCAATGTGGGGGCCGTGCGCGACTTTGTGCTGGGGCTGGAAATGATCAACGGCCAGGGCGAAGTCCTGCGCTATGGCGGCCAGGTCATGAAAAACGTGGCCGGGTATGACGTATCGCGGCTGATGGCAGGCAGCTGGGGCACGCTGGGGCTGATCACCGAAGTCAGCCTCAAGGTGCTGCCCCATCCCGTGGCCGAAGCCACGCTGCGCTTTGCCGATTGCAGCCAGCAGCAGGCGCTGCAGCATCTGAACCACTGGGGCGGCCAGCCCCTGCCGCTAAATGCCAGCAACTGGCTGCAGGAAGATGCGCAAAGCCAGGGCACGCTGTACCTGCGCCTGCGCGGTGCACGCGCTGCCGTGCATGCCGCCTGCCTGCGCCTGGGCGGCGAACTGCTGAACGCCGAAACCACGGCGGCTGACTGGCGTGCCAGCCGCGACCTGACGCTACCCTGGTTCGCAGCGCGTGCCGCCGACCATTGCCTGTGGCGGCTTTCCGTGCCCGCCACCGCAGCACCACTGCCGCTGCCTGCCGATGCCACCGGCCCCTTCATTGAGTGGCACGGCGCGCAGCGCTGGGTGCAGGCTCCACGTTCGGCAGCGGCCACGTTGCAGCAACTGGCCCAGTCCGTAGGTGGTTCTGCTTCTCTTTTCAGAGCTGAAAGCCCACATCAGATAAGCGGTATCAGCGATTTTGATACCTATGCACAAAGCAGCGCCGCAGGCCGCACCAGCGCTCAGATTCACGCCCGGCTCAAACAGGCGTTTGACCCTTCAGGCATCTTCAACGTGGGCCGTCTGTCGGCGAATTGGTAACAAGGAAAAGAGTCGCCATGCAAACCAATCTTGCCGCCGAATACCGCGCAACCCCCGAGGGGCTTGAAGCCGAAGCCATCTTGCGCAAATGCGTGCACTGCGGCTTCTGCACCGCCACCTGCCCCACCTACCAGACGCTGGGCGACGAGCTGGACGGCCCGCGCGGCCGCATCTACCTCATCAAACAGGTGCTGGAAGGGCAGACACCCACACGCTCCACACAAGAGCACCTGGACCGGTGCCTGACCTGCCGCAACTGCGAATCGACCTGCCCCAGTGGCGTGCAATACGGTCATCTGGTGGATATTGGCCGCAAGATTGTGGACGAACAGGTTGAACGCCCCACAGGCGAGAAACTGCAGCGCTGGCTGCTCAAGGAGGGCATGAATTCCACGCTGTTTGCCCCCGCGCTGAAGCTGGGCCGGGCAGTGAAAGGCTTGCTGCCAGAGTCACTGGCCGAGAAGATTCCTGCTGCGCAGGATGCTGGCCTCTGGCCCACACGCGAACATGCGCGCAAGGTGTTGCTGCTGGCAGGCTGCGTGCAGCCCGCCATGATGCCCCGCATCAACTACGCCACTGCCCGCGTGCTGGATGCCGTGGGCGTGCAGACCGTGATTGCAGGCAATGCAGGCTGCTGCGGCGCGGTGAAGTTTCACCTCAACGACCAGGAAGGCGGCAAAGCCCAGATGCGCGCCAATATCGACGCCTGGTGGCCGCTGGTAGAGAGCGGCGAGGTCGAAGCCATTGTGATGAATGCCTCGGGTTGCGGCGCCACCGTGAAAGACTACGGCCATCTGCTGCGCCACGAGCCGCAGTACGCCGACAAGGCCGCACGCATCAGCGCGCTGACCCGGGACTTGAGCGAGCTGCTGCCCGCCATGCTGCCTGAACTGGTGAAAAAGCTGCAAGGCCAGTTGCAGACGCCCCAGGCCCCTGTGGCCTACCACCCGCCCTGCACGCTGCAGCATGGCCAGAAGCTGCGCGGCGGCGTGGAAGGCGCGATGCGTGAGCTGGGCTTTGACGTGCGCGTGGCGCGTACCGAATCGCACCTGTGCTGCGGCTCTGCAGGAACCTATTCGGTGCTGCAGCCCGAAATCTCGCACCAGCTGCGCCAACGCAAGATCGCCGCGCTGGACGAGCCTTTTGCACCGGCCAAAGCAGCGGCGATTCTGTCGGCCAACATGGGCTGCATCGTGCATCTGCAAAACGGCACCGATGTACCCGTGATGCACTGGGTAGAGCTGCTGGACCAGTCATTGACAGCCGGGTAAGCACGGCCCGACACCCCCGATTGCCACTGCAGTTTGCCGTTGCTGGCATGATGGGAGGTTTTTTCCCTCAAGCCCACGGGCTTTGCCATGACTGAAATCGTGTCTCAACCACAAGAACAGCAAGCCCAGGCCGCCCAGCAGCCTGAGGCACAGAACGTTGCGCAGGAACAAGGCTCTGCCGTGCGCCGCTCGCGCCGTGGCGGTGGCCGCGGTGGCAATGCCGCCAAGTCGGCCCAGGCAGCCCAGCCTCAGCAGGCACAACGCCCCGCCAATCCACTGCTGGAGCAACTGGCCCAGTGGCACCCAGCCCTGTTTGGCGAGCAGCTCGTTCCCTTCAAGCGCGGTATTTTTGAAGACCTGATGGCCGCTCACCCCGAGCTGGACAAGGAAGCCCTGAAGGCCGCCATTCAGCAGCACACACGCTCTGGCAGCTATCTGGCAGCCATGGCCAGCGGCCAGCCTCGCCATGACCTGAATGGTCAGCCCGTGGAAGCCACCTTGCCCGAGCATGTGCACCACGCGCTGATTGAGGTGTTCCGCCGTCGCCAGCAGCGCTCGCAGGAAGACCTGACGCCCAAGCTGCGCAACCGCATCATCGTGGCCTATGAAGCCTCTGGCCTGACCCGCGAAGAGTACGCCGAGCGCGTGCTGGGCAAGAACGAAGCCACCAACACCCTGGTCGCCGAAGCACTGACTGAAGCCGATGCCCGCGCCGCCAAGGACGAAGCACTGCTGCGCTCTTTCACCCTGAGCGGTCAGACTTCCGAGCAGGATTTTGCCGAGATGTACGGCATGAACCCCCGTCAGGTAGCGCAGCAACTGGAGCGTGCGCGCCGCCGCCAGACCGCTGCTTGATGTGAAAGCAGCTTTGCTCCGCGCAAGGCTGCTCGCAGAATGCCCAGTCACCTGGAGCTTCTGCATCAAAGACCGCTCAGGCCAGCGCTGACCGCGCCCGGCTTGGTCGGCACACCTGCCCCAGTTGCCAGCCTGCCCGCGCAGTTGCTGCACCGGAGACAGGCCCGATGACGATTTCGCGCACATGCCATCCGCCCAGGCTGGCCTGCTCGCGTTTGCCGTGCGCGGGCCTCATTCTTTTCACAAACCGCCGCATGGCTTTTTGAGAAAAGAAGGAGACTGTTATGTGGCTGGGTTTATCGCTGTTTTACGTGGGTGCCGTGCTGTTTCTCAACGGCCTGTGGATGCTGGGCAAGATTGCCGACAAGGAAATCTGGGTCATCAACATCTTCACCGGCGTGGTGTCGCTGTGCATCGGGCTGGCCAGCATCTTTGGCCCTGCGGCTGATGCCGCCTCCATCAAGAGCGGTGCACTCACGCTGCTGTTTGCCTTCACGTACCTCTGGGTCGCCTTCAATCGCTTCACAGGCGCAGATGGCCGGGGACTGGGCTGGTTCAGCCTGTTTGTCGCCATCACCGCTGTGCCCGTAGCCATTGACAGCTTGCTGAGCGCCCACAGCGCACTGGACTGGTGGATGGGCATCAACTGGGCTGCCTGGGCCGTGCTCTGGGCCTTGTTCTTCGTTCTGCTGGCCCTCAAAAAACCCATTGACCGCATGACAGGCTGGCTGTGCATTGCGCAGGGCGTGCTGACCGGCTGGGTGCCGGGATATCTGATACTTGCGGAAAAGCTGGTTTAACTATCGAAAGCAGAGCTTTCAGCGCTTCATACATAAGCGCTTCAGCCTGTTTACCGCTGCTTTCTGAGATTACCCAGAGACGCCAGCAGCGCGGCCCCCATGATGAGCGCCCCACCAGCCAGCGTGCGGCCAGACAGGGTCTTGTGAGCAATCAGCACCGATGACACGCTGGCAAACACCACCTCGGACAGCATGACCACCGAGGTCACGCCCGAGGGCAGGCGCGCTGCGCCGAACTGCAGCGCCCAGTTACCCAGCATCAGCAAAACCGACAGGCCGACTGCCACCAGCAGCCAGTCGGCATGCAGCGCAGGAAAGCCTGAAACCGCGCCCACGGCGCTAGCGGCGACTGCGCTCAGCAAGCCCATGCTCATGCAGCCCGCAAACATGGCCAGCATGCGTGCCTGGGCCGGAATGTGCTGAAAGCGACGCAGCAGCACATTGGTCAAGGCAAACATGAAGCCGCCGAACACCGCCAGCCCATCGGCCAGAGACAGGCCGGAAAACAGGCCCGCCAGCGATGCATCTGCGGGCAGCAGCACCAGCACCACGCCCGCAAACGCCAGCAGCAGGCGCAGCAGCGCCATGGGTGTGGGTTTTTCACCCAGCAGTTTCCAGGCCAGCAGCACCGCCCAGGCGGGCATGAGATAGAACAGCAAAATGACGCGCACCACGTCGCCCACGGTCACGGCCCAGTTAAAGGCCACGTTGTTCAGGCCCGAACTGACTGCCAGCAAAATCAATACCGGGTACCGCCAGACCTGCCTGACTGCACCAGGGCGCAGTGCCATCAGCCCAACCAGCACCAGTGCATACATGAACGCCGTGGCCCACAGCGGGTGCAGGCCGGCATCGTGCATCAGGCGAAACGGCCACCAGGAAAGCCCCCAGATCAGGGCGTTGAGCAGCAGCGCAAATATGGGCAGAGGACTATGCATAAAAAATGCTTCTAGCGCTTTTGCATAAAGCGCTAGAAGCTATCAATTCAGTAGTTTTTTGCAGCCGTGGCTGCAGGTATCAATGGCAGTCGCGGCGAGCGATTTCCAGCAGCTTTTCCACTTCCTGTGGATGATGCTTGCAGTTATGGCGGTGCCACAGGCCGATCAACACCATGGTAGCGGCCACCAGCAGGCCAAAGACGGTGATCGCACCAAAGGCCGTGAGCCCCATCTTGGTAGACAGGCTGTAGAACGCGCCCATGGCCAGAATGGCCAGTTGCTCGTTGAAGTTCTGCACCGCAATTGAGCGCCCAGCACCCATGAGGTTGTGACCCCGGTGCTGCAGCAGCGCATTCATGGGAACAACCAGAAAGCCACCCAGCCCGCCCAGCACGATGAGGAAGGGAATGGCAACCCAGAGGTTGTCGATAAAAATCATGCAGACCACCAGCAGGCCCATCATCATGCCCAGCGGGATAACGCGTGTGGCGTTGTCCAGGCGCATGCGCATGGAAGCGACGACGGCGCCCACGGCTGTGCCTATGGCAACCACGCCCACCAGCGCCGAGGCTTGTGTGGTGCTGTAACCCAGCGCTGCAGCGCCCCAAGCCAGCACGATGTAGCGCAGATTGCCGGATGCCCCCCAGAACAGCGTGGTGGTGGACAGCGAGATCTGGCCCAGCTTGTCGGCCCACAGGCGCTTGCTGCACTGCCAGAAGTCTGGCAGCAGGCCCAGCACGTTGGCGGCCAGGCTCTTGTCCGGGTCCTGGCGCAGCGGGCGCATGGCCACGCCCGTCAGCGGAATGTGCAGATTGAACCAGGCGGCAATCGCGTAGATCAGGATCAGCACGGCGATGGCGGCTTCCGCCGGGGTATCCACGCCGGTGTCGAAATACGGGAAGTCAAAAGCCAGCAGATGATCGGAAATAGTGGGGCCAACCAGCTGACCGCCCACCAGCACACCCAGAATGATGGAAGTGATGGTCAGGCCTTCGATCCAGCCATTGGCCTTGACCAGCTGCGATGCAGGCAGCAGCTCCGTCAAAATGCCGTATTTGGCGGGCGAATAGGCCGCAGCCCCCAGACCGATGACCGCATAGGCCACCAGCGGGTGATGGCCAAAAAGCATCATCAGACAACCCACCACCTTGATGGCATTGCTGATGAGCATGACCTTGCCCTTGGGCAATGCGTCTGCAAATGCGCCGACGAACGGCGCCAGAACCACATAGAACAGGGCGAACATGGGCACCAGAGCAGCACGTTGCCACTCGGGGGCGCCATTGGCACGCAACAGCTCGACAGCGGTCACAAACAAGGCGTTGTCTGCCAGCGAGCTGAAAAACTGCGCTGACATGATGGTGTAGAAACCGCGCTTCATGAATTAGCTGTAACTGGCACCGGCTGGGCCGATGCCAAGGAAATAAGAGACCCTGTGGCAAGTGACTGGCGGTTATATCACGCAGGCTTGGCCTGACAGTGCCAGAATCCCACTGGTCTGATTGAGAAAAGCCATGCCCCGTCCCATTACTGCCACCATCCATCCTGAAGCCGTTCGCCACAATCTGGAGCGGGTACGGCAAGCCGTGCCCGATGCCAAATTGTGGTCCGTGGTCAAAGCCAACGCTTATGGCCACGGTATCGAAAACGTGTTTGAAGGCCTTCGAGCGAGCGACGGCTTCGCCATGCTGGACCTGGACGAAGCCCAGCGCGTACGCAATCTGGGCTGGCGCGGCCCGATTCTGCTGCTGGAAGGCGTGTTCGAGCTGCGCGATCTGGAGATCTGCTCACGCCTGTCCATCTGGCACGCCGTGCACTGCGACGAACAGATCGACTGGCTGGCCGCCCACAAGACCCAGGTCGGCCACCGAGTCTTTCTGAAGATGAACAGCGGCATGAACCGTCTGGGCTTCACGCCCGAGCGCTTTCGTGCAGCCTATGCGCGCCTGAACGCCCTGCCCCAGGTGGATGAAATTTCCTTCATGACCCACTTCAGCGACGCCGATGTGGACCATGGCATAGACCACCAACTGCAGGTCTTCCATGAAACCACGCGCGACCTGCCCGGCGAGCGCTGCATCAGCAACAGCGCTGCAGCCCTGCTGCATGGCGACGATGCCAAGGTGCGCTGCGACTGGGCCCGCCCCGGCATCGTGCTGTATGGCAGCTCGCCAGATTTCCCCTCGCACGATATTGCGCACTGGAATCTACAGCCCACGATGACGCTGTCCTCCAAAATCATCGGCACGCAGATGCTGCAGGCTGGCGATACCGTGGGCTATGGCTCCAAGTTCAAGGCCGAAGGCCCCACCCGTCTGGGCGTAGTCGCCTGCGGCTATGCCGATGGCTACCCCCGCGTCTGCCCCACGGGCACGCCGGTGCTGGTGGACGGTGTGCGCACCCGCACGCTGGGCCGTGTCAGCATGGACATGATGGCCGTGGACCTGACCGATCTGCCCAAGGCCAAGCTGGGCAGCGAAGTCACCCTTTGGGGCCGTGCCAGCAATGGCGCCGTGCTGCCCATTGACGAAATCGCCGCCGCCGCAGGCACTCTGGGCTATGAGCTGATGTGCCATGTGGCACCACGCGTGCCAAAGATCGTGGAAGGCACAGGCAAGTAAGCCGCCCTGCCCCATCCCCAAAAAGCCGCTGACGCCATTCAGCGGCTTTTTTGCTTTTAGAAAGCGTGCGACATGCCTGCGCCCAGAGAGGTTCTTGCCCCGCTGTTCGCAGGCCGCTGGTGGCCCAGGCTGGCGTACAGCGTGGTGCGCTTGGACAGCGCATAGTCCGCCCCCAGTGAATAGAACAGGTTGACATCCTCATTGAGCTTTTGCCGCCCCACGCCCGCCTTCAGTGTGGTCTGTACATCCAGCTTATGCGTTGCGCCGATAGAGACCACGCGCGAACGGCCCTGGTTCTGGGCTTTTCGGCTGTCGTCATAAGAAGTCATCAGCGAGGTATCGCCCAGCTTGTATTTGAAGGCGGAAAACGAAGCCCGGTCGCCGCTGCCATTGCGGTCAAACGCCAGCATGCCCGCCAGCGGCCCCTGCGCATATTCCAGCGACGCGGCATACGGCTTACCGCCACCCGGGCCCAGCGTGCGCTCGGGCGAGCCACTCAGGTGCAGCGTAAAGCCGCCCAGCGTGGGCGAGTCATAAAAGATCCCGTTGCTGGTGCGCCCGAACTCTGGCGCGCCGTTGTTGCTGACACGGTCCGTGGGCACGTAATAAAACCATTGGTACCAGGCCGATGACGCCACCCGATTGATATGGCCCCAGGGGTCAAACTTCCAGTCATGCGCCCACAGGGCCGACAGCGCACGGCCCAGCCGCACATGGCCCCAGTCGCCACGCAGGCCCACGGTGGATTCGCCATGCCAGAACGGCTTTTGCCCAAAGCCTTCGTTCAGACCCGTGTCCAGATCCAGCCGATGGCTAAGGCGAAACGTGGTCTTGAGGCCGCCACCCAGATCCTCCACACCCGAAAAAGTGATGTGGCTGCGCTGAATCGTGCCCAGCTGAGCCGTGCCCTTGAAGTCACGATAAATGCCCAGATCAAGAAAGCCGCTGATCTGAACCGATGACGCCTGCGCCCAGACGCCCGTCAGAGGAAGCGCTGCCATCAAAGCCGCAAGGCCGCGAGGAAAAGACATGAGAAACACTCCAGAACATGAGGCCTGTGCTGGCACAGGCAAAGCTCCGCCCTGCAGAGATCACGCGATCTGCATCAGGGCACCACAAAAAAGGCTGCAGCCCTGAAACGAGCACGCCGCAACGTCACTGGCCACGGCAGCAGCCAGCAGGTTTTTCTGAATGAAATCAGGCCACTGCGCTTATTAATTAAGCGCTAGCAGCTATCAAAAAGATATCAATGCATTCAGACCTGCGTCTGTGCCTGCATCTGTGCCTGCGCTGTCTTCAGCCCATGCAGGCCCAGCTTGCGCATCAGCTGCGTGTCGGCCTCGGCATCGGGGTTGCCGGTCACCAGCAGCTTGTCGCCGTAGAAGATGGAGTTGGCACCAGCCGTGAAGCACAGGGTCTGCACGGCTTCGCCCAGTTGCTGGCGGCCTGCGGACAGGCGCACGCGCGCCTTGGGCATGGTGATGCGGGCCACGGCAATCACGCGCACAAAATCGAGAGGATCGACCGGGTCACTATCGGCCAGCGGCGTGCCGGGCACGGGCACCAGGCTGTTGATAGGCACGGACTCGGGGTAGGGCTGCATATTGGCCAGCTGGGCAATCAGACCTGCACGGTGCACCGGTGCCTCGCCCATGCCGATGATGCCGCCGCAGCACACGCTGATGCCCGCGCCGCGCACGGCCTGCAGCGTATCCAGCCGGTCCTGGTACTGGCGGGTGCTCACAACGTCCTTGTAGTACTCAGGCGCGGTGTCCAGGTTGTGGTTGTAGTAATCCAGCCCCGCTTCGCGCAGCGATGCCGCCTGATGCGGCTGCAGCATGCCCAGCGTGGCGCAGGTCTGCATGCCCAGGCCTTTCACTGCGCCGATCAGCTCGTTCATTTTTTCGATGTCGCGGTCCTTGGGTGCGCGCCAGGCGGCCCCCATGCAAAAGCGGGTGGCGCCCGCATCCTTGGCAGCCTGCGCGGCGCGGGTGACCTCATCCACGCTCATCAGCTTTTCGGCTTTCACACCGGTGTCGAACTCGGCCGACTGCGGGCAGTAGCCGCAATTTTCGGGGCATCCGCCGGTTTTGACGGACAGCAGCGTGGCCAGCTCGATCTCGCCTGCAGGCCAGTGCTCACGGTGCACGCTCTGGGCGCGGTGCAGCAAATCGAGGAAAGGCATGTCCAGCAGCTGCTGCACAGCCTCCACAGGCCAGGGCTGCTGCTCAGGCGCCGCAACGCCCTTGGCAGGTGCATGCCAGTGCATGGTCTGGGTGGTGCAGGCGGTGGTGGCTTGTGTCAGGGTGGTGGATTCGCTATAGGACATGGCTGTCACTCCTCAATCGGGGGAATGCAGCGAATTCTGGTCAAAAAAATCAAGGATTTACAGAGCCAAGGTGCAAATAGTCACCCAGCAAGACGTTGTCAGAAGTTACGCCATCTTTGAACGTAAATTGAACGCAGAAGCCAGAATTTCGCCCCTCATTCAGAACAGCCCGCGCTAACTTCCCTCAACAGTCCTGCTTATGCATTCAACTGCAGCGTTCAGAATCAGAGACCACCTCATAAATCGCTGCAAAAGAGCGGAGATGCGCGCAAAAAATTGGGTTTTTAGCGTTTTTTGGCCTGCACCAGGCCAGGAAAGAGGTATACAAGACTCGCATCCACCCGCAAAAAGTCACAACAAGCGCCCAGAAAGGCCGATTTAATTCCGTCTAAAGTTAGGGGGAATTCGCTACAGGCACAAAAAAGCCGCAGCGGCCTTGCGGTGCTGCGGCTTTGGAATGCGCTCAAGCTCAGAACGCGTGTGCCATGCCCACGCCAAACGAGGTTCCAGAATCCGCGCCGTGCTCATAGCTCTTGCGGCCCAGGCTGGCGTACAGCGTGGTCCGTTTGGACATCGCGTAGTCCGCTCCCACGGAGTAGAAGTGGTTGGTCTGCTCCTGCATGCGCTGGCGGCCATAGCCCGCCTTCAGGGTGGTCGCACCCATCTGGTAGCTGGCGCCCAGCGTCACGGCCTTGGCAGACAGCGCCGTCTGCGCCACGCGCGTGTAATCCCAGGCGGCCATCACGGCAGCTGCGCCAAAGCTGTACTTGGCGGCGGCAAACGTGTCCTTGTCGCCGCTGCCATTGCGCTCAAAGGCCAGCATGCCGCTTAGGCTGTTCGAGTCATAGTTGAGCGATGCCGAATAACCACGGCCTTCACGGCGCAAGGTGAGCGGCACTTCGGTGCGCTCTGGCGATGCGCTCAAATGCGCGGTAAAGCCACCGAAAGTCGGTGAGTCATAAAAAATGCCGTTGGCCATGCGCCCGTATTCCGCCGTACCGTTGTTGCTGTAGCGGTCGGTGGGCGTGAGGTAGTGCCACTGCTGCCAGGCTGGCGAAGAAATGCGGTTGAAATTGCCCCAGGGGTCGAACTTCCAGTCCTGCGACCACATGGCCGACAGGGCACGGCCCATGCGCACATGGCCCCAGCTGCCTTGCAGGCCCACGGTGGATTCGTCATGCCAGAAGGGCTTGCTACCCGCGTCTTCCATGCGCCCGGTATCGATATCGAAGCGCGTGCTCAGCCGGAACGTGGCCTTGAGGCCGCCACCCAGATCTTCCCAGCCTGCAATGGCCAGATTGCTGCGCTGAATGGTGCCCGCCTGAGCCGTGCCATCAAAGCCGCGATAGATGCCGCCATCAATCAGGCCGCTGATGCTGACGCTGGAAGTCTGCGCGGCGGCGGGCAGGGCTGCCGCCAGAAGGGTGAAACATGTGGAATAAGCAATGCCAATACGCAAGCGCATGCCGGGGGTTCTCCTTGAGTTGTGATGACGCTCTGCCCTGCGGGCATCAAGCGCCGCAACAGACAGAAGGCAGGTCGGTGACCTGTGGGATGAGACAAAGGCTGGCAGCCACGCGGCTGCACTGAGGACAGGCGGAACTTGCGGGGCAGCGCTGCTGCCAGTTCCGGCTGGAGAAACCTGCTTAAAAAGCAGGCAACACGGGCATTATGAAAGGCGAGCTGGTACCCAGTCCACCCCTGCGTCAGCTTGGTTCAGGCCCGCTCAGCGGCTGGCTGCAACGCGTTGACTGGCCCAGATGCGGTTCATCTCGCTGCAAAACGGCTGCGCACAAGGTGCCAGCCCTTGGTACTGGCAACCCTCGGTGCTGCACAAGTGCGAGCGATGTTCGCTATTGCGGCGCGGCACTGGCAACGCGTTGGCAGCCTGTGCAGCCGCCATCATCAGCCAAGGGTCTGACTTGTTTTGCAGCAGTTGCTGCACCTCCTGAGCCAGCGCTGGGGCAGGCATGGCCAGTGGCAAACCTGCAAGCTGCGAAGGGCCAGCCGCAGCCGTGGCTGCGCTGAGGGGTTGCAGCTCCAGCCACAGCAAGGCGCTGGTGGCCAGCGCTGACGTGCCGACTGCTGCCGCTGCGGGAGCCTGCGGCTGCACCACCAGCGCCAGCGGGCCGTTGCTCAAGGTGCTGAAATCAGCCACCGGCAGGCGCAGTGCCGTGCCTGCTGCCAACGCAGGCGTCAACGCCGCCCCTGCTGCCTGCGCCCAGGCGGCGGGCACTTGCAGGGTCAGCAAAAAGCCGCGCTCGCCTTGCGGCGTGACCAGCGTGCCCTGCTGCACCAGCCAGTTCTGCAGTTGCGGCAGACGCGGTGCCGCACTGGCGGGCGCTGAGCCTTGCTGGGCCTGCTCCAGCGCCACAGCTGCGGTGGGCGAAAGGGCTGCAGCCGTCTGCAAGGCAGAGCTGGGAGGCTGCACGCCTGAGGATGCCGATTGCGTCGCAGAGTGCGCCACGGCTTGCATCAAGGCGACCGAGCCTTGCTGCCCCGCCAGCAGTTGCAGCGGTAAAGCCTGCCCCTGAATGCTGACCTGCACCTGCGCCAGCAGGTTCTGCACAAACTGCTGCACCGCCGCAGGCAAGCCCTGGCTGGGCCACTTCACGGCTGATGCTCCACTTTGACCCTGCACCTGCAGCGCCAGCTGGGCAATCAGATGCTCAAATGCCTGAAGCTTGAGGTTTTGCAAGGTCTGCGGCGACCACTGCACTGGGGTGCTGACCACTGGTGGCGCTGGCACTGCAGGTTTCGCCTGCGATGCTGCCACTGTCGCAGCGGCCTGGGCTGCCGCCACATTCACCTGCGCCTGACCCAATGCAGCAGCGTTCTGGCCCGTGGGCAAGGCCACTGGCAGCGCAGGCGCAATGGGTTTCAGGGGTGCAGTCATGCAGCAGTCTGTTTGAAAGCAGAAAAAGTCTGGGTCAGCCCATTGTGACGCCCCAGCTTGCAACTATCAAAAAAAAGAGCTGCTCGCGCTTACTGGTAAAGCGCTGCAGCCCTTTTTTATCTAAATCGCTGAATCAGGCTTCAGCGGGATAGAACAGCTTGCGCGTTGGCGTGGTCTGCACGGCCTGGGCAATCGCGCCAATGTGGTCGGGCGTGGTGCCGCAGCAGCCGCCGACGATGTTGACCAGTCCTTCGGCCGCAAACTCGTGTACCAGACGGCTGGTGATCTCGGGCGTTTCGTCAAAGCCGGTGTCGCTCATGGGGTTGGGCAAGCCGGCGTTGGGGTAGCAGCTGATGAAGGTATCAGGCGCGGCCTTGACCAGTTCCTGCACATAGGGGCGCATCAGGCTGGCACCCAGGGCGCAGTTCAGGCCAATGGACAGCGGCTTGGCATGGCGCACGCTGTGCCAGAAGGCCGTCACGGTCTGGCCACTCAGAATACGGCCCGAGGCATCGGTCACCGTGCCGCTGATCATGATGGGCAGCACTTCGCCGGTCTGCTCAAACGCTTCATCCACGGCAAACAGCGCGGCCTTGGCGTTCAGGGTGTCAAAAATGGTTTCGACCAGAATCACGTCGGCACCGCCTTCGATCAGCGCCAGCGTCTGCTCCAGATAAGCCTTGCGCAGCGATTCAAACGTGACGTTGCGAGCGCCGGGGTCGTTCACATCGGGGCTGATGGAAGCCGTCTTGGGCGTGGGGCCCAGAGCGCCAGCCACATAGCGCTTGTGGTCCGGCGTGCTGTACTTGTCGCAGGCCGCGCGCGCCAGTTGTGCGCTTTTGAGGTTCATCTCATAGGCCAGATCGGCCATGTGATAGTCGTCCTGTGCAATCGTGGTCGCACCAAAGGTATTGGTTTCGATCAGGTCGGCACCGGCGGCCAGATATTTTTCGTGAATATCGCGGATCACGTCGGGGCGGGTCAGCGACAGCAGCTCGTTATTGCCTTTGACGTCGTAGGCAAAGTCCTTGAAGCGGTCGCCCGCGCCGTCGGCACCGGTGTAGCCTTCGCCACGGTACTGGGCCTCGCCCAGCTTGAAGCGCTGGATCATGGTGCCCATGGCACCGTCCAGAATGGCAATGCGCTTGGCAAGAGTGGCGGGCAGCTCTTGGGCCCGGGTATAAACCGGTAGCTGTGCAGGAAGGTTTTTCGGCTGGCTCATAGCCCGCCATTGTAGGAAGGTCGGGCCGCACCGGGCCACAGCTTCTGGGTAAACCAGTCATACCCAAGGTGATCGGCCTGCGGCGCAGCGATATTCAGCGCTTGCCAAACATTCCCAGAATGGCGCTGGCTGCTTTCTGGCGCAGCGCCTGCAGCCCCTCGGGCGGCTTGCAGGCCTGATATTCCTCCTGCGCCGCCTTGAGCTGCTGGCTGTTCAGCGCCCCTTCAGGCAGCGCCAGCAAGCGCTGATACATGGCAAGCTGTGGCTCGCTCTGGCCGGTCTTGCCGTAATTGCGTGCCAGTTGCAGGCGCAGCCAGTTGACCTGCTCGGCAAAGCCCGGGGCATTGTCCTTGTCCAGCGTTTGCAGCTGCATCTCCAGGCCGGCCGCAGCTTCTTCATAGCGGCCCTGCTTGCGCAGCAGCGACCCCAGGCTGACGCAGGCCTTGGCCGCCTCCAGCCGCACCTCGGGCTCAGCGGCGGGCAGATAGCGGTCTATGGTCTGGCGATACAGCGCCTCGGCGGCCTGCACATCGCGCTCGGCCAGCGTGAAGGCCTTGCTCCACATGGCACGCGCCACACGCATGCGCAGATAGCTGAGACTGTTGCCCCGCCAGCGGCGAATGATTTCGTCATAGACGGCAATTTCCTCATCCGGGCGGCCCAGCTTGTCCAGCTGCACGGCCTTGTTGGCCAGGGCCAGCGCCACGTCTTTTTCAAAGGACAGATTCATGTCGCCGCTATAGCGCTCAATGACTTCATCGTTGACGGCCAGCGCCGCCTCGCGCTGACCCAGACGCCCCAGGCAAAAGCCTTTGTTGACCAGCGCATCCAGACACAGGGCGCGCAGCTCTGGGTGCAGCGACTGCAGATGAGGCTCGATGATCTGGTCATAGCTTGCAATGGCTTCGCGGTATTGCTCCTTTTTTTGCAGCTGCGTTCCATCGTCCTGCAAGCGCCTGAGCGCTTTGAGCTGTTCAGCGGTCATGGCTTCGTACTGATCGCCATAGTTCACCTCCACGCCCTGACTTTGCAGCCGGTTCAGGCAGGTGAGGCGGCTGGCGTTGGCCCGCGCCACGGTATCGCGTGCAATCGGCCGCGTGCTGCTGCCGAAATGCGCAATCAGCGCGTCATAGGTCTTGAGCGCTTCTGCATTGCGCCGCAGCAACTGCATCTGCACATAAGCCAGATTCAGATAGCAGCCGGCCACATTCTGGGCCAGCGCTTCACCCGGGTCGCCCGCAAATTTCTGCAGCGCTGTCTGGTAGGTCTCAATCGCATCCTCAAAATGCAGACGGTCGCGCTGGCTGACGGCCAGGTTGTAGAAAACCTCCAGCACCAGTGCACGCACACGTTGGTCTGGGTTGTCGCCAAAGCGCTGCAACATGCGCTGGGCCACTGCAACATGCTGGCGCTCTGCATCGCTGATGGCGGGTGGCTCAAGCAGCTCGCCACTCGCGTCCCGGCCACTGGGGTTCTCGTGCGCCGGTGGAGATTGCTTGGCCCATATCTCGGCCTCCAGATTCATGGCCTCGGCGATCTGCCTGTGCCAGGTGCCTTGCAGGCCTTCGCTCATATCTTCAGGCTCAGGCCGCTCTGTCAAAGCCTGCAAGGCAGCCAATGCCGCAGGCAGATCGCCAAGGCGATGATGCAAACGGGCCTTGAGCCTCTGGGCACGCGCCAACAAAACCTGGGCCGTCGCGTCTTCGCTGCTGGCAAAGCGCTGCTCCATGACTGCAATGCCAGGCAAGGTTTCTGCTGCGCCGCGCACCTGGGCCTCGGTGTTGAGCTTGTTGATCCAGGCTCTGGCCAAAGCGGCTTGCAGCTCTGGGGCTTCATCGTCACCCAGCTTTTGCAGCGCCTGCTCGTACGCGTCCAGTGCCTCTTGCTCATCCATGCGCTCGCAGGCATTGATCCAGGCGTTCAGCGCCAGGCTGCGCACCTGCGCATTCGGATACAAGGCATGGCGCTGCCAGTGCTGCTCGCTCAAGGCTTTGGCCTGCGCCTCCCATTCTTCTGCCGGATCTTCATCACTGGCTTCATCCAGCATCTGATACAGGGTATCGACATGCACTTGCAGGCAGCGGCCCAGACTGCGCACCTCGGTAGCGCTGTCAGAGTCTGAAAACTGCGCCTCCATCTGCTCGCAGGCCGCCACCGTTAATGGCCAGTTGCCCTCATCCTGCAGGCGCTGAATACGGTCCACCTGCGCCAAAGCCAGCGTCTGGCGAATGCCGGTGTGCTGGCTGCCCGCATAGGTGGCAAGCAGCTCATCCAGCGCCTGATTGGCGGCGGGTGACTCCTGCTTTTTCAGCAACCTGGCGCGGGCCAGCGCGGCATCGGCCGCCACTTCACGTACGTCGTCAAAGCGGCTGTGCGGCAAATCCCGGCTCAGCTGTTCATAGGCATCGAGCGCCTGCGGGTAGTACTCCAGGTCTTCCAGCAGCTCGGCCCTGCGCAAACGAATTCTGGCTACCTGCTGCTGCGTGGCAGGCCATTCGTCCTTGCCAAATTTTTCCTCCAGCCGATCAGCCTCACGCACCATGTCCACGCGGGCAAAGGTCGCGCCGCGGTACACGGTCAGCGCAATGGTTTCGTAGCCTGCCCGCACCAGCCATTCACGCACCTGGGCAGACTCGGTTTGCTCAAATCGCTGCGCCAGCGTGCGCCATGTGGCCAGCGCCTCGTCATAGTCACCATGGCGGGCCTGCGCCAGTCCTTTCTGAAACAGGGCCTGAGCCAGCCAGTGCCAGTCTTCAGGGGCCGCGCCTTCCAGGTGCTGGGCCAGTGCATCCGCAGCCTGTGCGCCCTCGGCATGGAGGCCCAGCTCCCGCAGGGCTTGCAGCTTTTCCAGCCAAGCGGCCAGCAAGTGCTCTCGGAGCCCCTTGTCGGCGCTGGCAAAAGGTGTGGTCAGCGCTTGCAGACGATCAATAACGGCCTGGCTTTGCGCCAGATGCTGTGGTGCGGAGCTGGTATCGGACATAGACCTTGGTGAGCTGAGAGTTGCGCACCATGGTACGAAGCCGCGCACCCTTGGGCACTGCCGCTTTCACTGTGTTGCAATTGCTTCACCGCCCGGGGTAGCGTGCCTTGGCCATGCGAAAGGTCAGATTCCAGCGCTCTGCACCCAGCAGGTGATGGCGCCCATCCTTGAGCGGATTGACCCCGTGGTAGGCCAGCCGCGTAGGCCCACCCCAGACCAGCACATCGCCATGGGTCAGCTGCAGACGCCGGGCGGGGTCTTGCCGCGTGAGCCCGCCCCAGAGAAAGGTGCAGGGCAAGCCCAGCGAAACCGAGACGATGGGCGCGGCAAAGTCTGCCTCGTCTTCATCGCGGTGCTGTGTGAGCTTGGTGCCGGGCCGATAGCGGTTAATCAAACAGGCATCGGGCACAAAGCCTTCGTAACCCGCCTGCGCAGCCGCCAGCCCTGCCTGCTGCAAAAGAAAGGGGGAAATTGCAGGCCAGTCATTACCGGTCAATGGGTCAACGCTACTGTAGCTATAGCGTTTTTCATCCGACACCCAGCCCCAGTCACCCGCATTGGTCATGGCCACAGAAAGCTTTGCACCGCCGGGTCGGGTCATGATGCGAAACGGGGACTGGGCCTGCACCTGCTGCACCTCGGCAATCCAGCGCTCAGCCTCGGCCGCCGCAAAGCCGCGCAGCAGCACCGCGCCCTTGTCCAGCGCTTCGGGCTCGCGTGCTTCAGTGTCAAACAGAGGGTAAGTCATGGCCTGCCCATCATAGGCAGGCCCGGGCACCGCATTCAGCGGCTTTGCGCAAAACTCAGCACCGCCTGCAGCATTTGCTGCAGCGTGGGCTTGATCTGGTCGGCCACGGCGGGCAGATAGTCAAACGGCATCTGCTCTTGCATATAGCTGGACTGTGTCATCTCCAGCTGCACAGCATGGAAGCCTTGCTCGGGCTGACCATAGTTGCGCGTGATGTAGCCGCCCTTGAAGCGACCGTTGAGCACGCTGGTGTGCGCCAGGGCGGTTTGCGCAATCGCCAGCAGTTGCAGGGCCAGCGCCGGGTCGCAGCTTTGACCATCGGCCGTACCCAGATTCAGGTCAGGCAGCTTGCCTTCAAAAAAGCGCGGCAGCACCGAGCGAATGCTGTGCGCATCCCACAGCATGGCCACGCCATGCGCGGCCTTGATGCGATTCAGCTCGGCACGCAACTGGTCGTGATAGGGCTGCCAGTACAGTGCACGGCGGCGCGCAATGTCTGCCTCATTCGGCTCGTCACCCTTGTGCAGATAGAGAGGCTTGCTATCAAAACCATCAATAGGGCACAGACCTGTCACGCTCTGTCCGGGGTAGAGGCTGGCACCGTCTGGCGAGCGGTTCAGGTCAATCACATAGCGCGAATGCGTGGCCACCAGAGTCGATGCGCCGATCTGCTTGGCAAAGTCATACAGCGTGGGCATATGCCAGTCGGTGTCATGCACCTCGCGGCCTGCAGGCGTGAGCTTGGCAGCGATATCAGCCGGCACATGGGTGCCGGTGTGGGGCATGGAGATCAGCAGCGGCGCCGTGCCCTGGTGAAAGACAAAAGGCCGCACTCAGAACACCTTGCCGGGGTTCATCAGGCCCAGCGGGTCCAGCGCCTGCTTGATGGCGCGCATGGCAGCCAGCTCGGCGGGCGTGCGGCTGTGGTTCAGATAGGGCTTTTTGTGCAGGCCAATGCCGTGCTCTGCCGAGACGCTGCCCTTGAACTCGCCCACCAGACGGTACAGCTCGTCCTCCACCGCTTCGCACTCGCCATTCACGGTGGCGCCATCCACTGATACGTGCAGATTGCCGTCGCCCACATGGCCGAAGTACAGCGCATGTTTCTGCGGCCAGCGGGCGCTGAAGGCGGCTTCGCAGGCATCCGCAAATCGGCCAATGTCGGCCTGCGGCAGGCTCACATCGAAGTTGATAGCAGGGTGCATATTGTTGTTCAGCTCTGCCGGGGCTTCGCGCAGCTTCCACAGCGTCTGGGCCTGGGCTACGGACTGGGCCACGATGGCGTCCACCACTTCGCCCGCTTCCATGGCTTCTTCCAGCACCTGCCCAATATCTTCCTGCAACTGTGCTTCGCTCTTGCCATCCACATTGATCAGCGCCAGCAGCGGATGACGATCGGCAAACGGTGCCGACAGCTTGAGCCATGACAGCGAGGCCTGCACAAAGCTGTCCCACATCAGCTCGTACGCCGCCACGCTGTGGCCAAAGCGGGCTTGCATGCGCTGCAGCACGGCCAGTGCGGAATCAAAGTCAGGCATAGCCACCAGCGTGGTGGCCGTGGCCTGTGGCGCGGGGCGCAGACGCAGCAGCACGCGGGTGATGATGCCCAGCGTGCCTTCCGCGCCAATGAAGAACTGCTTGAGGTCGTAGCCCGTGTTGTTCTTGATCATGGGGCGCAGCATGGGCAGCACCGAGCCATCGGCCAGCACCACTTCCAGACCCAGCACCTGCTCGCGCATCATGCCGTGCTGCAGCACGCCGTTGCCGCCCGCATTGGTGGAGACATTGCCGCCAATCTGGCAGCTGCCGCGCGCGCCCAGGTCCACGCCAAACACCATGCCTGCATTCACCGCCGCCTCTTGCACGTTTTGCAGCGTGACACCTGCCTGCACCTGCATCAGGCCTGTGCGGGTGTTGATGTCTTCAATGACGTTGAGCCGCTCCAGTGACACGGCCACTGCGCCCTCGGTGGGCACGGCAGCACCCGCCAGACCAGTCAGGCCGCCCTGCGGCACGACGGCAACGCCATGCGCCGAGCACAGACGCAGCAGGGCACTCACGTCCTCGGTACTGCGCGGGCGCACCAGTGCCAGCGGCTGCTGGGGCGGTGTGCCGCTCCAGTCCGTCCAGTAGCGCTCGGGCACATCTGCCGCAGCCTGCGCCACATCAGCGCCCAGGGTGGAAATCAGTTCAGAGAGAAATTGTTCTTGGGACATCAGCTAGCCTTTCGCAGTCCCGCAGCACGCTGCCGCCAGGACCAATGCATCGATTGTGCGGCGCAGCGCCCATTCCTGCCGTCAGTACCAGCCACAATCCGTCAATTGCCCGTGGGAAAGCGACGCTTCCTCTGGTGTAATTGCCATATGGACAAAAACTCCTCCATGTCGCTGCACGGCCAGATCCTGACCGAGATCGAGCAGAACATTCTCAGTGGCCGCTGGCCGCCCGGTTACCGCATTCCTTCAGAGATGGAACTGACGGCGCACTATGGCTGCTCGCGCATGACGGTCAACAAGGTGCTGACGCAACTGGCGCAGGCAGGCTTGCTGGAGCGCAAGCGCAAGGCGGGCAGCTTTGTCACGCGCCCGCACACCAGCTCGGCCGTGCTGGAGATTCCCGATCTGCGCGAAGTGGTGCGCGGCATGGGACAGGAGTATTCCAGCCAGCTGCTCAGCCGCCGCCAGCGCCGCAGCACCCGCGAGGACATGGATGCCATGCGCATGGCCAAGGCGGGCCCCATCGTGCATGCGCTGTGCCTGCATATGGCGGGCACGCGCCCGTTTTGCATTGAGGACCGCCTGATCAATCTGGAGTCCGTGCCCGATGCCGAGCATGAAATGTTCACCGTGCACAGCCCCAGCTCCTGGATGGTCAACCATGTGCCCTGGAGTTCTGCCGAGCACCGCATTCGCGCCGAGGCCGCGAGCGAGGAAACAGCAGGCTTGCTCAAGATCGCTGTTGCATCCCCCTGTCTGGTCATCGACCGGCGCACCTGGGCGGGGCCGCTGCCCATTACTTTTGTGCGCCTGACCTATCCGGCGGATCTGTATGAGCTGGACGCCCACTTTTCCCCATCCTCCGTGGGCGCGGGCTGAGCGGGCATGGCCCGCCATAACCCGGCACAGGCGCAGCGCCCCACCCGGGCGCACAATAAGCCCAATCCCGTGCGCCACGGCTAGAGCGATATCAGCCTCCAGCCCAGTCAATTAAAGCGCATTCAGCTATTGTTTTAAGAGTACCCGGTGTCTTCCGCGCAATCCATTCTGCAGGCCGTTTTTGGCTACGAGCAATTCCGTGGCCCCCAGCAGGCCATCGTCTCGCATGTCATCAACGGCGGCGATGCGCTGGTGCTCATGCCCACGGGCGGTGGCAAATCGCTGTGCTATCAAGTGCCCGCCATTGCACGCCAGCAACTGGGCCACGGGGTAACGATTGTGGTGTCGCCGCTGATTGCGCTGATGCACGATCAAGTCGGCGCACTGCATGAAGCCGGTATCAGCGCGGCCTATCTGAACTCCACCCTCAGCTACGACGAAACACGGGACGTGGAGCTGCGCCTGCAAAGCGGCGATATCACCCTGCTCTATGCCGCGCCAGAGCGGCTGAACACGCCGCGTTTTCTGGGGCTGCTTGACGACCTGCATGCCCAGGGGAAGCTGTCGCTGTTTGCGATTGATGAAGCCCATTGCGTCAGCCAGTGGGGCCATGACTTCCGCCCCGAATATCGGGCGCTTTCCGTCCTGCACGAGCGCTACAGCGGCGTGCCGCGTATTGCGCTGACTGCCACGGCCGATGCACTGACCCGCGCCGACATCATCGAGCGCCTGCACCTGGAAGCCGCGCAGCAGTTCATCAGCAGCTTTGACCGGCCTAATATCCGCTACAAGATTGCTGAGAAAAAAGACGTCACCAACCAGCTGCTGCGCTTTATCGAGCGCGAGCACGAGGGCGAAGCGGGCGTGGTTTATTGCCAGTCGCGCAAGCGTGTGGAGGAACTGGCCCAGACACTGGTGCAAAACGGCGTCAACGCCCTGCCCTACCACGCCGGTCTGCCGCAGGAAATGCGCCAGAACCATCAGGACCGCTTTCTGCGCGAAGACGGCGTGGTGATGTGCGCCACGATTGCGTTTGGCATGGGCATCAACAAGCCCGATGTGCGCTTTGTGGCCCATGTGGACATGCCCAAGAACATCGAAGGCTACTACCAGGAAACCGGCCGTGCGGGCCGCGATGGCTTGCCTGCGGACGCATGGATGGCCTATGGCCTTTCTGACGTGGTCAATCAGCGCCGCATGATTGACGAAAGCCCGGCCGAAGAAGAATTCAAGCAGGTCATGCGCGGCAAGCTCGATGCTCTGCTGGGCTTGGCCGAGGCCACGGATTGCCGCCGCGTGCGGCTGCTGGCCTACTTTGGCGAGCAGTACGGCCTGGGCCCTGCCGGTGATGAAGGCAGGCCGCTGCAGGCCGTGGCCAAAACGCAATGCGGCAACTGCGACAACTGCCTGGAGCCGCCAGCGCTATGGGACGGCACGGATGCTGCGCGCAAGCTGCTGTCCACCATTTACCGTGTGCATGAGGCCAGCAACCTGACCTATGGCGCAGGCCACATCATGGATGTGCTGCGCGGCAAGGTGACGGACAAGGTCACGCAGTACGGGCACGACAAGGTGTCCACCTTCGGCATTGGCAAGGAGTATGCCGAGCCACAGCTGCGCGCCGTGATGCGCCAGTTGCTGGCCACGGGGGCTCTGGGCCTGCACAAGGTGGTGAGCGAAAACAGCGGCCATGTGTTTGACACGCTGTGCCTGGCCCCCGGCTCCCGGGCCGTACTCAAGGGCGAGGTACAGGTGCAGCTGCGCGAGGCAGTAGCCGCATCGCGCAGCAAAAAGCAGAGCAAGAAGTCGGCAGCCAATGCCGCCGCCGTCAATCTGGGGCCTGATGCGCAAGTGCGCTTCATCAACCTCAAGGCCTGGCGTGCCGAGGTGGCCAAGTCGCACAACCTGCCCGCCTATGTGATCTTTCACGATGCCACGCTGACGGCGATTGCCGAACTCAACCCTAGGAGTCTGGAAGAGCTGCAAGGGGTGAGCGGCATGGGCGCCAAAAAGCTCGATGCCTATGGCGCCGAAGTGCTCAGAGTCGTGGCGCTGGACTGAGGCTGCTGCAGGCGTTTAAAAAGCCTTGACCAGACCAAAGCGCAGCAGCGTGCCCTTGGCTTGAGGGCCCAGAGAACCCGCCTTGGCGCTGACTTCCTGATACAGCGCGGCCTTGAGGTTCATCTTCTGCGAAGGAATGGCATAGGAGAACTCGGCACCAATGGCGTGGCGCGCACTCCTGGCATCGCCTGCGCCCACGCCGCTGTCATTCGTCAGTTGCCACTGGCTGTAACCCACAATACCACCCTGCATCACGCCATAGCGCTTGCCCACGCCCCACTCCACCGTGAGCTGGTTGCCAAAGCGCAGGCCTGCATCGTTGCGGGTGTTGCGCTCATAGCGTGCCAGCGCTGAGCCAGACCAGTTCTTGGCGTCATCAAAGTAATAGGTGCCGCCACCCGTCAGCATCCAGCTCTTGAAGCCCTTGCCAGGGTCAGCGGGCGTATTGGCGCGAGCGTTGTCTAACCACACACCGGCTGCCCCCACCGCATCCCAGTTGCGGCCATGCCAGCTCAGCACCACCGGACCCACATAGACATCGCCCACGCCGGTGTGGTTATCGTTCACGCCAGCGGCGTTGATGTGCAGCGAGGTACCAATCACAGGGATGATGGTTTCCACACCGTAGTCCGCGCCCAAGACTTTGGCTCCCGTCATCCACACCAGACGGTTTGCCAGCGCCGTGACATTGCCCTTGTTGCTTCCCGGTAGATTGCTGCTGGAGCCAGGAGCGCGAAAGCTGTGAATGTCGTAATTGACCAGATACCCGATGTAGTACAGGCCCGCAGGCGGGGCACTCGCAGCCTGCATGCCTTCCACGCCAGGCACATAGTGACCTTCTGCATGGGCAGCGTTGAACATGGCCATAGTGGCCAGCGCAATGGTTGTGATTTGCTTTTTCATCGTGTTACGCCCGTCTCCCCGGGCTTTATGAGTTGCGCATGAATGCCCAGTCAATGGGCGCGCAGAGCATAAGTGCCGGGAAACGCAGACAGGCGCTGCTTTTGCATACATCAGCTATGCCGGGATTGCCATATCCGGCAAGCAGCGCCTTGGCCGATATCAGATCAGAAAGCTTTAATCACCGTCAGTCGCAGCAGGTCGCCCTGTGTCGCAGGAAGGCTGCCCGCCTTGGCGCCAAACTCCTTGTAATACGCTGCGCGCAGCATCATCTTGGCTTGCAGAAAAATGTACGACGCTTGCAGCCCCACGGCATGGTTTTGCGCATAGCTGTCTGCTGTGCCCAGCCCCTCGTCACGCTGTACCTGCCAGCGGCTGTAGCCCACCACGCCCGCCTGCAGCGGCCCCCAGCGCCGCCCAAAGCCCCAGTCCATGCTGACCTGATCGCCAAACCGCCAGCCATAGCTGGCCCTGTCGTTGTGCTGGTAGTGCAGCAATGCAGAAGCGGACCAGCTACGCGCCTCATCCAGATAGTAGGTAGCCCCGCCGCTGACGACGTAGCGCTTGTAGCCCGCGCCAGGCCCGAGGAAGGCATCGCCCACGCGTGCGTTATCCAGCCAGACGCCAGTGCCCACACTGGCATCCCAGCGCGGTGTATGCCAGCCCAGAATCAGAGGGCTGACATAGATATCTGCGCCACCGGACTCACTCAGATCAACGCCATAGGTTGGCGATTGCAGGGAGTTGCGTGCCATGGGCACTATGACCTCCATGCCGTAGTCCGCCCCCAGCAGTTTGTGATCGGTAATCCACATCAGCCGGTTGATGACGCTAGTGCTCTTGAGCTGCACATCACCGGGCAGGCGCGCATTATTGCCCGGCATATACAGATCGCTGCTGCGGTAATTGAACAGATAGCCCAGGTAGTACAGGCCCGGAGGCGGGGAGCTTGCATCATCCATGGCCTCATGCTGAACAGGCGCCAGCCCCTCATCGGGTGCGCAAAGCAGGCGCGCCGTCATCAGAAAAATAGAGGAGAGCTGCCTCTTGTGCCGGGCAGTCAAGTTCAGTTGCATGGGATGTTTCGATGGAATTTGATGTCAATCTACAAGGGTTGAACCGAATACAGAAGTGCCAATTGAGCAACAAGCCCCATCAGAAATCCGATTGACGCAGCACCACTTTGCTGTCAATACGGCAAGCATCTTGACGACTGGCGACTCTCCACAATTCCCACACAAATGCTCGACAGCCTGCAAATATTGAAACCGCACACTGCTGCCGTATACCGTTGACCGGATTCCTTTTTGCGGAGCGTTTTCTGCTGTGATCAATACTGCCCAATTGCTGGCTGACGAAGCCAAATACTGCTCGTTTGGCGACACCGTCCACTACGTCAATCCCCCCAAGATTTTCACGGGCTGCGATGGCAGCTATATGTACGACGATGCAGGCACGTCCTACCTCGATCTGCAGATGTGGTACTCGGCCGTCAACTTTGGCTACAAGAACAAGCGTCTTGAAGCCAAGATGATCGAGCAGTTGCAAGAGCTGCCCCAGGTCGCCAGCCAGTACCTGCACCCCACCAAGATCGAACTGGCCAAGTTCATCGCCGAAGACGCCAAGAGCAAATGGGGCAATGATGGCCGCGTGCACTTCAACGTGGGTGGTGCGCAGGCCATTGAAGACTCGCTGAAGGTGGTGCGTAACGCCAGCGGCGGCAAGAGCCTGATGTTTGCCTTCGAAGGCGGCTACCACGGCCGTACGCTGGGTGCGTCCTCCATCACCTCCAGCTACCGCTACCGTCGCCGCTTCGGTCACTTCAGCGACCGTGCGCAATTCATTCCCTTCCCTTACCCCTTCCGCCGCCCCAAGGGCATGACGGCAGAGGAGTATGCGGAATCCATCGTGGCCGACTTCCGTCGCAAGTTCGAAAACGAATACCACGCGGTCTGGGACCCCAAGACCAACCAGTGCGAATACGCAGCCTTCTACATCGAGCCCATTCAGGGCACAGGTGGCTATGTCATTCCTCCTGCCAACTTCTTCACTGGTCTGAAGAAGGTGCTGGACGATCACGGCGTGCTGCTGGTGGTCGATGAAATCCAGATGGGCTTCTGGCGTACCGGCAAGCTGTGGTCGGTGGAAAACTTTGGCATCCAGCCCGACGTGCTGGTGTTTGCCAAGGCGCTGACCAATGGTTTGAACGCCCTGTCCGGCCTGTGGGCGCGTGAAGAGCTGATCAACCCCACGGTGTTCCCACCCGGATCGACACACTCCACCTTTGCCTCCAACCCTCTGGGCACGGCTCTGGGTCTGGAAGTGATGAAGATGACCCACGAGATGGACTTCGGCAAGCAAGTGTGCGAATCGGGTGCCTATTTCCTCGAAGGCCTGAAAGAACTGCAAAAGCGCCACAAGGAAATCGGCGATGTGGACGGCCTGGGCCTGGCACTGCGCGCCGAAATCTGCACCGAAGACGGCTTTACGCCCAACAAGGCGCTGCTGGACAAGATGGTGGACATCGGCCTTGAAGGCGGTCTGGAATACCAAGGCCAGAAGCGCGGCCTGGTGCTGGACGTAGGCGGTTACTACAAGAACGTGATCACCTTCGCACCTTCGCTGATGATTTCGCGCAGCGAGATCGACGAAGCCATGGTGCTGCTGGATCAGCTCATCACCAAGGCAAAAGCGGCCTGACAGGGAAAATCAAATCAAACAAGCGTCAAGTCATTTATCTATACTGACTTGATGCTATTGATTTGATTGCACCCTTTGCGATGAAGAGATGAGGAACACGCCTTATCGCAACCAGCTCGAACCCAGCGGCTTGCTGGCGCAGTTTGCAAGCCATCCTCCAGAAGGCTTTGCCTTGTTGCAGGACTGGCCAGCCCCGGCATTTACCGCTCCGTTCGATTTGTTGACCACTGCAGATGACGCGCTCAAGGCGCGTCTTTTGTCGTTACCTGGGGGCCGATGGCTGGGCAGCAAGCTGCGCCTGCAGACCGACTTTGTGGGCACCACGGTCAGCGAATATGCACTGCTGCCGCAAGACCTGAGTGCAGAGCAACTGGCAGGCCAATTGCGCACCCGCGCGGGCCGTACCCAGCTCACCATCGTCAAAGACCTGCCTCAGGCCTCGCCCCTGCTCAGTGATGCGGACAATGCTTTTGCCAAGGATTTTTCCCGCGCTCTGACAAGCCAAGGCTTTATTGCCCTCGAAGGCCAGGCGCTGGCCTATGTGCCCATCAACTTTGCCAGCCTGGATGACTATCTGGCACGCCTGTCCAAAAGCCGCAGAAGCAATCTCAAACGCAAGCTCAAAAGCCGCGCCAGCCTGAAGATTGATCGCATTCCCACCGGCTGCAACTTTGCCAGTGATGCGCGTGTGGATGCCTACTACGCCTTGTTTGATGCGGTCTACGCGCAAAGCGAGATTCATTTCGACAAGCTCACCCGCGCCTTCTTTGCCGACCTGCTGCGCGACGCCAGCAACGGCGGCATGGTGTTCGAGTACCGCGACCTGGACAGCGATGCCCTGCTGGGCTGGAACCTGTGCTTTGAAGAAAACGGCAAGCTGATCGACAAATACATAGGCCTGTCCTACCCCGCAGCACGCGAAGCCAATCTGTATTTTGTGAGCTGGATGGTCAATCTCGAATACGCGCTGGAGCGCGGCCTGTCCCACTATGTAGCGGGCTGGACTGACCCGGAAGTCAAGGCCCAGCTGGGGGCCAACTTCACCATGACAAAACACCTGGTCTTTATCCGCAACCCGCTGCTGCGCGCGCTGGGCCGAAGATTTGCCGGACATTTTGAAAGTGACAGCCAGTGGAGCCCACCCGCATGATGCAGCAGCCCATAGTTCTGGATGTGGACGGCTCGGTCGGCACCTTGCCACAGGAAAAGCGCCTGCCGCTGACTGACTGGCAGGAGCTGGTGCGCTTTGGCTGCAGCCTGCGCAACTTCAAACGTTTCAGCCAGACATTGCATGAGCAACTGCCGCCGCAGCACGGTACCGTGCTCATGGGCAGCGGCGATTTTCACCACCTGAGCTGGCCGCTGATAGAGCGCTGCATCACGCAACAGGCGCGCAGTGCAAACCACCCATTGCGCGTGCTGGTGCTGGACAACCACCCGGACAATATGCGCTTTCCCTGGGGGGTGCACTGCGGCTCCTGGGTGCGGCGTGTAGCCATGCACCCCGCCGTGTCGCAGGTGCATGTGGCGGGCATTACTTCACAAGACATTGGTGCCGGGCATTCCTGGGAAAACTATCTGCGCCCCTTGCTGGCGGGCAAGCTCACCTACTGGAGCTGCGGTGTAGATACGGGCTGGGCCAGACGCATAGGCAGCAGCAAGGCGTTTCGCAGCTTTGGCACGCTCGAAGAGCTGGTTCAGACGCTGGCCCAGCATCTGCGCGACTGGCCTCAAGACACCTATCTGAGCATTGACAAAGATGTGTTCGCACCCGAGGTTGTGCGCACCAACTGGGACCAGGGCCAGATGCAGGCGGCTCAGGCCATGCAGCTCATCGACGCACTGGGCGGTCAGATTATCGGAAGCGACATTACGGGCGATGTTTCCTCATGGCACTATGCAACCTGGTGGAAGCGCCTGATGAGTGCCGGAGACGGTCAGGACACAGCGATTGATGCAAGCACACTGACCGCCTGGCAGGCCGGGCAGCACGCGCTGAACCTGCGGCTGGTGCAGCACATTGCAGCCAGCAGCACCTGTTAGGACGCGTACACCAGCACCTCATCAACACCTTGCTTCAAGGAGCTGACATGCTGGACCGGTTGACCGAAAACTTGCTGAAACGCGCCTTCGATCCACTGGTCAGAACCGGGCAACTGGAAGTCATCGCACCGTCTGGCAAAGCGCTGATGTTTGGCGATGGTGGCCAGCCTCAGGCTCGCATCCGCTTTACCGACAAGCGTGCCGTGTTTGCGCTGCTGCGCGACCCCGACCTGAACTTCGGCGAGATGTTCATGCAGCAGCGTCTGCTGGTTGAGCAAGGCACAGTCTATGACGTGCTGGAGCTGGTGCTGCGCGGCGCTAAACATGTGCCCGTCAGCGCCACCGTGCAGATGCTGGACGCCTGGCGCATGAAGCTGCGCCCCCTGCTGCAGAACAATCTGCGCAACAAATCACGCGCCAATGTGGCCCACCACTACGATCTGGATGACCGGCTGTACCAGCTATTTCTGGACAGTGAGCGCCAATACTCCTGCGCCTATTTTGAGCAGGGCGATGAAGACCTGGAAACCGCGCAGCTGGCCAAGAAGCGCCATATCGCGGCCAAGCTCTTGGTCGAGCCCGGCCAAAGGGTCCTCGACATCGGTTGCGGCTGGGGCGGGCTGTCGCGCTATCTGGCCGAGGTGGCCGGGGCTGGTCATGTGACCGGTGTCACGCTATCTACAGAGCAACTGGCGGGTGCACAGCAGCGTGCTTCGACTTCCCCCTGCAAGGACCAACTGGAATACCGGCTGCAAGACTATCGTGACATCAAGCGCGAAACACACGGACCGTTTGATCGCATCGTCTCTGTCGGCATGTTCGAGCATGTGGGTACGCAGTTTCACGATGCCTTTTTCAAGCAATGCCATGAGCTGCTCAGCGACGATGGCGTGATGCTGCTGCACTTCATCGGCAACAGCGATGTGCCCGATTTCAACAACCCATGGATTGAGCGCTATATCTTTCCCGGTGGGCATATTCCGTCGATGTCGGAGTTCACCCCGGCGATTGAACGCTCGGGTCTGGTGATCTGCGATATCGAGGTGCTGCGCCTGCATTACGCCCAGACCCTGCGCCTGTGGCGCGAGCGCTTCATGGCTCGCCGCGCCGAAGCCGCCACTCTGTATGACGAGCGCTTTTGCCGCATGTGGGAGTTCTATCTGTCGATGTCGGAGACCGCTTTTCGCTATCAGGACATTGCCATCTTTCAGGTACAACTGGCACGCAGACAAGAAGCGGTTCCGCTGACGCGCAATTACATCGCCGAGCGCGAAGCCACTCTCAAGCATCGTGAATCTGCTTGGCGCCCATCCAGCCCAATGATGGATACCGCTTCAAAAAATGAAGCAATCAGCGCTTGATGTACATGGGCTTCATCCTGTCAGGCATTCGTATCTCATCGCAATACAAGCGCGAAGCGCTCATGTTTTTGGTAGCACCCAGGGCTTTCAACCGCAGCGCACTACACTGGCCCAATCATGCCTTCCACCCCGCAACAAGCCCCACTGCTGCGCCTGCAGCAGCTGCAAAGTCTGCCGGATCGACCGCACTGCGGCCCATTTGATCTTCAATTGGCTGCGGGCGAGCGCATCATGCTCATGGGCGCATCGGGGGCGGGCAAATCTGTCTTGCTGCGCCTGATTGCCGATCTGGACCCCGGCCTTGGCGAGGTCTGGCTGCAGGGCCAGCCACGCCACAGTTTCACAGGCCCCCAGTGGCGCTCTCAGGTCATGTATCTGGCAGCAGAACCCGCCTGGTGGAGCCAGGATCTTGCTGCGCACTTCGACGCAGCAGCCTGGCAGCAACTGCCCGCACTGGCGCGGCGACTGTGTCTGCGCGCGCAGGCCTTGCAGACGCCAGTGCCGCAGCTTTCCACAGGTGAGCGCCAACGCCTTGCCTTGCTGCGGGCCTTGCTGCGCCGCCCCAAAGTTCTGCTGCTGGATGAACCCACTGCGGCACTGGATGAAGAATCCGTTCAAGCGGTGGAAGAGCTGCTGGAAGAACAACGCAGCAGCGGCATGGGCATGATCTGGGTCACCCACTCGCGTGCCCAGGCACAGCGCATGGGCAGGCAGCAAGGCTGGCCCTGCCTGTGGCTGCAGGATGGTCAGCTGCATGACAACACGGCCTGCAGCGAGGTGCAGCCATGAGCCCCACAATTCATCTGCAGTTCACCGACCTGATGATTGCCGCCCTGCTGGTGCTGGCCAGCTCAGCCGCATCCTGGGCCCTGAAAATTCAGATACAGCGCCAGGTGCTGATCGCCGCTGTGCGCATGGTCATTCAGTTGCTGCTGGTGGGCTGGGTGCTGCGCTGGGTATTTCAGTCCGCATCGGCAGGCATGACAGTGCTGGTCGTCGTTTTCATGATTGCGGCAGCAGCGCGAGAGGTGGCCGTGCGACCACACAAACACCTTAGGCGTGGCGGCAACTATCCCATCGCAGCGCTGGTGGTTGCGGCATCCAGCATTGCCACCGTGGTGCTGGCCCTGATGACCGCCGTGCGCCCCGAGCCCTGGTACGACGCACGCTACGCCATTCCCCTCACGGGCATTGTGCTGGGGGCGGTGCTCAACTCCGCCAGTCTGGGGCTGGACAGTTTTTTTGACGGGGTTCAGTCAGCACGCGCATCGATAGAGGCACAGCTGGCTCTGGGCATACCCATGCGCGAAGCCCTGGCGCAGCATGTGCGTGCCGCCATTCGCCGGGGGCTGGTGCCCATCATCAACCAGATGTCTGCAGCAGGCTTGATTACGCTGCCCGGCATCATGACAGGACAAATTCTGGGCGGCATGGACCCACTGGAGGCCGCCAAATACCAGATTCTGCTGCTCTTTCTCTTGACCGGCGCTGGCGTGCTCGCCTCAGTGGGCAGCGTATTCTTGGCTGCTCGTGCACTCAGCGATGACCGCGAGCGACTGCGCCTGGACAAGCTCCAATCAGACTGAGCGGCAAACTTAAGCCACCACCTGCTGCAGATCGCCGAGCAAGCGCGCAAACCTTGCATCATCCAGCCATGGGCTGTTGCTGATGGCCAGCAGGCGCTGCGCCCAGTCACGCGCCTGCGTCACATCGTCCTGGCGCGCGGCGGCCAGCACATGGTCATAGCGGCCATAGTCGGGCAGCACATGCACAAAGGGCAGAGACAGGCCACTGCCATCCCCCCAGTGGGCCTGCAGCATTGCATCCCGGCTCTGCGGGCTGGGCAAGCGCAGCAGCAGCACCGGCCATACACCTTGCGCGTGGGGCACTGCATCTTCCACCACCTCAAAGCCGCAAGCCTTCAGCTGCGCTATGCGATTGCGGGCCTGATCCGCCGTCTGCTGCTGAAATGCGGCCAGCCGCTGCAAGGCACGGGCGCCCACGGTCTGCCGCCAGCGGCCCAGGCGGTGCTGCGGAATCATGTCGTCAAAGTCATCACCAGCGGCTTCCACCCAGTCGCCGCGCGCCAGTGATGCAGCCAGTGGTTTGCCATAGGCCACGCCCAAACCTGATGGGCGATACAGCGCTGCGTAACCCAGCAATTCCACGGAGCGCCGCAGCTCCCACCACCAGCTGAATTTTGTGCGCTGGCCTTGCGCCTGCAATGCGGCGCGAATTTCTGCGTCTCGCGCCAGCAGCACGCCACCTTCAAAAGTGCTCAAGCCTTTACCGACAGCCAGGCTGAAAAATCCCACATCGCCTTGCATGCCCACCGTGCTGCCATTGCTGCGTGCACCCAGTGCCTGCGCCGCATCCTCAATCACATAGGCGCCCACAGCTCGTGCGCATTGCAGGGCGGCATCCACATCCGCCACTCGCCCGCACAAATGCGTGGGCAGCACGGCCAGGGTTTTGTCGCTGCACAGCTGCTGCAAGCGCGCAGAGTCCATATCCAGCGCATCTGCGCGCAGATCACACAGGCGCAGGTGCAGCCCACATTGCGCAATGGCCAGGGCCACCAGCGGGCAGGTATAGGCAGGGGCAATGACTTCGCTGCGCCCGGGCTTGAGCGTGCGCAGCGCACGCAGCGCCACCATCAGTGCCGAGGTACCAGAGCATTCCAGCTGCACCTGCGGCACGCCCAGCCATGCAGACAGCTGCTGCGAAAAATCTCCCGCACCCCAAGGCAGCAGGTCGCTCCATGTCAGCGGCAGGCCCGCGGTTGGCGGAACCGTGGTTTCACCCATTTTGTTGCGCATCTCAGTGCGCGGGTTCCAGCTCCTGCTTTTCGCTGACCGCCAGGCACATGATGCCGGCCACGATAAAGCAGCAGCCAATGATCTGCGGCCAGCCAATGGGCTCATTGAACAGCCAGTAGGACATGCCCAGCACGCTGATGATCTCCAGGTGTGATGCCGCAAACGCAGGGCCGATGGGCGCGTGCTTGAGCAAGCTCATCCAGGTAAAAAATGCACCGATATAGCCGACGAAAGCGCCATAGATCCAGGGCTGGCTGAATACGCGCACCAGCCAGTCCACAGACAGCTCCAGCGGCAATGCCGCATCGCCTGCCTGCTTGAAGCTCAGCTGGGCCAGCGTGTCAAATGCCATGAGCACCAGAAAGCCAATGATGTAGAAGCGCTTCATTTCAATGCAGCCCCACAACTGCTACGCCAATGGACACGAGCACAATCCCAACCACGCGCATGGGTGCGAGTTTCTCGCGAAACAGCACGCGCCCCAGAATCATGATGGCCACGATGTTGATGGAGCCCAGCAGCACCCCATCCGACAAGGGCACCAGCGACAAAAAGGCCAGCCAGACGAGGAACTCTGCCACATAGCAGGCAATGCCTATCCACAGCCAGGGACGTGCCAGCATGAAGCGCCAGCGCTCCATGCCATCGCGTTCACCGGGTTCGCTGGCTGCGGCCTTGAAGGCCAATTGTCCCCCGCTGTCCACCAGCACATTGAGCACCCACAGTGTCACCACCAGGGGCGAAAGATCACTGCCCATTCATACCTCGGGTCTTCGCGGCCGAGCTGGCAATGCGCGCAACAAAATCATTCATTCGGGCAATCACGGTGCGGCGCTCACGGTCGATGGTGACCATGTGATAGCAGTTGTCCAGCAGCACCAGTTCCACCTTTGCATTCGTCGCGCCGCGCTCAATATCGTGGGCATTGCTGACCGAAGAAATATCGTCTTCCTTGGCGTGAATGACCAGGCAGGGAGCGCGCAGCTTGTGCAGATTGGCCTGCACATCTGCCGACAAGGCGCGTAGCTCAATCACGCTCCACCAGGGGTTGCCCGGCAGGCCTGCAGCAGAGCTGTCGCCGCTGTTCATCTGCTCCACCACGCGGGCGCGCAGGGCCTCGTCCTTGATCCCGTAGGGCGGCGCTTCCATGAAGACACTGCTCCGGCCAATGCCCAGCAGGCGAAACAGCGGCAGCAGGAACGCCAGCTTGGTATAGGCGGGAATGCTCCAGCCGTCATAACGGAAGGTGGTTGAGAGTGCGCAGACACCTGCGACTTTGCCGGGGTGTCGCTCGGCAACAGCCAGCGACAGCAGTGCGCCCATGGACAGGCCGCCCACCACCACCTGGTCCACATGCTCTGCAAAGCGCTGCAGGCCAGATTCAACGCTGGCAATCCAGTCCGTCCAGCGGGCGGCGACCAAGTCTTCCATGCTGCCGCAGTGACCGGCCAGTTGCACACCGTACACGGTAAAGCCCTGCTTGTTCAGCCCCTTGCCCAGCAGGCGCATCTCTGCCGGGGTGCCGGTCAGCCCATGGATGAGCAAGATGCCAGTGCGCGCGTTCTCTCCTTCGCCAGCCATGACGAATTCGTGGGGCGTGAGGCACAGCTGCTGCAGGCTTTGCTGCTGCAGTTGTGCATAGCCGTCAGCCACATTCATGCTGTCAGCTCCATGCCCAGCAGCACTTGTTCCAGCAGTTGCGTAGCTTGCCCGAAATGCTCAAAACGGGCGTGCGCAATGCCACGGCTTTCGCAATAGACAATGAGCTTGTACTTGGCCAGCACAAAATCGGCCTTGCCAGACACGCAGAAATCCGAAGTGCTGTCACCGATGTAAAGCACGCGACCGTGCACGGCCTGCTGCTCGGCCAGTCGCTCGCACTTGCAGTTGCCGCTGGCGCGTGTGCAGTGGTTGCTGGCCCATGGGGAATCCAGACGCCAGCTGCGCTCGCCCGTCTGCACCAGATGGTTGGCAATGACCTCCAGATCCGCCATACCGTGGCGTGCCAGCACATGGCGAATGGCGTAGTCAATGCCATCGCTGACCACCTGCACCTTGACGCCGTGCGCCTTGGCCTCGGCCACGAACCCTGCAAAGTGCGCATCAATCTCGATGGTGTCCAGGTGCTGCTGCAGCTCAGCCTCGCTCATATCCAGCAGCGCGACCTGACCCTTCATGCATTCACGCGAGCCAATCTCGCCGCGCTCCCAGGCGTCTTCCAGCTCTTGCCAGCCGGGCTTGCCAAAGCGGTTGAGCAGGGTGTCCGTCACATCCAGCAGGCTGATGGTGCCATCGAAGTCGCTTTGCACCATCCAGCCCGTAGAGGATTGCCCCGTCGAGGAAGGGAAAATTTGAATACGTTTATTCATGGAAACTGACCCTCACGTTCTGGCCAACCTTGGCATTGACGGGTGGCTGGTCAAACGCCAGCACCGCTTCGACAATTCGTACCGGACCCCGTTGTGTGTCGTCCTGCAAACGGGCGGTTCCATAAACGGGGCTGACGCGCAGCACCGTGGCCGATGGCAGATCCTGCTTGCCCGCCGCGACATCTCCGTCCACAGAAACCTGAGCCTTCATGCCTTCGCGAATCGCGCTCACAAAGCTTTCATTGACCTCTGCACGCACAATCAGCGGGCGCTGGGGCAGCAGCACCGCAACGCTGCTACCGCTTTGCAGCATGCTGCCTGCCTGAGCCTGCAGACGCACCACGGTGGCAGCCTCTGGGACATGCAACTCATGGCGCTGCTGCAAGGCGCGCAGCTGTTCCAGCTTGCGCTTGGCCACATTGACTTCCGCGCCCGCAATATCGGCCTCCGCCTGCGCATCGCGCAGGGCCTGCAGGGCTTCATCCACGTTCTGCTGGTCGGCAGCGCCTTGTCTGGCAGCCGACTGCCAGCGCGTCAGCGTGGTCTTGAGTGCGGGCAGGCGCTCCTGGCGAGCCTTGAGCTTGGCCTGTGCCAGCTGCCACTCCGACTCTGCTACGGACACATCCGCACGCGCTGCATCATCTGCCAGACGCAATACCAGCTGGCCTTTTTGCAGTTGCTGACCTTCCTTGACCAGCAGTTGCTGAACCACGCCTGCCGCCGCAGATGTGAGCTCCAGCAGGCCGCCTTCCACATCAATCTTTCC
The DNA here is from genome assembly GCF_019186805.1 of Comamonas fluminis. Lineage (NCBI taxonomy): Bacteria > Pseudomonadati > Pseudomonadota > Betaproteobacteria > Burkholderiales > Comamonadaceae > Comamonas > Comamonas fluminis. Next base: position 144,081 of record NZ_CP066783.1, on the reverse strand, counting down.
ACGCGCCACAGCCACCTGGCTTTGCGGCTTGACCTGTGCCGCTGCAGGCGACACCACCGAGGCTGAGTTCTGTGACGGAGAGCACCCGGCCAGCGCCAGCAAGGCGGCTGCCAGCAAGGGCATGCCCGACCTGAAGCTGCGAGACATTGGGCTACGGTTCATGAGTTATTCCTTGATGGGGCTGTTCTGGCGCCAGTCATTACGAATGGCGCCGTCTTCCATGCCCAGCACGCGATCGGCGTGGCGCACCAGTCGCGGGTCGTGGCTGACGCACAGCACCGTGGTGCCATGCGTGCGCGCCGCACGGTGCAAAAGATCAATGACGCGCTGGCCGCTCTCGGCATCCAGCGCACTGGTGGGTTCATCGGCAAACAGCAGTTGCGGCCGCTTGGCCATGGCCCGGGCAATAGCCACACGCTGCTTTTCGCCACCCGACAGCTGTGCGGGGCGCATATGACTGCGGTGAGACAGCCCGACTTCGTCCAGCGCCTCTTTGGCGCGGCGCAGAGTTTCAGCGTCTTTCAGGCCCATATACCCCAGCGGCAACTGAACCTGCTCCAGTGCCGTCAGGGCCGGAAACAGATTGAAGCCCTGAAAGACAAACCCGGTGTGACGCAAGCGAAATTTCTCCAGCGCCCCTGAACTGAGGGCAGCCAGATCCTGCCCCAGAGCCAGCGTGCGCCCCCCATCGGGCTTTTGCAGACCGGACATCAGGGAAAGCAAAGTGCTTTTGCCGCAGCCCGAAGGCCCGGAAATCAGGCTCAGCTCTCCCCCAAAAAGGCTGACAGACAAGCCCTGCAGCACATGCACCTGCACAATGCCGGAAACAAAGGATTTCTCCAGCCGCACAGCTTCAAGGCTGGGCGTGGAATTCTTGGCGCCAGTTGCGGCTTGGGGGCGTTCTAGGATCTGTTCTTGCATGCCATGCCCCTCAACGCAGCAAAGTGGCCGGATCGGCACGCAAAAGACTGCGCATGGCGCCCAGCCCCGAGAGCAGCGACAGCACCGCAACCAGAATGCCACAGGCCAGCACCGCCGGCAGATTGATGGCAACAGGTACGCGATAGCTGGATGCAATGCTCAGCAGCACCGCACTGGTCAGCGCGGCCAGCACAAAGCCCAGCCCGCCAATCCAGCAAGCCTGCTCTACCACCACGCGGCCCAGCGCCCCACGGCTAACGCCCAGCGCATTGAGCACCGCGTATTCACGGGCAGAGCCAGCAACCACGGCTTTGAGCGACTGGCTGGTCACGATGGCGCCCACCAGACACACGATGACCGCCATGAAGAGCACGCCTGCACCGGCGCCGGTATCCAGCATCCAGTAGCGCTGCGAGCGCCTTGCAAACGTTTCCGCAGTCCAGACCTCATAAGGACCAAAGCTGCTGCCGCCCTGACTCAGTCGCTTCTGCACTTCCGAAGCCTTGACTCCAGGCTTCAGCCTGGCAACAAAGTAGGTGCTGCCATGTTCGGCGTGAGTCTCTGAAATTTCACGCGCTGTACTGAGCGAAGCCAGAATATTGGCGCCACCCAGCCCACGCAGGCCATCCACCGCAGCCACAACTTTGACGGCATGGTTGTTGATCCAGGCGGTGCTTCCCTCTTGGGCACCCAGGGTTCCCAGGTCGGCACGATCCACGATGACGGCGCCAGGCTCACGCAGCAACTGACGCTGCCAGGATGTGAGCACCTTGGTGAACATCATCGAGTTGTCAGCAGTGCTGATGCCGGACAGGTAAATGGAGACGCCACCGCCAGCCTTTGCCTGCTCTGCTGTGCGGGCACGCCAGTCGCCATCCACCCAGACATAGGGCTCCACATCGGCCACATCTGAATCCATGCGCAGGCGCATCTCCACATCGCTGCCCACATTGCGGCCGAAATTGACGCTTTGCGTGCCTGGGTAGCCCACCCAGAGGTCGGCAGACGAGGCCGTGACATATACCGCCGCCGAGCCGAAAATTCCCAGCACCAGCGCAGCCTGCATGGCCAGCAGAACGCCAGAAAAGCCCACGGCGAACACCGAGGGCACAAAGCGTCGCCACTCATGAATCAGCGTTTTTCGCGCCAGTGCAATCATGGCTGCACCTCTGCGGGCTGCGCGGCAACCACGGCATCAACGGGTGCCGCGCCCACCGCTTTGTACAAGGCAACATAGGCCAGCGCCTGCGCAGCCTTGGCCGTTGCGATGTCGCTCTGGTTTTGCAGACTGGCTCTGGCGTTTTCAATTCCCGCAAGCTCACTGGAAAGGCCCAGTTGCTGGCGTATGGCCTGAGTCTTGTCACGCGAGGCATGTATCTGCTGCGCGGCCTGCAGGGTCTGCTGTCGCTGCTGCTGTGCAGCCACCGCAGCCAGAGCGCCTTCGGCCTCGGCAACACCATTGAGCACGGCCTGACGGTAGGCCTTGATCGAAGCTTGCAGCGCCAGATCCTTGCCATCGGCCACGGCACGGCGACGGCCCCAGTCAAACAGGGGAATGTCGATCTGGGGGCCGACCATGGGAATGCTGTCCGAAGTAGTGCGGTGGTTGCGAGTGAGGTTGTAGGCAAACAGCAGGGAGCCGGTCAGCGTCAATCTGGGGTAGAGCGCCGCATGCGATACACCCACTTCTGCCGCGGCCTGCTCCACCGCAGCCTCGGCGCTTTGAATATCGGGTCGGCTGCGCAGCAAGTCAGCCGGCAACACCGCTGCCGGCTGCACGCTGGGCAATGCTGCTGCGCCGTCTGGCTGCAACCAGCGCGCATCAGGCCTGTCGCGCCCCAGCAGGGCCGCCAGCGCATGTGCCGAGCGGGCCTGCGCCTCGCCCAAAGTGGCAAGCTGTGCCTGAGCCGCATTCAGCTGCAATTGCTGCTGCTGAAGCGAATCTGTATCCGTCAGTCGCTGATCGCGCCGCACTTGCAGCAGTTGCTGTTGGCGCACTGCCTGCTGTTGCTGCTTTGCAGCCAGAGCACGCTGCACCTGGGCCAGCCGGATATCGAGATAACGATGCACGACATCGGCAACCAGGGCCACCCGTGCAGCATGCAACTGTGCCTGTGCATCCAGCACACCGGCGTCTGCCGAGCGACGCGCAGCTTGGGAGTCTCCGAACAACCCCAGGTCCCAGCTCACGTCGATGCTGGCGTGAAAGTAGGAGTCCACCGCCGCAATATCCTGCAGGGTTCTGGCCCCCGTGCTCACCACCGGCATAAAAGGCGCATTGGCCGTGCCAGCCAGCAGGCGCTGCTGCTTGAGCCTGAGCACAGCCTGAGCCACATCCAGGTTCTGTGCCAGCGCCTCATCCACCAGTGCATTCAGGGCGGGATCGTTCCAGGTTCGCCACCACTGGGCCAGCTCAGCCTGCCCTGCAGCTGCCGCAGGCTGCTGCCATTGGGCGGGTGTTGTCTGGTCCAGCTTGACAGCCACAGGCGCAGCACATCCCGCCAGCAATGACATCGCACACAGGCACAAGCAACCTATGCGAATTTTTGAAGCGCGGAAAAGAGGTGTCACAGAGCAGCAAGTCAAGCTATCGGCTTTCACCGAGAAAACCCACGGAAAGCAGAGACAGCTTTCCACCGTTCACCATTGAACGAAAAAAAGCTTTCGCCAGATTGCAAGATTTATGTAGGAATTATGGAGAGTCACCTGCAATCATTTATTGCAGCGCCAAAGCACATAATGTGCAGATAACACGTCTCAGAGAGTCGCTCATGCATGACTTTGCTGCGCAAAAAACCATGAATACCTTTGTTCAACCTGCTTCCACCCCCATGGTGCTCGTCGTTGAGGATGAGCCTGGTATTGCCAGCGTGCTCAGCGCCTATCTGGAGCGCGATGGCCTGCGCATCCGCGTGGCACAGGATGGCGAAGAAGCTCTGCAGCACTTCAGACAACTGCGCCCCGACCTTGTTTTGCTGGACATCCATCTGCCCAAGGTGGATGGCATAGACGTACTGCGCATGATTCGCAATGACAGCGAAGTTCCGGTCATCATGGTGACGGCCCTGGCCGACGATGTGGACAAGCTGCTGGCCCTGCGCCTGGGCGCCGATGACTATGTGGTCAAGCCCTTCAACCCGCCCGAAGTGGTGGCCCGGGTTCGCGCCGTGCTGCGCCGCACCCAGGCCAAGCCAGCCACGGCCCCAGCCCCCATCCGTGTCGGCCCTATCGAAATTGATGTGGATGCCCACAGCGCTGCCGTGTATGACGATGCAGGTCACGCCATTCCGCGGGCCCTGACGCTGACGGAATTTCGCCTGCTGGCCTGTCTGGCCGCCCAGCCCCGGCGCTGCTTTTCACGTGCTTATCTGATTGAAAACTGCCTGCCGGAAAGCGATGCACTGGAGCGGGTCATCGACTCCCACCTTTCAAAACTCCGTCGCAAGCTCCAGCTGGCCGGGCAGGACGGCCTGATCGAGACGGTTCGAGGCATAGGCTACCGTTTATGGCCCTGGGACTGAATCGCATCTGGGTTCGCTTTGGTCTTTGGATCACGGCGGCCGTTCTGCTGGCCATTGCGGCACTGGCCACTGGCGTACTGGCTTTTTCCGAACTGCAGTACCGCGAGTTCTACCGCCACCTGCCAACGCCCATCAAGACCGAGCTGGAATCCCTGAAGTCTCAGGACCTGGAAGACAGCCCCCGGGCGCTGCAGATCTATTCCGAATACTGGGAAGGCGATCGCCTGTTTGGCGAGAAATGGTCGCTGGTCATCGGGCTTGCCGTCAGCCTGCCTTTTGGCATGGCCGTAGGGTTCTGGATTTCCCGGCGCATTACCAGCCCGCTGGCATCCATGGTGGAAGTGGCCGCCCGTGTGGAACGGGGAGATCTTGCCTCCAGAGCGGTCAAAGGCAATGCCCACGGTGAAATGGCCGAAATGATCGAGGCCTTCAACGGCATGGTTGACTCGCTGGAGACGCTGGAGTCAGAGCGCCTGGCCACTGCCGCCTCCATCTCTCACGAGCTGCGCACCCCTTTAACGGTGCTGCAAGCACGCCTGCATGCGATTTGCGATGGCGTGATCGAGAGCAATCAGGCGGAAATGAAGACGCTGCTGTCCCAGGTTGAGCATCTGGGCAGACTGGTGGGAGATCTGCACACCCTGTCCATGGCCGATGCGGGCCAGTTGTCGCTGCGCAAAGAACGCATTGATCTAGCCACGCTGGTCGGAGATGTGGTGGACGAGCTGCGCCCCCAGCTGCAGCAAAGCAAGATGGCCTTGTCGATGGAGCTGCCCGTGCAGGATGGTGATGGCAGCACCGATATCCGTGCCGATGCGGACCGCATGCGCCAGATCATCACCAACCTCATCAACAACGCGCTGCGCCATGCCAGCAGCGGGCACTGGCTGGGTATCCGGGTACAGACGAGCCACAACGCCCTGGGCGAGCCCTGGGTCACGCTGGAAGTCAGCGATGCAGGCCCGGGTCTGGCCGATGATCTGCGGGCCCACCCGTTTCAGCGTTTTGCCCAGGCTCCGGGCATACGCCGCCGCGAAGGCTCTGGCCTTGGCCTTTCCATCGTCAAAGCGCTGGTGACCTCACAGGGCGGCAGCGTCAGCACAGGCCAGTCCGAGCGAGGCGGCGCCCTGTTTACCGTGCAGTTTCCCCGCTACTGAGCACTTGCCCCGCCGTACTCTGCGCCAGCGATGGATACAGCTGGGCCATCACCTGCCGCAGCGCTTGCTGCAGCAGGTTTTGCATTTCAGCGGTCTTTTCTGCAGCATCACCTTCCGCATCAAAACCCGTTGCCGTGCCTTGCACACCACGCAGCTGATCCCAAAGGTCTGCCCATTGCCCGGCCTGCAGCTGCACAGCCGCCTGAACCTGGGCACTCCACTGCTCAGGCGCAGCGGGGCTGGTGTAGCGGCCACGGCCGCGTCCGAAATGGGAGATCAGCAGGTACTTGAGCAGAACCTGGCTCACCAGACTCGTCAAATAGTCCTGAGACAGCTGAAAGCTCTGCTGCTCCTGGTCGAACATCTTGTTCGCGCCCCAGGCTGCACCACCAAAAGTCATAGCACCCACCAGAGCACCGACGAGGGCTCCAGCCCCCAGGGTCAACCCACCTGCCATCAGGTCTGCACCCAGCCCCGTGGCGGCACCTGCTGTCAATGCGCCCCACAGGCTGGCCGCCTGTGCATCCACGGGTTTGCTGATCTTCAACTGGCTGCGCAATTGCTCCTGAATCTGGCTGGCCGCCTGCCCGTCGAGCTGATGAATTTCCAGCAAGCGCTGCGTCGCCCTCACATCCGCCTGACGCAAGGCACTCATCAACCGCTCGACTGCAGCCTTCGCCTTGGCATCCAGACGGTCTTCGCCTGCCCCTGACTTGCTCAGCTTGCTGGTCATCTGGCTCAGGCTTTGCCAGGCACGGCTCAATAGCTTGCCCTGCTCCGGGTCCAGCTTTTCGTACAGGCTTGCGGCAGCCAGCAGCTGGTCTGCCATGACTTGCAGGCTGGCCTGCTCTCGCTGTTGCTGTTGCTGCGCCCTTTGCTGCAGCAGGCGCTGGTAGGCGGGCCGCTTGGCCTGTGGCAAAAGCGGCTCGATGCTTTGCATCATCTTGCGTTCATGCCACCAGCTGCGCGTGAAGGCGTCCAGCACCAGTACATCGCGCACCACGGTCTGAAAGCTTTGCGTGGCCTTTTTCCAGCGCTGCAGGTCTTGCTGCGTCTGTTCGTCGGTGGTGTCGCTGCCGATCTGGTTGAGCAGCACCAGAACCGGCTTGTTCAGCCAGGCCAGAATGTTCATCTCGGCGCTCCAGTAGCCCGCATCTGCCGGGTCTTCCGCCGCATTGACCAGATACAGCATGACATCGGCATGATCGCGCGCAGCCAGCAGGGCGCGCTGGCTCAGGTAAAACGGCTTGTCGCGCCAGCGGTCCCACACATTGCTGAGAAACCAGCCCAGTGGATTGCCCTGCTGACGCAGGCGTTCATACAGCCGCACCGAATCACCGAAACCTGGCGTATCCCACAGCCACAGCTCATCGCCATGCTGCGTTTTTTGCAGCAGATAGCGCTGCGACTGGCTGGTGACATGGGCCGCGTCTTCGATCTCGCCCACATCGTCCGCCATCAGCGTGCGCGTCAGCGTGGTCTTGCCAATATTGGTGTGCGATAGCAGGCACCACTGAATGCTCTGGTCACCGCCGCTGGGTTCTTGCACATCACTCATCATCACACTCCTGCATCCGGCACCAGACTGGCATTCAGACCTGCACTGCGTACAAATTCACGCCACAGGTGTTCACGTTCCTGCACGCGTGATGGTGCGCCCGTGTTGCGCGCACGAAAATCCTCGGCCCAGAGCCAGACATCGGTTTGCGCCCCCCAGCGCTCAAAGACTTGTGCCAGCAGCGCGCCATGTATTTCGGCCTCTGGCGTGGCCGCCAGATTCAGCAGCAGCACCTGCTGCGCGCCGCTTTGATTGGCCTCGGGCAAGGGCGACCCATAGGCCAGCACGGGCAGCCATTCCAGCTGCGCTCCCGCGCCGTAATGCGCGGCCACATAGCGGCGCAATGCGGCTTCGCGCTCGGGCGTGATTTCCAGGCTGTATGGCTGCACCTGCAGCACCGTGGCGCGGCCCGCCCAGTCGCGCTGCAGTTGCTGAAAATACGGCTGCTGCAGTGGCAGTTGCACATGGCGGTTGAACCACCAGAGCTTGAGCCCCTGATACAGCGCCAGCACCAGACGCGGGGCAACCACCACAATGAACAGCAGCAGCGTGTAGAGCTGCACCCAGCGCTGGCCCGCGGTGGGAGACTTCAGCATCTGGCTCAGGCTGGTTTCCAGCTCTGGGGCGCCGTCAGCCGCCCACCCTTGCAGGGCCTGAATCTGCTCCAGCGTCCAGGGGGCCAGCCCCACCAGCGCATGTACGGGAGAAAACAGCAGATTCAGCCAGTTCTGCACTGCTGTGGGTGACAGAAACGTGCTCTCCCAGCCTACCTGATAGGCCTTGGTCAGCCCCGTCAGCCATAGCGAGGCCAGGGCCCCCAGCGCCAGCATGGCCGCACCCAGGTGCATGAGCATTACCCACTGCGCATGGCGCGATCGCTGGTTGATCTGCCACCAGTTCTGCTCGTAGTTCAAAGCCATTTTTCGCAGCCCCGTGCCACGCGCCATGGCGCTCTTGCCTGCCTGCAGTTTCTGCAGCCAGCCACTGGCAGCGGGTGCAGCAGCGCCGTGCGTCGCGGCCAGTGGCTGCACCACCGCCTTGCGCCGCTTCACTAGCTTGCGCACGCTGCTGAACAGCAGCGCGATAAAGACCAGCACATTCCACAGCACGATGCCTATCAGCGACAGCGAGAGCAGATCCACGCGATGCGGATCGGTAATCGCATGCCCGGCAAACCCCAGTGCCAGTGCGCCCAGCAATACCGCCAGCAGCAGCCAGCGCGACATGCCTGCCTGCTGCTGTCGCAGCGCACGAATATCCGGCGGCAACTGCGCCGCTTCAATGATGCGTCTGGCCCTGTCCTGCAAAAAGCGCAAATAGGCTGCACGGCTGCTGCCCTTGTCTGCGCCCAGCGCGTGCAGGCTTTGTGCAGTGATGGCGCTGCAGCGCTCTGCCGTGGGCAGCGCCTCATGGGCAGCGGCCGTTTCCATGGCGTGGGCAAAGACGATATCGCGGGCAGAACTGGCTTTCATGCCTCTATTGTGTTGCAGGCGCATGGCGTTCATAAAAACAATAGCTGCCAGCGCTTACTACACATACGGTTCAAGCATTTTTATGAACTATCTCGGGGCTTGTATGCATCGCTGAACGGCATGGCCTGTGATATGAATGTGCATTCCCAAAACATGCCCATACAGGAGAGACAAGCATGACCCAGAACCCTCAGACCATGCCCGATGCCAACGGCTTTTTCGGCCCCTACGGCGGCCAGCTGGTGCCGCCAGATCTGAAGAAGTGCATGGACGAAATCTCGACCGCCTATGCCGAAATCGTGCAGCGCAAAGACTTTCAGGATGAGTTGGCCGCCCTGTTTGCCGACTATGTGGGTCGCCCCAGCCCCATCTTTCACGCCAAGCGCCTGTCCGACCAACTGGGCGGCGCGCAGATTCACCTCAAGCGTGAAGACCTGAACCACACCGGCGCACACAAGATCAATCACTGCCTGGGCGAAGCCTTGCTGGCCAAGTTCATGGGCAAGAAAAAAGTGATTGCCGAAACCGGCGCCGGCCAGCACGGCGTGGCACTGGCCACGGCCTGCGCGCTGGTGGGCATTCCCTGCGAGATTCACATGGGCCAGGTGGATATCGAGAAAGAGCACCCCAACGTCACCAAGATGCGCATTCTGGGCTGCACACTGGTGCCTGTCACACGCGGCGCAGCCACGCTCAAGGAGGCGGTGGACAGTGCCTTCGAGGTCTATCTGCAAGACCCCGTCAACACCATCTACGCGATTGGCTCGGTCGTTGGCCCCCACCCCTTCCCCATGATGGTGCGCGACTTCCAGTCCATCGTGGGCCGCGAGGCACGCGAGCAGTTCCAGCACAAGCACGGCAAGCTGCCCGACCATGTGGCCGCCTGCGTGGGCGGCGGCAGCAATGCCATGGGCATCTTCACCGCCTTCCTGAATGATGAATCCGTGCATCTTGTGGGCGTGGAGCCCGCTGGCGAAGGCATTGACAAGCCCGGCCGCCACGCAGCCACGCTGTCTGTCGGCAAGCCCGGCGCCATTCACGGCATGCAATGCTATGTGCTGGAAAACGAAGACGGCACACCCGCCGCCGTGCACAGCATTGCCTCGGGTCTGGACTACCCCGGCGTGGGCCCGCAGCACAGCTATCTGAAAGACATTGGCCGGGTGGACTATCAATCCGTGGACGACAAGGAATGCCTGAACGCCTTCATGACACTGTCGCGCGTGGAAGGCATCATTCCTGCGCTGGAAAGCGCGCACGCCGTGGCCTGGGCCATGCATGAAGCCCCCAAGCTGGGCAAGGACCAGCACATCCTCGTCAACCTCTCGGGTCGCGGTGACAAGGATGCAGACTATGTGGCGAAAAAGCTGGGCCTCTGATCGCTCACGCTAAGGCTCAAGCGGGGCATGCCCCGCTTGTTTCATTTCGGCTATCACTCTGGGGCTGTCATACAAGATTCACAAAGCGCCGCAAGCATCCTAGGTCTGTCCATCTGCGAATACACAAACATGCTCACAACTCGCAATGCATCCTCTGGCCTGATCTTGCTGGCCGTCATGGCACTGACTGCCTGCGGCGGTGGCGACGGTGATGGCCCCAAGCCAGAAACCAAGCCCCAGTTTCTGACGCTGGACGGCAAACAGCCTCAGGTGATCGCCCACCGTGGCTACTCGGGGCTATACCCCGAGCAAACCCAGATGGCGTATGAGAAAGCCATTGATGCAGGCGCCGACATGATTGAGCTGGACATGCACCTGACGCGTGACTGCCAGTTGGTGGCGCGCCATAACGCATGGCTCAGCGACAGCACCAATATCGCAGACGTTGCCAAGACCAATGCCTATGTGGCCGGGCGCAAGCGCACCGCCGCCGGCGTGCTGGTCGATGTGAAATACCCCGCCATACCTGCAAACGGCCCTGCCCAGTATCTGAGCGACCTGATTGACCCGAACAACCAGAAATCCGTGCTTCAGGCACTGGTGGTGGACGGAGAAGACCATAGCAACGACTGGTCCATCAGCGACTTCACCCTGAACGAACTGCGCTCTCTGGTGCGCGGCACCACGCTGGACAACCGAGCCGATCGCCCTACCGAGTGGAACGGCAAGCTGCCTCTGATCAGCGCGCAGGACGTCATCGACATCGCAACGGCCAAGGGCAAGGCAGCCGGGCGCAGCATTGCTGTCTATGCGGAAACCAAGAACCCGTACTGGAACAACCAGCAGGCCATTGCCAACAGCTGCGGCACGGGCCAGCATCCGTTTGAAGATGCCGTGATGGCTCTGCTGGAGAAGAACAAGCTCAACGCCAAGGATTCACCCATCTACATCCAGAGCTTTGACCCCGACAGTCTGAAATACCTGCGCAAGGCAGGCATGAAGGCCAAGGGTGTGCAGCTGATTGATGGCAACGATTACAACTTCAAGGACGGCTCCGTCGGCTACATCACCAGCGATGAGTGGACCTTCATCAGCGGCCGCCCCTATAGCTGGACGCTGGCGGGCGATGCGCGCACTTTTGCAGCCATGCAGACCCCGGCTGGGCTGGCCGAAATCAAAACCTATGCCGACGGCATCGGTCCCTGGAAGCCACAGGTCATCGCGCATTCCGTCGTGCCTTACAAGGATGGTGCCGGCCTGAAGGATGTGAACACATTGAAAGACACCGCCCTCATTGCCAACGCCCACAAGGCGGGCCTGGTGGTGCACAGCTTCACCTTCCGCAGCGAAGCCAGCCGACTGGCAGGCATCTTCAAGGGTGACCCCTCGCAGGAATTCCTGGCCTACTACCGCCTGGGTATTGATGGCGTCTTCACCGACTTCACTGCCGATGGCGTGAAAGCCCGCGATGCCTATATCGCAGAGCTGAAGGCAAAGTAAGTCGCCTGGTGATAAGTTGATTCCTGATTTGATAGCGCTATGCGCATATCAAATCAGGGCATCAAGGCATATCAGCCCCTATCTCAGACCACCGATATAGCGCGCCGAGATGCGCAGAATTTCGGCGGCCTTGGTGGCAACAGAATGGTCTTCATTCACCCCCGCTGCGCCTGCGGACTGCATTGACTTGCCAGCCCAGCTTTCCTGCAAGCGCAGCGCCAGACGCGTCAATTCCTCATCCTGATTTTCCTTCGCATGTTCCAGTGCGAAAGCCACCATGGCCTGTGCATAATCTTCATTGCCAGCCATCCATTCCGTATCAGTGACGCGGCCGGTCTTGCGGCGCAACTGCACATGCAAATGCGCTGCAATGGCCAATTTTTCGCTGTCCTCCATACACACCTCCTCGCATCCATGAATCAGTGCTGCCGCTCCAGATGCAGGCTGATGTCCAGCCCCTCCCGCTCCTGTGCAGAGCCCACCCGCAGCGGCATCAGCAAACGAATCAGGGCCAGCACCAGCAGCGTGCCCACAGCGCTGTAGGCCGCCACAGCCAGCACGGCAACCAGCTGGTTGAGCACGGTGGCACCGGTGCCAGCCATCAAGGGGTCGGCAAACACAGCCGTCAGCAAGGAGCCTGCAATGCCACCCACCCCATGCACACCAAACACATCAAGCGAGTCATCCGCCCCCAGGCGGCGCTTGAGCCAGGTCGCACCCCAGTAGCAGACGGCGCCTGCAATCAGTCCAATCCACAGGGCACTGCTGACCTGCACAAAACCTGCTGCAGGGGTGATGGCTACCAGGCCACCCACCATGCCCGAGAGCAGGCCCAGCAAGGTCGGTGCACCGCGTTTGAACCACTCCATCAGCATCCAGGACAGCCCGCCTGCGGCCGCAGCCACCAGCGTGACCACAAAGGCCAGCGCCGCACGCCCATCGGCCGACAGGGCTGAGCCTGCATTGAAGCCAAACCAGCCAAAAAGCAGCAACGCCGTGCCCATGGCCGTCCAGCCCAGGCTGTGGGGCTCAAAAGCCTCGGCGCCATAACCATGCCTTTTGCCCAGCACACAGGCGCACACAAGCGCTGCAACGCCCGCGTTGACGTGCACCACAGCACCGCCCGCAAAATCCAGTGCACCAAGCTGGTTCAGCCAGCCACCACCTTCCCAGACCCAGTGCGCAACTGGTGCATAGACCAGCACGCTCCACAGCGCCGCAAATAGCAGCACCGCAGCAAAGCGCATGCGCTCCACCACGGCGCCGACAATCAGCGAAGTGGTGATGATGGCGAACGCCGCCTGAAACAATGCATAGGCCGCTTCAGGCAGGTGCGGAGCCAGATGGCTGACCGCCAGCACATTGCGTTTGGCATCGAAGTGCAAAGAGGCAAACCAGGCCCGGCTCAGATTGCCCAGCCAGGGCGAATCGGCCGCAAATGCCAGCGAGTAACCGATGCCAAACCAGGTCAGCGCCACAATGCACGCCACCGCAAACACGGCGGCCATGGTGTTGACCACGTTCTTGCGGCGCACCAGCCCCGCGTAAAACAGTGCAATCCCCGGCAGCGTCATCAGCAGCACCAGCGCTGCAGAAGTCATGACCCACGCGGTATCTGCCTTGTCTATGGCAGTCAATGGCACCAATTCCATGCACACCCTCCCTGCTTGTTTGCTTTTCAGGAAGGCGAAGCAGGTTCCATGCCAGAGAACTATTGCGCGCAAACACGTCGCTCATCAATCAATAGCTGGCTGCGCTTTATCCGCAACGGCATCAGCGGCTTTTGGCATTGATTTTCAGTCAGTGGCAAAGATGGCATTGCCCACTGCTTGTATGCTGGGCCAGTCAACCTCTGGACACTGCTTCATGACCTGGCTGCTACTGACTCTTCATGTGTTGTTGATTACGGGCTTTGGCCTGCGCATTCTGCTGCGCAGAGACATGCGCCCCGATGTGCGCCTGGCATGGCTGCTGGTGATGGTGCTGCTGCCCTATGTGAGCTGCGCGCTGTATTACTTCTTTGGCGAAGTCGCTCTGGGCCGTGTGCCCAGCCGAAAGCGGCTCAATGTGCAGGAATTCTGCCAGGCGCACGGCAGCAGCGTGGCGGCAGACAGGCCCTCTGCCACACCCAGCGCAGGCACAACCTCGATTCCTGCACGGTGGCAGCCAGCGTTTCGCTATGCATCGTCCATCAACGGCTTTGAGGCATTGCCCGGCCATCTGGCCGAGCTGATGCGCGATGGCGACCACGCCCGCGCGCAACTCATTGCCGACATGGATGCAGCCCAGCGCGAAATCAATGTGCTGTACTACATCTGGCTGGAAGACGAAACCGGCACCCATGTGGCCCAGGCACTGATGCGCGCCGCACAGCGCGGCGTCACCTGCCGCGCCATGGTCGATGGACTGGGCTCTCGCGCACTGGTGCGCTCGCCCCTGTGGAAGCAGATGCAGCAAAGCGGCGTACACCTCAGCGTAGCCCTGCCCATCAACCGCCCGCTGACCATCATGCTCACCAGCCGGCTGGATCTGCGCAACCACCGCAAGATCACGCTGATCGACGAGCGCATCACCTATATCGGCAGCCAGAACTGCGCTGACGAGGCCTTTCGCGTCAAACCCCGCTACGCCCCCTGGATCGACATCATGCTGCGCATGCAAGGCCCCGTCGTGGCCCAGATGCAGCAGACCTTTGCCAGCGACTGGGCGCAGTCGCAGACCGCCGTCGAGCCCCCATCCATCGCACCGGCTCAGGCCGGTGAGCAAGGCTTTCACGCCATTGGCATTGCCGAAGGCCCCACAGAGCGCCCCCGGGCCACGCCCCAGCTTGTGGCGAACCTGCTGGCCGGTGCGCACCGTGAAGTGCTCATCTCCACGCCCTACTTTGTTCCAGACACCACGGTGCTGGATGCCCTGTGTTCTGCCGCACTGCGCGATGTGCAGGTCACCCTCATCCTGCCTGCGCGCAATGACTCCTGGATCGTCGGCGCCGTCAGCCACAGCCACTACTGGCGCCTGCTCAGGGCCGGGGTGCAGATTCACGAATTTCAGCCCGGCCTGCTGCACGCAAAAACGCTGTGTCTGGATGGCGAAGTGAGCTTTATCGGTTCCACCAATCTGGACCTGCGCAGCTTCGATCTGAACTTTGAAAACAATGTGCTGCTGTATGACACTGTCACCACGCAAGCGATACGCGAACGCCAGCAAAGCTATATCCAGCAATCGCAGCAGGTGACGCTGGAGCAAGTGATGAAGACACCGGTGCACAAACGCATCTGGAGCAATCTTCTCAGCGCCTTGAGCCCTGTGCTGTGAACGGCATCACTTCAACATGAGAAGTGGCTTTTACTGGCTGCAGCGCTGATCCATAAAGCGCTACGCGCTATGAAATTCATATTGAACCCTCATACCGCTGCCGCCTGCAGGTAAGTCATTGCTCTGTTTCCCATAGCTCTCTAAGCTCTGGCCAGACCAAGAGAGGAAACCACGTCATGCAGGCCACACACACCGCACTCAAAGAACGCCACCGCGCCATACGTGATGGCATGCCGGAAGCACTCAATCTGCGCATTCACCGCTCGCTCAGCTGGCTGCACCGCGCCAGCCAGTGCCATGACGATGTGGACGCGCGCTTTATCTTTCTGTGGATTGCCTTCAACGCTGCATACGCACAGGAAATCCCGCGCGGCCAGCACCTGTCGCAGCAGGAGAGCTTTCGCAGCTTTTTGCACAAGCTCGACGGGCTCGACACCCGCAAGCAGCTCCACACCCTGGTCTGGAACACCTTCAGCGGCCCCATTCGCGTGCTGCTGGACAACCCCTATGTCTTCGAATCCTTCTGGAGCCACCAGCGCGGTGAAATCGACGCAACCACCTGGCAGGAACGCTTTGCCGCTGGCAAACGCAAAGCCGCCATCCTGCTGGCACAAAGCCAGACGCCCGAGCTGCTGGGCCTGGTCTTTCAGCGCATCTACACCTTGCGCAACCAGCTCATGCACGGCGGCGCCACCTGGAACAGCCAGATCAACCGCGCCCAGGTGCAGGACTGCTCCAACATCATGGGACAACTTGTGCCGGTGGTGATTGATCTGATGATGTCCAACCCGGACACGATCTGGGGGGATGCCTGCTATCCCGTGGTGAATAGCTAAGAGCTACTAAGTTATATTTCGCAACAAAGGAGATACATTTTGAAATACTTAGTGGTTCTGGGTGCAGCGATTTTGATGACAGGCTGCGCGTCAGTTGTGAATGATTCAACCCATCCAGTCAAAATCGAAACCAAAACCGAAGACGGCAAACTTATAAACGGTGCCGACTGTAAGCTTACAAACGACTATGGTAGCTTTAGTACGAAATCTGGAGACACAGTCCAAGTACGTCGCTCCAGCAAAGATCTGGATATCGTATGCAAAGCTCCGGAACAAATGGATGCATCCGGCCGCGCTATTTCCAGAGCCAATGGAGGCATGTTTGGGAACATCCTTCTCGGCGGAGGTATTGGCGCCATCATTGATCACAATAAAGGCACTGCATACACCTATCCAACATGGATTCAGCTGATTTTTGGTAAGAGCTTAGTCTTTGACCGTACCGCAGAAAAAGAAGGGCAACCAACAGTCGCAGCCGAACAAGGTAGTGCTCAATAAAAAAGGCCGCGTCAGCGGCCTTTTTTACATCATCAGCGATCAGCCCAAATTCGGCGCCAGGAAGCGGCGCAGCTCTTCAATATCCATATCGCGGCGTGCCGCCATGTCGGCCAGCTGGTCTTCGCCGATCTGGCCCACGTTGAAGTACACGGCATCGGGGTTGCCGATGTAGAAACCGCTGACGCTGGAGGCCGGGTTCATGGCCAGGCTCTCCGTCAGCGTCATGCCGATTTCGTCGGCCTGCAGCACCTTGAACAGGTCGATCTTGGCCGTATGGTCCGGGCAGGCGGGGTAGCCGGGCGCAGGGCGGATGCCCTGGTACTGTTCCTTGATGAGTTGCTCGTTGCTGAGGTTCTCCTCAGCCGCGTAGCCCCACAAGTCCTTGCGCACGCGCTGGTGCAGGCATTCGGCAAAGGCTTCGGCCAGACGGTCGGCCAGGGCTTTGAACATGATGCCGCTGTAGTCGTCCAGCGCAGCTTCAAATTCCTTGTCCTTCTTTTCGGCGCCAATGCCGGCGGTGACGGCAAACATGCCGGCGTAGTCCGCAATGCCGGTGTCCTTAGGGGCCACAAAGTCGCTCAGGCAGCGGCTGGGGCGCATTACGCCATCAATCGCCTGCTTTTCGGTCTGCTGGCGCATGCCGTACCAGGTGGAGAGCACCTGCGTGCGCGATTCGTCGGTGTAGAACACGATGTCGTCACCCACGCGGTTGGCGGGGAACAGGCCCATCACGCCATTGGCCTGCAGCCAGCGGCCTTCGATGATCTTTTTGAGCATGGCCTTGGCGTCGTCAAACACCTTACGGGCCTGCTCGCCCACGATCTCGTCGTCGAGGATGGCGGGGTAAGGGCCAGCCAAATCCCAGGTCTGGAAGAACGGGCCCCAGTCGATGTACTGGGCGATCTCGGCCAGATCAAAGTTCTTGAACACCTTGCGGCCCAAAGCGCGGGGCACCACGGGCGCGTGCTGCGCAAAATCGACCGGCGTGGCGTTGGCGCGGGCCTTGTCCAGCGACCACATGGGTGTGGCTTTTTTGTTGGCGTGCTGGGTGCGTACCTTGTCGTAGTCGGCCTGCACTTCCTGCAGGTAGTTGTCTTTGTTCTCGCCCAGCAGGCTTTGCGCCACGCTGACGGAGCGCGAAGCATCGGGCACATAGACCACCGGGCCGTCGTACTTGGGCGCAATCTTCACGGCCGTGTGCACGCGCGAGCAGGTGGCGCCGCCGATCAACAGCGGAATCTTCTTGATGCGGAAGTAGTCGTCCTTGTCCATCTCGCCCGCCACGTACTGCATCTCTTCGAGGCTGGGGGTGATGAGGCCGGACAGGCCAATGATGTCTGCGCCCTCGGCCTTGGCGCGCGCCAGGATCTCGTGGCAGGGCACCATCACGCCCATGTTGATGACTTCAAAGTTATTGCACTGCAGCACCACGGTAACGATGTTCTTGCCGATGTCGTGCACATCGCCCTTGACGGTGGCGATCACGATCTTGCCCTTGCTGCTCACATCCAGGCCCGCAGCTTCCTGCTGGCGCTTTTCTTCTTCGATGTAAGGCACCAGATGGGCCACGGCCTGCTTCATCACGCGGGCGGATTTCACCACCTGGGGCAGGAACATCTTGCCGGCGCCAAACAGGTCACCCACGATGTTCATGCCATCCATCAACGGCCCTTCAATCACGTGCAGCGGGCGGCCACCGCCCTGCACCACGATTTTCTGGTAAGCCTCTTCCGTATCTTCGGTGATGAAGTCGGTAATGCCGTGCACCAGCGCGTGTGACAGGCGCTCGTTGACGGTCTTGGGGTGCTCCGGCGTGCCGCGCCATTCCAGCTTTTTGCTGTCGTCCTTGGCGGCGCCCTTGGCGCTGTCCGCAATCTCCAGCAGGCGCTCGGCAGCGTCGGGGCGGCGGTTCAGCACCACGTCTTCCACGCGCTCGCGCAGCTGGGGTTCCAGATCGTCGTACACGCCCACCATGCCGGCGTTGACGATGCCCATGTCCATGCCCGCCTTGATGGCGTGGTACAGGAACACGGTGTGAATCGCCTCGCGCACCGGGTCGTTGCCACGGAAGGAGAAAGAGACGTTGGACACGCCGCCGCTCACCTTGGCGCCCGGCAGGTTCTGCTTGATCCAGCGCGTGGCTTCGATGAAGTCCACGCCGTAGTTGTTGTGCTCTTCGATGCCGGTGGCCACGGCAAAGATGTTGGGGTCGAAGATGATGTCCTCGGGCGCAAAGCCCACTTCATCCACCAGGATGCGGTAGGCACGCTCGCAAATCTCGGTCTTGCGCGCAAAGGTGTCGGCCTGGCCTTTTTCGTCAAAGGCCATCACCACGGCAGCCGCGCCGTAGCGCTTGACCAGTTTTGCGTGCTTCTTGAACTCGTCAACGCCTTCCTTCATGGAGATCGAGTTGACGATGCCCTTGCCCTGCAGGCAGCGCAGACCGGCTTCGATCACCTCCCACTTGGAGCTGTCCACCATCACCGGCACCTTGGCGATGTCGGGCTCGGAGGCAATCAGGTTCAAAAAGCGCACCATGGCGGCCTTGCTGTCCAGCATGGCTTCGTCCATGTTCACGTCGATCACCTGGGCGCCGTTTTCCACCTGCTGGCGGGCCACGGCCAGGGCCTCTTCGTACTGCTCGTTCAGGATCAGGCGCGCAAAGGCCTTGGAGCCGGTGACGTTGGTGCGCTCGCCCACGTTGACGAACAGCGTGTCGTCGCCAATGAACACGGGCTCCAGGCCCGACAGGCGCATGGGAGGAATGGCGGTGGAAGGGGTAACAGCAGACATCAGCTCACCTGTGTGAAAACCAGAAACAGAATCGAAAACAGGTGAGCGCCGTTGATAAGACAGGAACATGTCCTGCCGACCCCGAGCCTGACCGGCCATGCATGGCAGCAGCTGCAGCGCTCCTCGAGGCGAAGCCCGTCATTCTAAGGGGTGGTGCTTTGTCGTGGGCTCAGCCCTGCTTTGACCTGCACTTGCCTATCGCAGATAGAAGCAACGGGCTCTGAAAAAGTAATCGCTCTCCCAGGAAATTTCTTCAACCGCGAATGCAGACATCGCATTTCAATGCATATTCAGGGTATGGCTGTGATGCTCGGAACCTCGTGCACAACAGGCCTTCAGGCAGCACCCAACCCTCATGGACTGCTGTCGCTACAACTGGATACGCACCTACTCTGCCCTTTTGCGGGCTTTGGCACCATCGGTGCACTCCCCCCGCATTGCATTACGCACCAGCAACCCGCCGCTACGCAGCCGGCTGCCCCACCAGACGCTTTCTGGAACCTCTGGAGATTTCTTTTATGAACGTGACCTTTGGCGCGTACTACACACTCATCATGGCCGTCCTCGTGCTCTTGCTTGGCAAGTTCATGACGCGGCACATCCGCTTTTTGCGCGACTTCAATATTCCCGAGCCCGTCTCAGGTGGTCTGGTCGTGGCAGTCAGCATTTTCATCCTGCACCAGGTTACCGGTCTGACGGTGAGCTTTGAAGGCAGCTTGCAGTCGGCCTTCATGCTGGTGTTTTTCTCGTCGATTGGCCTGTCTGCCAACTTCGGCAAATTGCGCGAAGGCGGCTCGGGCCTGTTTATTTTCCTGGGCGTGATTGTCGTGTTCATCGCCGCACAAAATGCCGTGGGCGTGGGCCTGGCCACCATGCTAGGGCTGGACCCTCTCATTGGTCTGGTCGCAGGCTCCATCACCCTGGTCGGCGGGCACGGCACAGCAGGTGCCTGGGGTTCTGTGCTGGAGAACGAACACGGCCTGACCGGCGCCACCACGCTGGGCATTGCCTGCGCCACTTTTGGTCTGGTCATCGGCGGCCTGCTGGGTGGGCCGCTGGCCAAGCGCCTGATTACCAAGAACCAGCTGGCATCGCCGCGCACCGATGACGAGCAGTTGAGCTACAGCGCCAGCACGGTGCCTGAGGGCAACGAAGTTGCCAATTTCGAATCGTCCAACAAGGCGCCGCGCCTGATTACCGCCGATGCAGCCGTGGAAACACTGGCCCTGTTTGCAGGCTGCATGGCCTTTGCCGAATTCATGACGGCGGTGACCAAGGGCACCGCCATTCAGCTTCCCACCTTTGTCTGGGCGCTGGGCGGCGGTGTGGTGATTCGCAATGTGCTGGACTATGTGTTTGGCTTCAAGGTGTTTGACCGTGCCATTGACGTGTTTGGCAATGCCTCGCTGTCCATCTATCTGGCGATTGCGCTGCTGTCGCTCAAGCTGTGGGAGCTGACCGATCTGGCCGGCCCGCTGATGATCATTCTGGCCGCGCAAACCCTTATGCTGGCGTTGTATGCGGCCTTCATCACCTTCCGCGTGATGGGCAAGAACTACGACGCCGCGGTGCTGGCCGCTGGCCACTGCGGCTTTGGCATGGGCGCCACGCCCACGGCCGTTGCCAATATGCAGGCCATTACCAACCAGTACGGCCCCTCGCACAAGGCATTTCTGATCGTGCCGCTGGTGGGAGCCTTCTTCATCGACATCATCAACGCCTTCGTGCTGCAGGGCTTTATCAGTCTGCTGCGCTGACCCGTTGAGGTCTTTCAATGCAAAAGGGCGGGTCTGATGACCCGCCCTTTTTTATGCAGCAATTGCTTTTAATTTAATAGCTGACAGCGCTTTATCTTCAAGCACTACAGCCATATTTTCGTATTTACTCCGCCAGCTTCTGGGCCGATGCTGGCAGGCCAAAGATACGGTCAAAAACCCAGTTGAAGGCAAAGGTGTAAACCATGAAGAACACCAGCAGGCCTGCTTCCATCACTGCGGCTTCCCACAGCGAGATATCAAACCACCAGGCCATCAGCGGAATCAGCATGGCAGCAATGCCGCCTTCAAAGCCAACGGCATGCACCACACGGCGCAACACGGAACGACCCTTGACGCTCTGGCGCGACTCCCATTTTTCAAACAAATGGTTGAAGGTCAGATTCCAGCAAATGGCAATCACAGATGCCGCTACCGCCATGACACCGGAGTCACTGGCCTTCTGGCCAATGGCCATGAAAATCAGGCTGGAGACGATGATGGCGATGGTCTCGTACAGACCGACATACAGAATGCGGCGCTTGGGGCCTTGCAGGCCTGTGGCTTGGGTGGGAGCAGCAGCGGCGGCGATGTGAGACGAAGAAGCGGCAGAAGAAGAAGCGGATGCCATCGCTGGGGCTTGTTGAGACATAGCTGCGCAGTGTATGTTCTGAAAATTGAAGATAAAAGTCAGTTCTTTTCAATTTTTCTGATAGATCAGCGCCATGCCTTTTGCTGCAGACCAGGTTCCACTCTTTCTTGCCGTGCTCGATGCTGGCTCTTTCTCGGCTGCCGCGCGCCAGCTGGGGCGCGTGCCATCCGCCGTCAGCATGGCCATCGCCCAGCTGGAGGCCGAGCTGGACCTGCAGCTGTTCGACCGGCGCGGGCGCGAGCCTGTGCCCACCGCTGCCGCCCGTGCGCTGGAGCCGCAGGCCCGCCTGCTGGCAGAGCAATTGCAGCAGCTGAACTGGCAGGCCCAGGCCCTGCACGAAGGGCTGGAAGAGCGCCTGACACTGGCCATTGCCCCCGAGTTGCTGACCACCACCTGGACTGAGCCGCTGCAAACGCTGGTGCAAGAGTTTCCCGCCCTGCCCATCGAGGTGCTGGCCGCACCGCAAACCGATGCGCTGGAGCTGCTTCACGCGGGCCGCGCCCATCTGGCGCTGGTGTTTGAGCGGCCCGCCATGGACGGGCGCGAAGGCTTTCAGGAAATGGGGCGCGAAACGCTGGTGGCCGTCATGTCCCCGCAGTTCACGCCCTGGCAGCAGGCGCTGGCCGAATTGGGCCCGCAGGCCCAGCTATCGGTGGAGCAACTGGCCGCCACCCGCCAGGTGCTGGTAGCCAGCCGCGACCCGCAGCAAACCGACCCGCGTTTTGTCTTTGCGCGCCAGCTGTGGCGCACCGATAGCCACCAGGCGGCGCTGTCCCTGATTCACGCGGGCCTGGCCTGGGGCTGGCTGCCGCGCAGCCTAGTTCAGCCCCACATCAACACCGGCATGCTGCAGGAAATTCCGGTGCAAAACCTCAGCAACGGCACCACACTGTTTGTAGACTGGGTCTGGTCCAAGGAACGCGCACAAGGGCTGGCCACGCGCCGCTTTGTGCAACTGCTGCGCGAAAGACAAGCAGACAATTGCTGACGACACAGCCAGGTCTTTTGTGGCAAAACACCTTCAAGCGCAGTAAACAGAAGCGCATTGCGCTCGTCTATCCATAGCAACCGCAGCCCCGCACAGGAGTTTTACCCATGCCCCGCCCGCCCGCAAAGCCTCCCGTCAAAGCCGTACCCGCCAAAACAGGCCCTGCTGCCAAGACCCTGCCGTTTCCCACCAGCGAGTCCATAAAAAGCGCCCGGCCTGCCGTCAAGACAGCGGCCGTCAAAACTCCCGCTGTCAAAACTGCGCCTGCCAAGCCACCCCGACCTGCAGAGGCCGAGGCGGCGCCAGCCGCAGCCGTTACCGCTGCCAATGAGCCAGCGCACAAGCCCGGCGACAACGGCATCAACGTCTATCCCTTCCACAGCCAGCACAAGGCGCTGCGCAAGCTGTGGCAGCAATGGCAACCCGGCCAGCCCCGCGATAGCCGTGAGACACGTGAAGCCGGGGCCAGAACTGGAGCCGCTGCGATTGACCTTGCTTCCTTTGACCCGTCGGCCAAGCCTTTTTCCTCGGACAAGGGCAAGCAGCACGACAAGGAAAGCGTGCTCAAGCTCGCCACCGAGCTGGATGGAATTCAGAACGTGTTCTACGCAGACCGCCGCTTCAAGCTGCTGGTCATCCTGCAAGGCATGGATGCCGCAGGCAAGGACGGCACACTGCGCGGCGTTTTTGGCCAGATGACGCCGCTGGGCGTGCGCACGGTGGGCTGGAAAGCGCCCACCGAGACCGAAAAAGCCCACGACTATCTGTGGCGCATTCACCAGCAGATGCCCGGCGCAGGCGAGATCGTGGTCTTCAACCGCAGCCAGTATGAGGATGTGCTGGTGCCCGTGGTCAACGAATGGATCACACCCGAACAGCAAGCCCAGCGCTATGCCCATATCAATGACTTCGAGCGCATGCTCAGCGAAACGGGCACGGTCATCGTCAAGTTCATGCTGCACATCAGCAAGGACGAGCAGCGCGAGCGCCTGCAGGAGCGCCTGGACGACCCATGCAAGCACTGGAAGTTTGACGAGGGCGACCTGAAAGTACGCGCCCAGTGGGACGCGTACCAGCAGGCCTATGCCCAGTTGCTGGGCGCCACGCACACGCCCTGGGCGCCGTGGACCATCGTGCCTGCAGACTCCAAAACCCACCGCAATCTGATGATTGCCACCGTGCTGCGCGAGGTACTGAACAACCTTGACCTGAAGTACCCGCCGGGTGCCCCTGCGCTGGACAAGATCAAGGTGAAATAAGACCGCAGCCCACGCCCGTCAGACCTGCACAGGTCTGACGGACTGATACACGTCGTAGTGCTCGGTCGTCACGCCGCTGACGGCTTTTTCCAGCCTGTGCTTCATCAGCCAGCGGCCCTGCACCCGCTGGTAGGTCACATCGTAGTAACCGACCACGGTGCGCTGCCCGAAGTACTGGGCCGAAGCGTTGAACAAGCCCTGCCACTGGAAATGCACCCGCGCCTGCGCCGTATCGCCCTCAATTTGCAGGCGCGGCAGGTGCATGAAGTGCAGGCCTTTGTAGAACGCATCCACCTGCGTGCAAAAGGCCTGCAGCTCCTGGCGCCCCGTATGCACCAGACGCGGCCCCTGACCTACGGCGGCCAGATCGAACACACCATCTTCCGTGAACACGGCGGCCCAGCCTGCTGCATCGCCGGCATCCCAGGCTCTGGCGTATTCGGCCTCCAGATCCATGATTTCCAGACGGGCCTCGGCCAGCTCCAGTCTTTGCTGCAGTGCAGCGATTGCGCTCTCACTCACTTGTTGAACTCCCTCTTGGTCATCAAGTGAGTGATTGGAGAGTTCTTTGGCGCATTCACGCCCCCGGAATTTCCTGCTTTTCAAAACAGAGCAGCGACCACAGTGTGGCCGCCACTCTATTGGCAAAGCAACACGAGAGCCCAATAAATACAAGCGCTGGCAGCTATGAAATCAGGAATGATTCCATGCAGGGTTCTGCGCAGCCTTGCTTAAAACTGCCACCCCAGACGGCCCAGGCCGTCGAACTCCACCTCGAAAAGGTCACCCGCATTCAGCGGCATGCTGCCGCACCAGGTACCGGTCGTCACCACCGTACCGGCTGGCACGCTGCCATATTCACGCGCCACATGCTGCAGCCAGTCGCGCAGCAGCCAGGCAGGGTCGCCCAGACTGTGGGTGCCGGTGAATATCTGGGCCTGACCGTTCACAGCCACTGTGCACAACTGCTGCGACCAGTCGCGGCTGGCTAGGACTGAGGCAGGCAGCCATTCACCCAGCGCCAGTCCGCCATGGCACTGACCATCGGCCAGCAAAGCCAGCGCCGGGGCCTTGAGCCCATCGCGCCAGCGCACATCCAGCCATTCGATGGAAACGGTCACACCATCCACCAGCGCCAGTGCGCCCGCATCGTCCAGTGCGGCGGCCTGCTCGGCGCTCACATCCTTGCCAATGCGCAGGGCGATCTCGGCCTCCGCACCACGCAGATTGAAAACAGGCTCCGGCGCCGAGGCTAGCGCCTGCCCCTGGCGAATGCCGTTTTCCGGCAGCGGCACATGCAGCAAAGCGGCTTCGCGGCTCGCGCCGCCAGACTTCCAGTAGCGCGGTGCACGGTCGGCAGGCCACCAGTCCCAGGTGCGGGCCAGCGCGCGCTGTACCGCGCGGGCAGTGTCTTCATCGCCCAGCAGCGGCGCCAGATCAGAGCCCAACGCCTGAGGCTCACCCAGCTTGCGCGACCACCACAGCGCATCGGCGGTGGCATAGCCATCCAGCGGCAGGTCGGGGGCCAGTTCCTCCCACTGAGGCAGCATCTCTTCCTGCGTTTGCAGTTCAGGGGCGAGACCGATGGGGGGAGTGTTGGCAAACGGCGCGGGGCCGCACCAGCCGGTGGAGCAATCTTTGTTTTCAGCCATGGGGCGATGATGGCAAATTTCGCTTTCATCTGTCAGCGCTTGCGCACTTGACCACAAGCTGCAAAGCGGAGATGCAGCGTTATGCATTAAATGCATAAGCCCGCAAACAACTGGCCTTGGACAGCCAGAAACAGCACGCGCACACTGTGATTCCGGACGGCGGCCCCTCTTCTTCGAGGCCGCTGCACATCAGTCAACCAGGCTCCCATCATGTCTCAAGCCCATGCGCTGCCTTCTTACCTGAACCCCGACCACCTCGGCCCCTGGGGCAACTATCTCCAGCAGGTCGATCGCGTCACGCCCTATCTGGGCTCCCTGGCCCGCTGGGTCGAAACCCTCAAGCGCCCCAAGCGCATGCTCATCGTCGATGTGCCCATCGAGATGGACAACGGCACCATCGCCCACTTTGAGGGCTACCGCGTTCAGCACAACCTGAGCCGAGGCCCCGGCAAGGGCGGCGTGCGTTTTCACCAGGATGTGACGCTGTCCGAGGTGATGGCCCTGTCTGCATGGATGAGCATCAAGAACGCGGCTGTGAACGTTCCCTACGGCGGTGCCAAGGGCGGCATCCGCGTGGACCCCAAGAAACTGTCCACTGCTGAACTGGAGCGCCTGACTCGCCGCTACACCAGCGAAATCGGCCTGTTCATCGGCCCTTCCAAGGATATTCCCGCGCCGGACGTGAACACCAACGGCCAGGTCATGGCCTGGATGATGGATACCTACTCCATGAACACCGGTGCCACCGCTACGGGCGTGGTCACGGGCAAACCGGTGGACCTGGGCGGCTCGCTGGGCCGCGTGGAAGCCACAGGCCGTGGCGTATTCACCGTGGGCGTGGAAGCAGCCAAGCTGACTGGCCTGAGCCTGCAGGGCGCACGCGTGGCCGTGCAGGGCTTTGGTAACGTGGGCGGAACCGCAGGCAAGCTGTTTGCCGAAGCAGGCGCCAAGGTTGTGGCGGTGCAAGACCACACCGGCACCATCTTCAACAACAACGGCTTTGATGTGCCAGCCCTGCTGCAGCATGTGGGCAACACCGGTGGTGTGGGCGGCTTTGCGGGCGCCGAGGCCATGGACAACGCCGATTTCTGGGCCGTGGAATGCGACATCCTGATCCCCGCCGCGCTGGAAAGCCAGATCACCAAGGACAACGCAGGCCAGATCAAGGCCAAGATGGTGATTGAGGGCGCCAACGGCCCCACCACTCCCGAAGCCGACGACATCCTCACCGACAAGGGCGTGCTGGTGCTGCCCGACGTGATCGCCAACGCGGGCGGCGTGACGGTCAGCTACTTTGAGTGGGTGCAGGACTTCTCCAGCTTCTTCTGGACCGAGGACGAGATCAACGCCCGTCTGGTGCGCATCATGCAGGAGGCCTTTGCCGGCGTCTGGGCCGTGGCGCAGGAGCACAAGGTATCGCTGCGCACTGCCACCTTTATCGTGGCCTGCAAGCGCATTCTCCATGCGCGTGAGATGCGCGGACTGTATCCATGATCACCCCCTGAAGTTCTTTATGAACTCCCCTTGAGGCGCTATCGCGCCTTCCCCCTCTCTCTACGCGCTGCGCGCTATGGGAGGGGGACGATGCCCTCGCCGCGAGGCGGCTCTTGCTCGGCATCTCTCTGTCAGAGCACGCCGGTTTTCTGGGATGCAAACGAAAAAAGCCTTCTGAAATTCAGAAGGCTTTTTTGTTGGTTGCGCGAGAAGGATTTGAACCTCCGACCTTTGGGTTATGAGCCCAACGAGCTACCAGACTGCTCCATCGCGCGGTAATTTTTTGTCTACACCGTGTCTGTGTCGATGAGATGAATTGTAGCGCAGTTTGGCGCGTCATGCAGCGCAGTTATATAAATGCTTGTCTTTTATGGTTATTCCCTCTGAGATTTGTCACCCCTGCCTCTGGCAGGCTGGCAATCAGATTGGTGAGCCTGTCGGTATAGTTGCCGCCCATGGCCAAAGACAAAACCACCTTTACCTGCAATGCCTGCGGCGGCACCAGCCCGCGCTGGTTGGGCAAATGCCCCAGCTGTGGCGCCTGGAACACTTTGGTCGAGACAGTGGCCGAATCCGCTTCGGGTGGCAAGAACCGCCTGAGCCAGCCTCAGGGTTACGCGGGCCTGGCCAATGCCCAGGCCGTGACGCCACTGTCCGCCATCGAGGCCCAGGACGTAGCCCGCACACCCAGCGGTATTGAGGAGCTGGACCGCGTGCTGGGCGGCGGAGTGGTCGAAGGCGGCGTGGTCTTGATCGGCGGAGACCCCGGTATAGGTAAGTCCACACTCCTTCTGCAAGCCATGGATGCGCTGCATCGCATCAGCCTGCCTACGCTGTATGTGACGGGCGAGGAAAGCGGTGCCCAGGTGGCGCTGCGATCGCGCCGACTGGGGCTGGATAACAGCCAGGTCAATGTGCTGGCCGAGATTCAGCTGGAAAAAATCCTGGCCACCGTAGAGGCTACTCAACCTGCCGTGGTGGTGATCGACTCGATCCAGACCGTGTATTCGGACCAACTCTCCTCGGCTCCGGGCTCCGTGGCCCAGGTGCGCGAATGCGCGGCCCATCTGACACGGGCGGCCAAGACCACAGGCATCACCATCATTCTGGTGGGCCACGTGACCAAGGACGGCGCGCTGGCCGGCCCGCGCGTGCTGGAGCATATGGTGGACACGGTGCTGTACTTCGAGGGCGATACGCACAGCAACTTCCGCCTGGTGCGCGCCATCAAGAACCGTTTTGGCGCCGTGAACGAAATCGGCGTATTCGCCATGACGGAGAAAGGCCTCAAAGGCGTGACCAACCCCAGCGCCATCTTTCTGAGCCAGCACAGCGAGCCTGTGCCCGGCAGCTGCGTGCTGGTGACGCTGGAAGGCACACGCCCCATGCTGGTGGAGATTCAGGCACTGGTGGACCAGGGTGGCCCTGCCGCACGGCGCCTGTCTGTGGGCTTAGACAAAGACCGCTTGGCCATGCTGCTGGCTGTGCTCAACCGCCACGCGGGCGTGGCCTGCGCCGATCAAGATGTATTCGTCAACGCCGTGGGCGGTGTACGCATCAATGAGCCAGCAGCCGACCTGGCCGTGATGTTAGCAATTACTTCCAGCCTGAGAGGCAAGGCCTTGCCCAAGGGCTTTATCGCCTTCGGCGAAGTTGGTCTGGCCGGAGAAGTGCGCCCCGCCCCCCGCGGCCAGGAGCGGCTAAAGGAAGCTGCAAAGTTAGGATTCACTATCGCCATCGTTCCCAAGGCCAACGCACCCAAGAAGGCGATTGCAGGCCTGACCATCCATGCCGTAGAGCGTGTGGATGAGGCCATGAACATCGTGCGAGGCATCGGCTAATTTGATAGCTGCTGTCGCAGTACCCATAAGCAAATCATCCGTATATCAATGTGTATTGCTTTGGGAGCATAGACAAGCAGCTATGCTTTTTAAATAACGCCGCAGCCCGCAAGCGATTGAGGCATACGCACTGCCCACAGGCAACAGACCTGAACGACATAAGACAATTAAGCCCATGAATTTACGTAATATTTTGGTCCCGCTGGGTCTAATCGTGCTGGTGATTGCAGCGCACCGCTCGGCAGGCTGGCCCGGTGTAGCAGCCGTGGTTGGCGGCATCATCATGTGGGTGCTGCTGCACTTCACGCGCCTGATGAGTGTGATGAAAAAAGCGGCAAACCGCCCCATCGGCTATGTGGGCAGCGCCGTGATGCTCAACGCCAAGCTCAAGCCCAAGGTGCCCATGGTCCATGTAGTGGCCATGACCCGCTCGCTGGGCCAGCGCCTGTCCGAAGAGGGTCAGGAGCCGGAGGTTTATCGCTGGACGGATGGCTCGCAATCGCATGTCACCTGCGAGTTTGTTGGCGGACGCCTGATGAAATGGACGCTGCAGCGCCCTGAACAAAAGGACGAATCTGCAACAGCTCTGCCCACCTCTGCAGCAACATCTTCAGCAGCTGACAGCCCGGCCCCCTAAAATGGCAGGATGCGGAGACAAGTACCTGCCTGCCCGGTGCTTCTGACTTCAACTGCGCCAGTATTACAGGCCATGTTTCATTGGAAATACGCGAAAGAAACGAGAACATGACAACAAACACCGTTATCGAATTGGCTGCCAAGGACCTCAACGCCCAAGGCGGCGTGTTCTGCCCCAGCCCCAAGGCCGATATGAAGCTGTGGAACAGCCACCCCAAGGTCTATCTGGACGTCGCCAAGACGGGCGAAGCCAAGTGCCCCTACTGCGGTACAGCGTATCGCCTGAAGGCAGGCGAGGTGTTTGCTGGCGGACATTGATCCCGTCACAATTCCGGGCACCTGGTTGTTCAGCAGAGCAGCCAGGTGCTTTTGTTTTTAGAGCGGATAACAATGCAAAGCAACTGCATATCAAGGGTTGTGTTAACCGCTCTAACTGGTCGCCACATCACGACTTGCTAACTTTAGTGACTACAGCGGCTGCTGATGTTTGGGCTTTGGCCTTCAGCTAGCAACCTCTATTCACTCACTCGGATACCTCATGAGTACAGTCTTTTATTTAATCAATTTGGACGATAGCACAGAGCGCCTGAAAAGTGCCACCGAACAGTTATCCCGAGAAGACGTAGATTTCATTCGAATATCAGCTTTTGATGGTCGTGGAAAATCCATGTCAGATTTCAAAGACTACGATGAAGCAAAAGCCGAATCATATATGGGACGAGGTTTACGTGGTGGTGAAATGGGCTGCTACTACAGTCATTTGGAGTGCATTCGGCAATTTTTAGCCACAGCCCATGACTATGCCGTTGTCATTGAGGATGATGTCTTCATTCCCAACAAAGCTATGCAGACATTAAAAAAAATGATGTCCTGGCTACAGGGAAAAAATCTCAAATGGGATGTCATTAACTTCGGTGCTCAAAAAAATAAAATTTACTCCACACTGACAGAAATTGATACACATAAGCTTGTCAAGGCACATTACTTTCCCATGACAACTACAGGCATTGTGTGGACAAGATCCGGTGCCCAGCGATTTCTGGAATACTCTCAAACCATTTATGCCCCTGTAGACAATGCTCTGCGAGAATGGCAATGCCAGGAAAATCTTGGTGTTTCTATTGTTCCTCCGTTGGTTTCAACAACAGGTGCTGAAAGCGATATCGACAGTGGTACTATAAAGGCTCGGAGCAAACAGGGGCGACTGTTTTCTTATGGCCTAAGAAAACAGTGGAGACTTTGGCGGCAAAAATCTCTAGCCATCATTCATAAGATTTTTTAAAAAAGTGTAATGTCCTCAGCCTACCGAATAATTAACGCCTTATCATTTTCATTAATATTTATTGGATATTTTTTATTTCCATGGAAGATCAATCAAGGCATTGCACTTGTAGGCCTAGGACTGATCTCATGGGCAATATTTAATTTAAGATCAGAAAATATAAAAAAATGGTTAAGTGATCCTTTAACAAAATTAATTCTTGCTTTTTTGCTTATATGTATTTTCCAGACAATCAATACTCCTGAAATTTGGAGTGCAAGCGCATCAGATTCCATATCGAGATATTATAAATACATATTTTCCATACTTGCCATTGCGGCAATGAATGAAAAGCATATACGCGATGCCTGCCTCAAGGCTTTTTTTGCATCCATATTATTAATTGTAATATCGATGCATTTAAATATATTCTGGAATCTTCCATGGTCTAACCCAACCATCAAAGGCTGGGGGAATGATCAAACTGTTGTGGGAGATTACATTACACAAAATCTTTTCGTATGCCTCTTCATTATTCTTTCACTTGATTTTTTTAAGAAGTCAATTAACCTTCATCAGAAGATATTCTTTTCCACTTGTTTTTTCATGGGTGTTCATGCCATCCTATTCCTATCGATTGGAAGAACAGGCTATGTGCTACTCACAAGTGTATTAGGAATTTACACTTTATGGGCTATCCAATCCAAGTGGAAATGGCCTGTTCTGATTGTCATTATTGGATCAGTATCCATTGCTCTCTATAGTTCTCAACATGCCTCAGACAGAGTTAAGTTGGCTGTTACAGAAGCAAACAATGCGATTACAGACATTCAAAACAACAAGGCACCAGAGCTTACTAGCATAGGTGCTCGCATTTACATGTGGGATCAAACATGGAAAATAATTTCTCAAAAGCCCATTGCAGGATGGGGTATTGGAAGTTACCCTCATCAATGGTGCAAAACTGTCCCAGAATATTGGTGCAATGAAACTGCAAAATATCATCCGCACAATCAATATTTGATGTTCTGGGTCGAACTAGGAATTATAGGACTCTTCTTTTATTTGGCAATTCTTTGGTATCTGATGCGCCAAGGATATCGAGACAAAAACAACGGTGCCCCCTTAGCAGCCCTAATAATTATTTTAATAATAGACAGCCTAATTAATTCTCCGCTATATGTCAGAAGAGAATATCAATTTTTCTTACTGAGCATTCCACTACTTTACTCATATATAAGAAGTAGCACCAAAAAAATCAATTGAACTGATGCCACCATTTTTTTATGGAATGAGTCTCTTTAATTTCTTTTTCAAAATTAACATATTCAGATTCTAAAAAACTTTTAAAATCATATGAAGTTCCATCCTCAATAATCAACGTATTATTAGGATGATAAAAAACATCATGCTTTGCCGATTTCCTATTTGTAATCAGCTTGCATTTCAAGAAGGCTGCCTCCATTGAGCGCATCGTGGGGCCAGCCTGATTTTCCTGCACAATCTCCAGAAGACATTTTGAATCCCTAGCAATATCGATATTCTCGGGATAAGATATATTAAAACTCTTAAGATATTTCTTCTCCTCTTCAGAGTAGTTAATTCTCTTGCTAGGAGTAATATGAAAATTACACTTCAGACCTTGAGATTTCGCCATATTTTCAATCTCAATCAATTTATTTAAACGACCTTTATCCGAGCCTATAAAATAAATATCAATCTTTCTCTCTGATTTATTTAAATCAATCTCTAGGAACGGTTGAGCAACCAAATTTATATTATATTTTTCTGCATCGACAGGATCAAATGTCGAAACATTGTCGAAGAGATTCTTAAATACTTTGAGATTTCTCTGAAGCTTGGATAGCTTCCCATCATGGGTTTGTAATGGATTCCATAAGAATATGCTTTTTTTCTTCACCTTTGGAATAGCCTGAGAGATAAGCTGAATATCTCTCATGTAGTCAATATCAAAAAATAATATACTATCATTTTTTGATATTTTTTTTAATCCCGCTTTTGTATCTTCACGAAGGCTCAAACCGCCATTTACCAGAAAGAATTTAGATTCAAAATATCTTATTGCTTTCTCAATGAAATTTTTTCGTTTTTTTGAAAACTGAATAATATTAACTTCTTTTTCTTCATGCAAAGGGTGAAGAATAAATCCAGCCAACGTATATTTTTCATCAGTAATGATGTGCAGCATATCAATATTCAACAGCTAAAACGAGATTAGCGCTCAGGAGCGCGAAGCGGGTAAGCCCACCGCCGCAGCCCCCAGTGCTCCCTGAGCCAGCGCAAAAATGCCATAAAGCAAGCCCACACCAACCGCCACTACCGCAGGTACTCCAAAAGGAGCAAGTGCGGCTACTGTCGCTGCTTCACGAGTCCCCCAACCGCCCACACTAAGAGGAAGGGCTGCCATCAGAAAGATGGGAGCAATGGTGAAAGCCCACACCTGAGGCTCAAGCATCAAACCCAGTGCAGCGGCACCACAAGCCAAAGCAGTCGCTGAAAGCAGTTGCACCAAAGCCGAGCCAAAGGCCTGTACCCAAAGTTGGCTAGAAAAGTCAGGGCGTTCAGCCGCTTGACGAACCGGCTCGAGCCAGCTGAAAGAAAGTCTCATCCCGCACTTACGGATACCCAGAAGCAGCCCCCAAGGCAAAACCAGCCACACCGTAGTTCCCATCAGCAACAGGCTAATAAATAGAATCACAGGCATGTGTAGCCAAGGTGCCAAGATCGTAGCGCAGGCCGCCGCACCCAATCCTCCCATAGCACAAAGCATCCACAAACCACTGACCCGATCCAGAATCACAGACAGATTGCTTGCAGCCTTTGGCTGTCCTGTTCGCTGCAAAGCCACTGCACGATAGACATCGCCGCCGACTACCGCGCCGGGCAGCAGCACATTCAAGCCAATCGCCTGAAAGTACCAGCGCATGCTGGACGCCACAGACATGTCTGCCCCCAGCCACTGGGCAATAGCACGCCAGCGCCAAGCGGAGACAATGTTCGACCCAATGGAGGCCAGCAAACCCGCCAGCAGCCACCAGGGGTTGGCCTGCTGCAAACGACCCCAGAGCTGTACTGGGTTGGCCAGATAGATGACTGCACCCAGCAGAGCCAGGCCCAGCAGACCTTTGGCAGCTGCTTTGTGGCCTCGGTTCACGATACGGTGGTAACTGGTTTCGGCGCTCGCGGTTGTGCTTCGGCTGTCTCAACCGCGCCATATTCCTTGGCGTAGTACTGAAGACCACTGCCAGACTCGTAATAGATACGTGTCAGCAACTCGCCAATCAGGCCTGCGGCGATGAACTGCATGCCCATCAGCACCAGCATGACACCGGCCATCAGCAGCGGGCGCCCGCCAATGGACTCGCCCATGATCTTTTCAATCAGCAGCCAGAAGAGAATCAGAAAACCGGGGGTTGCCAGCCACAGGCCCATGCCGCCGAACGCATGCAGAGGACGCTGGCGAAAGCGCATGAAGAAGACGATGAAGATCAGATCCAGAATGACGCGGAAGGTGCGGTCAATGCCGTACTTGGAAACGCCATGCGTGCGTGCGTGGTGACGCACAGGAATCTCAGTGATGCGAGCTCCCGCATCACGCGCAAGCGAAGGGATGAAGCGGTGCATTTCACCGTAGAGGCGAATGCGGTCAATGATCTCGCGGCGATAGGCCTTCAGCGCACAGCCATAGTCATGCAGCTGCACATGGGTGAAGTGGGAGATCAGCCTGTTCGCCAGCACGGAAGGCAAGCGACGCGAAAGAGCCTTGTCCTGGCGGTTCTTGCGCCAGCCCGAGACCATGTCCACATCCGGATCGTTCTCCAGTCGTTCCAGCAACAAGGGAATATCGCCTGGCTCGTTCTGCAAGTCGGCATCCAGCGTCACCACATAGCGGCCACGCACGCGGTCAAAACCCGCCTGCAGAGCACTGGACTGGCCATAGTTACGCACCAGGCAGACTGCACGCACCCATGGGTGCTGCTCGGCAAGCTCACGCAGACGCTTAGCACTTCCGTCCGTTGATCCATCGTCCACCGCAATCAGCTCGTAACTCAGCGGCTGGTTGCGCATGGCTTCGTCGATGCGCGCCACCAGATCGGGCAGGTTGTCGAACTCGTTGTAAACAGGAACGACGATGGAAACTTCGGGATTTGAATCGTGCACGGAGGTCATGCTCAGCATTGGGATAACAGTCACCTATACTAACTGAATACCCTCGGTACCATTTCGTCAGACTCAGCGTTTGCTTCGCAGACACCGCATGAGCGTGAGTGCGCACTCCATCTGCCTTGCGTACCTGCCCAACACCACGGCCCCATGAACTCATCCTCCAATTCTCAGGACTGGCAACAGAAGCTGTATGAGAGGCCTTGGCTTGGCCTGCTGCTTCTGACTCTTGCCCATATTGTTTCCCGCGTCGTTATTTCTTCGGGCATGAAGTGGGATGAGTCTGAGCAAATTCTCTGGGCCCAGAGTCTGGCACTGGGCTATGGCCCGCAGCCGCCTCTGTACACATGGATGCAGTGGGCTGTGTGTCAATTGCTGGGGCCGTCCGTGCTTGCGCTGGCGGTGCTCAAGCACATTTTGATTGCCGTGACCTATTGCCTGGCCTGGCTGGCAGGGCGCCAGTTACTCAATGAAAAAGGGGCCTGGTGGGTGGCAGGAAGTCTGCTGTTGATGCCGCCCTTCGGCTGGGATTCGCTGCGTGACCAGACCCATACCGTGATGGTTACCGCCATGACCATGGGGCTGTGGTGGGCGGTACTGCGCCAGATAAAAGCGCCCAGTGCTATTAACTTTCTTTGGATCGGCCTGTTCTGTGGGCTGGGCATGCTCTCCAAATACAGCTATGCCATGCTGATCGCAGCGCTGTTTATCGCCTCCATGACGGTGGCCCAAGTTCGCTCCGCCATCTTCTCCAAAGGCTGGTGGCTGGCACCTCTGGTGGGTCTGCTGATTTTTGCGCCTCATGCCACCTGGCTAGCATCCCACTGGGGTATGGCAACCACTGAGACCGTACAGAAAATGTCGATCTCTACAGAGGTGTCTCATCTCAAAGGTCTGGGCAACCTGGCCAAGGCATTGCTGGCGACTCTGGGCCTGTGGCTGATCGCCGTTTTGCTGAGCTATCGCTCCAGACTCTGGAAATCGACCGCAGCACCGCAGCCACTGGCAACCAGCAACTGGGCAAAGCCTTTGCTGCAGCGCTATCTGCTCATCATTGCGGCCTGTCTGCTGGGTATGGTGCTGGTCGCCGATGTCACAGACTTCAAGCAGCGCTGGATGCTGCCCTTGATGGCAATTGCCCCACTCGCTCTGTATGTCTGGCGACCAGCCCTGCTGGAGCCAGGCGTGGGACGCGCTTTCACAGGCATCGTCATCCTCTTTGCGCTGGTCTTTCTGACCATGGCAACGCTGCGCCCCTGGCAGGGCGGGCGCAAGAATGACCCCGATGAACTCAACCACCCCGTCAAGGCGCTCGCGGCACAGTTACGTGATGCAGGTTACAGCGGCCAGGGCGTGATTGTGGGCTCGGATCACATGATCGCCGCCATGCTGCATTCGCAGTTTCCATCCAGCTATGCGCTGGGCTGCACTGACGGCAAACAGCTGCAGCAATGTCTGGGCCAGGCAAAGCAGACCAAAGATCAGCCAGTGCTGCTGATTACCAGGGCTGACAAGCCAGCCCCGCACTGGTGGGATGATGTCTTTACCGTGCTGCCTCAGGCCAGCACCCAAACGCTGAGCATTCCCTTCGAAAAAATGCCAGCCAGCGCGACACCTGCGCAATACCAATACCTCTGGGTCACTCCATGAATACTGTCCTGATCACCGGCTGCGCCGGTTTTATCGGCATGCACTGCGCCAAGCGATTGCTGGAGCAAGGCGTGTCCGTGGTGGGTATCGACAACCTCAACAACTATTACGACGTAGCGCTTAAGCACGCGCGCCTTGCTGAGCTGCGCCCGCATGCCAACTTCCGCTTTGTGGAGCTGGATGTAGCCGACCGCCAGGGCATGGCGGCCCTGTTTGCCGAAGTACAGCCCGTCCGGGTCCTGCATCTGGCCGCTCAGGCAGGCGTGCGCTACTCCATCGACCAGCCGGACGACTATACGGACTCCAACCTGCTGGGCTTTGGCAACATTCTGCAGGGCTGCCGAAAGCACAAGGTCCAGCATCTGGTCTATGCCAGCAGCTCCAGCGTCTATGGCGGCAACACCAAGATGCCGTTTGCTGAAAGCGATGCCGTCGATCACCCCATCAGCTACTACGCGGCCACCAAAAAAGCCAATGAGCTGATGGCCCATACCTACTCGCATCTGTATGGCATCCCGACCACTGGCCTGCGCTTTTTCACGGTGTACGGACCCTGGGGCAGACCTGACATGGCCTTGTTCAAGTTCACCAAAGCCATTTTGGCGGGCGAGACCATTGATGTGTATGGTGAAGGCCAGCTAGTGCGCGACTTCACCTATATCGACGACATCGTCGAAGGCATCATGCGCGTGCTGAACAAGCCTGCCACACCTGATGCCAGCTATGACAGCCAGAACCCCAACCCTGGCACCAGCACCGCGCCCTATCGCATCTTCAATATTGGCAACAACTCACCCACGGTGCTGATGGACTACATCGCTGCCATCGAAGCGGCCATTGGCACCACTGCCCACAAGCGCATGATGCCCATACAGCCCGGCGATATGCACAGCACATCCGCCGACACCCGTGCACTGCAGGCATGGGTTGGCTTCTCGCCTGCCATGCCTGTCACCACCGGCGTGCAGCGTTTTGTGGATTGGTATCGATCTTTTTATCGCGTATGAAAGTTACTGTTTTTGGTACCGGCTATGTCGGTCTTGTTCAAGGCGCCGTGCTGGCTGATGTCGGCCACCAGGTGCTATGTGTGGACGTGGATGAGAAAAAGGTCGCAGCCCTCAAGGCTGGCCAGATTCCCATTCATGAACCTGGCCTCGATGCTCTGGTCATTAACAACCAGCAACTGGGCCGCTTGCAGTTCACGACCAATGCCGCAGAGGGCGTTGCGCATAGCGAGCTGATCTTTCTGGCCGTAGGCACACCACCCGACGAAGACGGCAGCGCCGATCTGCAATATGTGCTGGCCGTGGCCCGCACCATTGCCCAGCACATGAATGGCCCGCGCATCGTCATCAATAAATCGACCGTGCCCGTGGGCACCGCTGACAAGGTTGCCGCCGTGATTGCCGAAGGGCTGGCAGCACGCGGTGTGAAGCATCACTTTGATGTAGTCTCCAACCCTGAGTTTCTCAAGGAAGGGGCTGCCGTGGGCGACTGCCAGCGCCCCGACCGCATCATCATCGGCACCAGCAATGCCGCATCAGAAGCCAAGCTGCGCGAGCTGTATGCGCCGTTCAACCGCAATCGCGACAAGATTGTGGTGATGGATGTGAGAAGCGCCGAGCTGACCAAGTACGCAGCCAATGCCATGCTGGCCACCAAGATCAGCTTCATGAACGAGATCGCCAACCTGGCTGAAAAGCTGGGTGCCAACGTCGAGGCCGTGCGCCGTGGCATTGGCAGCGACCCGCGCATTGGTTACCACTTCATCTACCCCGGCGTGGGCTATGGCGGCAGCTGCTTTCCCAAGGATGTGAAAGCACTGATCCATACCGCCAAGGAAGTGGAGTTCGAGCCATTGCTGCTCAACGCGGTGGAAGACCGCAATGCCGCACAGCGCAATGTGCTGTTCGAGCGCATCAACGCCTTCTACAACGGCCAGTTGCAAGGCAAGACCATTGCCGTGTGGGGTCTGGCCTTCAAGCCCAATACCGACGATATGCGCGAGGCGCCCAGCCGCAATTTGCTGGAATCTCTCTGGGCAGCGGGTGCGAAGGTGCAAGCCTATGACCCCGTGGCCATGACAGAAGCGCGCCGCATCTATGGCGAGCGCGCCGATCTGCAACTGGTGGACAGCCCTCTGGCTGCCGTGCAGGGTGCAGACTGCCTGGCTATCGTGACCGAATGGCAAATATTCCGTGCGCCGGACTTTGATCTGCTGGCCCAGACATTGCGCGACAAAATG
Organism: Comamonas fluminis; assembly: GCF_019186805.1. Lineage (NCBI taxonomy): Bacteria > Pseudomonadati > Pseudomonadota > Betaproteobacteria > Burkholderiales > Comamonadaceae > Comamonas > Comamonas fluminis. Next base: position 105,514 of record NZ_CP066783.1, on the reverse strand, counting down.
ATCTTTGATGGCCGCAACCTCTATGAGCCAGCGCTGCCAGCAAGCCACGGGCTGGGCTATGTCTCCATCGGGCGCCCAGCGCAACTGCCACGCTAAAAACAAAATCCCCGCCAACCTCAGGTTGGCGGGGATTTTTTATGTCTTCAGAGGCTTAATCAAGCCAGCGGCAGCATGATCACAAAGCTTGCGCCGCTTTGGCCGTCCTGACGCCCTTCGCAGTGCACCGAGCCACCATGGCGCTCGGCAATTGAGCTCACCAATGACAGGCCAAGCCCCACGCCACCAGAACGCTCACTGGCGCCAGGCAGGCGGTAAAACTTTTCAAAGATGCGCTCGCGCTGCGCTTCTGGCACACCGGGCCCATGGTCTTCCACACGCACAACAGCCATATTGCCCTGCTTCGATAAAGAGAGCGTGATTTCACCCTGGCTGTAGCGGCGTGCGTTCTCCAGCAGATTACGCACAGCACGGCGCAGCAGCTTGGCAATGCCTTTGACATCCAGTGGGCCATCGGCCTGCATGTCCAGCTCGGCCCCAATGTGGGCGCATTCTTCCGCCGCCAAGCCTATCAGGTCCACCGACTCCACCGAGCCTACATCCACCTCTCGGCTATCCAGGCGGCTGGCCAGCAGGATCTCGTCAACCAGCTGATCCAGCTCGCTGATATTGCGCTGAATTTCCGCCTTGGCCCGGGCGCTGACGGGGTCGTCCCCCATGAACTCCAGGCCCATTCGGATGCGTGTCAGCGGTGATCGCAGCTCATGCGAAGCGTTGGCCAGCAGAGATTTGTGCGAGGTCATCAGCGTTTCAATACGCGCCGCAGCGGAATTGAATTGGCGGGCCAGATCGGCCACTTCGTCATGCCCGCTCTCAGGCACGCGCACAGACAGGTCGCCCTCACCAAAGCGCTTGACGCCGCGCTGCAGGTTTTCCAGACGTTTGAGCAGGCGGCGAATGATGGGGAACACACCCACCACCACAGCAATACCAACCAGGCCCAGCATCCACAGAAAGCCAAACGGAGGACGCAGCCAGAACGCCACAGCACTGTTGCGTGGTGGTGGACGGTTTTCGCGCCACTCTCGCGGCGCCATCCACAGCTCGTAGGCTTGCCCATCGTTGCCAGCAATCTCGAAGGTCACGCCGTCAGCAGGATTGCCGGGGTCACGCGTGCCACGGCCTTCCAGCACGATGCGGCCATCAGGGCCGCGCACCACCATTTCGCGCGCGGGTGGTGCACTGCTGCTCTGCGAACGCTGCTCCTCGGCCATCTTCCAGGCCCAGGCCACGCACAGCGTCAGCGCAGCCACGCCAACCACCACGGCCAGCCAGATGCGCAAATACAGGCGCTGCGAAAAAACATGTAGCAGTTTCATTCACTCATCTTCGTCGTTATGGCACACACCCGGCCAGAGACGCCGAGCAAGAGCCGCCTCGCGGCGGGGCCGCCCAAGCGAAGGCGTCGTCGCGCAGCGGCTCAGGTGGTCAATCCTGTTGTTTTGCAAACACATAACCCACGCCACGCACCGTCAGAATGCGCTTGGGGGTCTTGGGGTCGGCTTCAATGGCCGCACGGATACGGCCCATGTGCACGTCGATGGAACGGTCAAACGCCTCCAGTTCACGGCCACGCACGGCTTCCATGATCTGGTCTCGCGTCAGCACACGGCCCGCACGCTCAGCCAGCGCGACCAGCAGGTCGAACTGGTAGGAAGTCAGATCCGCCGTCTGCTCACCCACTCCTACGGTGCGTGCATCGCGGTCTATTTCCAGCGTGCCAAAACGCATGACTGCGGCCGATGGCGCGGGGCCATCGCTACCCTTGCGGCGCAGAATGGCCCGGATACGGGCCAGCAGTTCGCGTGGTTCAAAGGGTTTGGGAAGATAGTCGTCGGCACCCAGCTCCAGACCAATGATGCGGTCCATGGGGTCGCCCTTGGCAGTCAGCATCAGCACCGGAACCTGTGCAGTGGTACCTGTCATGGATCGAATGCGACGGCAGACTTCCAGCCCGTCCATATCGGGCAGCATCAGGTCCAAGATGATCAGATCCGGCGGCTCGGCGCTGCCGCCATCTGCGGGCTGCAATTGGTCCAGGCCACTCTTTCCGTCGGCCTTGTGGGTCACTTCGAGTCCGTTGTTGCCCAGGTAGTCGCTCACCATTTGGGCGAGGCGGACATCGTCCTCGATCATCAGAAGTTGGTGCGTGCTCATAGGGGGCAGTGTAGTCATGCTCGCGCCTTGTATTTTGTTCAAGGCGTCATGCTGGAGCACGCACGTATTGAAGGCTTGTCTGCCGCGTAAAGTTGGGTAAACAGCCTCCACCATCAAAAACAATAGCTACCAGCGCTTATGTATCAAGCGCCAGAGTTCATTTTCACTCTTGATGCCAGAAAGATCAGCAGCAGTACCGGAACACCCAGCAGCGCCGTGGTGTGGAAGAACGACTGGTAACCATAGGCATCCACAAACATGCCCGAATAACCCGCCAGCCACTTGGGGGCCAGATTCATCATGGAACTGAACAGCGCATATTGCGTGGCCGAGTACTGCACATTCGTCAGCCCCGACAGGTAGGCAATGAAGGCCGCGGAAGCAATGCCGCCCGCAAGATTGTCAGCACTGATGACCCAGATCAGCGCCGTCAGGTCATGGCCACGCGTGGACAACCATGCAAACAGCACATTGGTGCAAGCCGACAGCACGGCCCCCAGCATGAGGATGCGCATCACGCCCCAGCGCGCCGCCATGGTGCCGCCCACAAAGGCGCCCAGCAAAGTCATGATGACGCCAAACACTTTGGAAACCGCTGCCACCTCTTCCTTGGTGTAGCCCATGTCCACATAAAAGGGATTGGCCATGATGCCCATGACCACATCGCTGACCCGGTACAGGGCAATCAGCGCCAGCAGCAGCAAGGCCTGCCAGCGATAGCGTCCGATGAAGTCTGCAAACGGCGCAATCAGCGCCCCCTTGATCCACTCCGCGGCGTTGCGCGCAGGGGCCATGGGCCTGGCTTGCGGCTCAGGCGAAAACAGCACCATGCACATGCCCACCAGCATGCTGGCCGCCATCACGTTATAGGCCACATGCCAGGCGTGCAGCACATAGCCTGCACCTCCGCCCTGCACGGTGGACGCCACCCAGAGCACGCCTGCACCGGCCCAGATCATGGCCAGCCGGTAGCCGCTTTGGTAAGACGCGGCCAGCGCCGCCTGCTCATCCAGCCCTGCGGATTCAATGCGATAGGCATCCAGCGCAATATCCTGCGTGGCCGACCCAAAGGCCACCACCACCGCACAGATGACCAGCGCCTGCAAAGACTGTTTGGGGTCCATCAAAGACATGCCCAGCAGGCCCGCCACGATGATGAGCTGCGCGAACAGCAGCCAGCTGCGCCGCCGCCCCAGCAAGCGGTTGAGTATGGGCAGGGGCAAGCGGTCCACCAGCGGAGACCAGACCCACTTGAAGGCATAGGCCAGACCTACCCAGCTCAAAAAGCCGATGGTGGTGCGATCAATATCAGCCTCGCGCAACCAGAAGCTCAGGGTGCCCAGCACCAGCAAGGGTGGCAGGCCTGCAGAGAAGCCCAGCGCCAGCATGCGCAAGCTGGTGGGCTGCACATAGACCCTGAGGGCCTGGCCCCAGCTGCGTTTGGCAGAGGTTTTTGTATCGGAGGAAGTGCTGCTGGTTTGGGACGACTCGGTCATGGTCAGGCTCGGTAGGGCAGCAGCCATTATCGGTTGCCCACGCCAGCCCACGGGCGCTACCATCACCAAGCTACCCATCTCTTTGCTGTAAGCAGAATTTGTCTTATGACCCGCGAGCCCTCCTCCACGCACCCACTGCTAGACCAGGCCCAGACCTCGGTGCGCAGCTACAGTGGCGAGCATCAGGCACACGCCCACGGCCATGCACAGATTCTGTTTGCCCTGCAGGGGCGCATGGAGCTGGAAGTGGGTGGCAGGCCCAGCTTTGTGGACAGCGCCAGCGGCATGATCATTCCCGCAGGAACCGAGCACGGCTATCTGGCAGCACCGCAGACACAGGTTCTGGTGATCGATGCGCCCGTTGCCATGGGGCTGGACAAACTGCGCCGCTTTGCCGTGCCGCCGCCGCTGCGCTTTCCGCAAACACGCCTGTCAGCCGCCGCACAAATGGCACTGGTGCTGGATGCCCCCTCGCTTTTGCAGCGGCGCAGCATTGATCTGCAATGGCTGCAGCAGCAGGTGCGCAACGCACTGCATGAAAGCTGGCCCACCGCCAGACTGGCCGCGCTGGTGCACCTGAGCGTGGCCCAGTTTCATGCCCGTTTTGTAGAGCTGGTGGGCAGCACTCCTCAGGACTGGCTGCGTGATCTGCGCCTGGATACCGCTGTGCAACAACTCAGGCAGGGCGTAGCCCTCGAAGGCACGGCCCTGCGCTGCGGCTATGCCTCCGCCAGCGCCTTGGCCTATGCCCTGCGGCGCGACCGCGGGCTTACCTCGCGCCAATTGCGCGCTGGTCATTAGGGCCTGTTGAGAATTGAGCGAGGTCGCGAAGGATTCTGGCCGTTGGCTAATCTAGGCGCGTGACGCGGTGCGGGTGCCCACCCGATGTATCCCCATAACGGAAGCGCAACGACGAGTGGCCAGCGACCAGATTCCTTCCCTTCGCCTAAATCTCAACAGACCCTAGACAAGCTCCAGCACAAGCGTTTCTCGACATTTGCAGGTCCGTTGCCACGCATGATGCAAGTCATCATGTCCAGCACCACTGCATCCCTGACTTCATCGCCCCGCAATACCATCGGCCCTGTCGGTCTGGTGCTGGCAGCCGCCATGCTATGGGGCACCACCGGCACCGCCCAGCACTTTGCACCGGCGCAGCTCTCGCCCTACTGGGTGGGCGCTTTGCGCATGGTCATGGCCGCTCTGTTTTTTGTACTGCTGGCTGCGGTGGTGGACAAAGGCCAGCCCCGCCAGCCCATGAACCAGGTGCGCATCCTGTTTTGCGGTGCTTGCATGGCGGTCTACAACCTCTGCTTTTTTGCCGGCATCAAAGCCAGTGGCGTGGCACTGGGCACGGCGCTGGCCATTGGCAGCGGCCCCATCTGGGCCGGGCTGATGCAGGCGGTGGTGCAAAAACGCATGCCAAGCCCCCTGTGGTGGCTGGGCACCTGCACCGGTGTGGGCGGCGGCATCATCATGGCCCTGGCGGCCAGCAACCAGCAGCAACTGCCCTGGCATGGCATGGCCTTGTGCCTGCTGGCGGGCATGGCCTATGCCGCGTATGCGCTGGTCAATCAGGCCCTGGTTGTGCAGGCCAGGGTCGCCTCGGTCAATGCCCGCGTGTTCGCGTACTCGGCCCTGCTTTCTCTGCCCTTTGCCGCCTGGCTGGGCGGGCCGCTGCAAGTCAGCGCCAGCGGCTGGGCGGTGGTGATGTATCTGGGCGTTGTCGCTACCGGCATGGCCTATCTGCTGTTTTCCATTGGGCTGCGCGGCATGTCTGCCGCGACCGGCGTAGCACTGAGCAAGGCCGAGCCGATCACAGCCTTTGCGCTGTCGCTGCTGGTCGTGGGCGAGCGCCCTGCATGGTGGTCGATTCTGGGCCTGATGGCCGTGATCGCAGGCCTGTGGCTGGTGGTGAAAGCCGAACAAAAGAATCACGACGCAGTCTGACCCTGCCACGCCGGGCTCTCGCATAGACTTGGCCCATGCACAACACCACCTCATCCCTGCGCCTGTGCGCCACCCGTAGCGGCCTGCTGCTTGCCTGGGCCTGTGCTTCACTGATGCATCTGCCTGCGCAGGCCCAGGTGGATGTGGGGCGCTCGTCCATGATGCGCCAGCTGGTGCCCGCTGAAACACTGGAAAACGCGGCCACCGGCCAGTATCAGGAGCTGCTGCAAAAAGCCAAGGCACAAGGTGCACTGGCCGAAGCCAGCAACCCGCAGCTGCAGCGCCTGCGGGGCATTGCGCAGCGCATCATTCCCTACACACCGCAGTGGAACGAGCGCGCCGCCCAGTGGCGCTGGGAGGTGAACCTGATCGGCAGCAAGCAGATCAACGCGTTCTGCATGCCTGGCGGAAAGATTGCTTTCTACACCGGCATCATCGACCAGCTCAAGCTCAGCGATGACGAAATTGCCATGATCATGGGTCATGAAATGGCCCATGCGCTGCGCGAACATTCACGCGAGCAGATGGCCAAGAATCAGGCCACCAGTCTGGGCATTTCTCTGGGCGCGCAACTGCTGGGGCTGGGCGATATCAGCAGCGCGGCAGCGCGCTTTGGCGGTCAGTTGCTAAGTCTCAAATTCAGCCGCAATGACGAAAGCGAGGCAGACCTTGTTGGCCTGGAACTTGCGGCCCGCGCGGGCTACAACCCGCAGGCCGCCGTCAGCCTGTGGCGCAAGATGGGCGAAGCCACGGGCGAGGGCGGCATCGGCTTCCTTTCCACCCACCCCACAGGGCCGGACCGCATTCGCCAGCTGGAGAGCAATGTGCCACGCGTCATGGCCTTGTATGAGCAGGCTCGCCGCCGATAGCGCATCAATCGCCCTCAGCGTTCAGCGCGTGACCAGGGCGCGCAACTCACGCCCGCTTTGCTGCAGGCTCTTGCCGCTGGTATCCAGCGTGTGATCTGCCTTTGAATAAAAAGCGGTGCGCCCATCCAGAATACGCCGCAGATCATCCATGGCTTCGGGGTTGGCAGCCATGGGGCGCGTATCGCCCTGCGCCACCACACGGCCCATATGTTCCTCGGGCTGGGCCTGCAGCCACACGGTGGTGCAGTGGCTCAGCAGCACATTGAAAGTTGCCGGGTCCGAGACGATACCGCCCGGCGTGGCAATCACCACGTCGCTGTAAATCTGCACGGCCTCTTCCAGCGCCCTGCGTTCATAGCGGCGATAGGCGCCAGCGCCATACAGGTCGTAAATCTCGCGCACGCTGCAGCCCGCCACGCGCTCAATTTCCTGATTGAGTTCGAGAAAAGGCACATTCAGCTGCTCTGCCAGCATGCGCCCCAACGTGGACTTGCCTGCCCCGCGCAAACCCACCAGCGCAATACGCGTGCCGCGATGCGGATCAGCACCCGGCGCAGTGCCCAGAATTTCGGCGGCGGCCATGCGCACGCGGTGCACATCGTCTTCGCTGCGGCCTTCCAGCAGCTCGCGCAGCAACAGCCATTCGGCGCTGGATGTGGTCACATCGCCCAGCAACTCTGCCATGCTGCATTGCAGCGCCAGCGCTATCTGGTGCAAGACCAGGATGGAGACATTGCCCGTGCCGTACTCCAGGTTGGCCAGATGCCGCTCTGAAACCTGCGCCGCAGAGGCGAGGCTGCGCCGGGTCAGCCCACGGCGCGCGCGCAGGTCACGCACCCTCTCACCCAAGGACTGCAACAGCGGACTTCTGCCCGCCTCATCCACTCCCGCCATTGATGCGGCCGCCATGTCTAACTGATCCATAAACCTCCCCAGAGGGCGTAAATGATAAACAGTGGGGGTTAACGCCAATCATGCAATATATTGCTTGACACTGCATTGTCACCTATCTATCTTTGAAATACACGCACAATATTGCATGTTTCAACAAAGAGTTTGATGCTGCTCAGAACAGCACTTCAGGAGACACCATGGCAGCCCCCACCGCCACGTACTCGCTTGAGACATTTCAGCAGCTGGTCGCAACAGTGGCCCAGACACTGCGCGGGCGCGCTCTGGATGGCTCGCTGCAGGCCTGGCTGAACACGCACTATGGTGCAGGCAGCGACTGGTATGCCCAGATGCATGCGGCCTGTGCCGATGGCGTTGCTCAAGGCTGGCTGTGCCAGCGCGAAAACGGAGGCATACGCTGGGGCCGCGTGTTTGAAGCCTGCCCTGCGCTGGGCGACTTCTCGGTCGATGTGGTGCAGATGAAAAACATTGCTGGCCCGCACCACAGCCACCCATTGGGTGAAATCGATCTCATCCTGCCCATCACACCCGGCGCCCTGTTCGACGGCCATGCCGCGGGCTGGTGCGTCTATGGCCCGCAAAGCGCCCACAGCCCCACGGTCAGCAATGGCGAAGCCTGGGTGCTCTATCTGCTACCCCAAGGGCAAATCCAGTTCACAAGACGCGCAGCCTGAAGAACTGCCGCCAACGCTCTTTCACTCATCGAGAGGCTGAAGTCATGACAGAGTTACTCGCCAACCATATTGCAGGCCGCTGGCAAAACGGCAGTGGCCAGGGCACCACCCTGCTGGACCCCGTACTGGGCACAGCGCTGGTGCGTGTAGATGCCACAGGTCTGGACCTGCCTGCCACATTTGCCTTTGCCCGCGAAACCGGCGGCAAGGCCCTGCGCGCCTTGAGCTACGCCCAGCGCGCCAAGTTGCTGGCCGATGTTGCGGCTGTGCTGCAGGCCCATCGCGATGCGTACTACGAAATTTCCACCGCCAACAGCGGCACGGTGAAGAACGATACGGCCGTGGATGTGGATGGCGGCATCTACACACTGAGCCAGTATGCAAAGTGGGGCGCAGCACTGGGCGATGCGCATCACCTGGTGGACGGCAATGCGGTTGCTCTGGCCAAGGATGGCGCGTTTCAGTCGCAGCACATACAGGTGCCCACACGCGGCGTGGCGCTGTTCATCAATGCCTTCAACTTCCCCAGCTGGGGGCTGTGGGAAAAGGCGGCACCTGCCCTGCTCTCTGGCGTGCCCATCATCGTCAAACCCGCCACAGCCACGGCCTGGCTCACGCAGCGCATGGTCAAGGATGTGATCGACGCTGGCGTTCTGCCGCCCGGTGCGCTGTCCATCATCTGCGGCAGCTCGGCCGGGCTGATGGACCAGCTGCAACCCATGGATGTGGTGTCATTCACAGGCTCGGCAGATACTGCCGCCACCATTCGCAGCCACAGCGCCATCACCCGCCATTCGGTGCGCAGCAATATCGAAGCCGACAGCGTGAACTGTGCGTTGCTGCTGCCCGGCCATGCGGCAGACAGCGAAGCCGTGGCCTTGCTGGCGCGCGAAGTGGCCCGCGAGATGACCGTCAAATCCGGCCAGAAATGCACGGCCATACGCCGCGTGCTGGTGCCCGAGGCTTTGTATGACAGCGTGGCTCAGGCCATTGGCGCGCAGCTGGCTAAAACCACTGTGGGCAACCCGCGCAATGAAGCCGTGCGCATGGGCTCGCTCGTCAGCCGTGCGCAGTACGACACCGTGCAGCAAGGCCTGAGCCAGTTGCTCACCCAGACCCGCGCGCTGTATGACGGCAGAGGCAATGCGCTGGTCGATGCCGACGCCGCCATTGCCGCCTGCGCCCAGCCCGTGCTGCTGGGCACGCAAGACCCTGATGGCAATGCACTGGTGCACGACGTTGAAGTCTTCGGTCCCGTGGCCACCCTCATGCCCTATCGCGATCTGGCGCATGGCCTGGCGCTGGCCCATCGCGGCCAAGGCTCTCTGGTCTGCTCGCTGTATGGCGAGGATGCCAGTGCACTGGGCGCTGCCGCCAGCGATCTGGCCGCCAGCCACGGCCGCGTTCATGTCATCACGCCCGATGTGGCCAAGCTGCATTCCGGCCATGGCAATGTCATGCCCCAGTCCCAGCATGGCGGCCCGGGCCGCGCTGGTGGCGGTGCAGAGCTTGGCGGCTTGCGGGCGCTGGACTTCTACCACCGCAAGAGCGCCATTCAGGCTGCGCCACAGGTACTGCAGGCTCTGAGCAAAACGGCGGAGGCATGAGCCATGAACGCCAGCGTCGATTTCAGCCAGCCCTTCAACTTTGCCCAGCATCTGTTTGAGATCAACCGCGCACGCGGCAACAAGACGGCCTATACCGACGACGTTGGCACGCTGAGCTATGCCGAGCTGGAAGATCAGGCCCGCCGCCTGGCCCAGGGGCTGACCGCAGCGGGCATTCACCGCGAGGAGCGCGTGCTGCTGCTCATGCACGATATGCGCGAGTGGGTGATCTCGTTTTTAGGAGCAATGTATGCAGGCGTGGTGCCGGTTGCAATCAATACACTGCTCACCGCCGATGACTACGCCTATATGCTGGAGCACAGCCGCGCTCAGGCCATTTTGACCAACGGCGCGCTGGTGCCCATGGTGCAGCAGGCACTGGCCCATGCCCAGCATGAGGTCAACCATATCTGGGTTGCTCACCCGGAAGAATCTGGCGCCGCCCTGCCCGCCGCCTTCGAAGCCATGCAGCCCTGGCTGAACAGGCAGCAGCCACTGCCCCATGCCGCAAAAACCAAGGGCGATGACCCCGGCTTCTGGCTGTATTCCTCGGGTTCCACCGGCAAGCCCAAGGGCGCCGTTCACACCCATGCCAACCCCTACTGGACGGCCGAGCTGTATGCCAAGCCCGTGCTGGGGCTGACCGAAAACGATGTGTGCTTTTCTGCCGCCAAGCTGTACTTTGCCTACGGCCTGGGCAATGCACTGACCTTCCCCCTGAGTGTGGGTGCCAGCGTGGTTCTGATGGCCGAGCGCCCCACACCAGAAGCCACGTTTGCGCGCTGGACCCGGCACCAGCCGACTGTGTTCTTCGGCGCACCCACAGGCTTTGCAGGCATGCTGGCCCACCCTGCGCTGCCTGCACGCGAACAGGTCAGCCTGCGCATGTGTTCATCCGCTGGCGAGGCACTGCCCGCCGAGATTGCTCAGCGCTTCAAGGCACATTTCGACGCCGATATCGTGGACGGCATTGGCTCCACCGAGATGCTGCACATCTTCATCTCCAACCGCCCTGACGACATACGCTACGGCAGCACGGGCAAGCCTGTTCCGGGCTATGAGGTGGAACTGCGCGGCGAAGATGGCAAGCCCGTGGGTGACGGTGAAATTGGCGACCTCTACATCAAAGGCCCCAGTGCCGCGCTGATGTACTGGTGCAACCGCGAAAAAACCCGCGACACCTTTCAGGGCTCGTGGCTCAAAAGCGGCGACAAATATGTGCGCGATACCGACGGCTACTACACCTACGCAGGACGCAGCGACGACATGCTCAAGGTCAGCGGCATCTATGTCTCGCCCTTCGAGGTCGAATCGACTCTGCAACTGCACCCTGCCGTGCTGGAAGCCGCAGTCATCGGCATCACCGATGGGCAGGGCCTGACCAAGACCAAATCCTATGTGGTCTGCAAACCCGGCCAGAGCACGACAGAGGACGAGCTCAAGGCCTTTGTGAAGTCGCGCCTGGCGGCCTACAAATACCCGCGCCTGATCGAGTTTGTCGATGAACTGCCCAAGACGGCAACCGGAAAAATCCAACGCTTTCGCCTGCGGGAATTGGAGTCAAAACAGAGCTAACCCTTTATTTATCAGGCGCACACAGCTATCAATACAGAAGCACACCCACTAGGGCAATCGCCGGTATTGCTTTAAACCTAAAGTTGTTAGAGTGCGCTCGTGTGTGCTTGCGGCCCGCACGCCCTGTCAGCACCAGTGATTCAACCCGGCATTTCAGACCAACCACGAGGAGACGAGCATGAGCAAACAATGGGCAAAGTGGAGCGCAATCGCACTGGCCGCAGCCGCCAGCTGCAGCGGTGCCTGGGCACAGGAAAAGATCAAGGTCGGCTTCATGCTGCCCTACAGCGGCACCTATGCGGCGCTGGGTAATGCGATTGAAAACGGCTTTCGCATGTATGTGGGCGAACAGGGCGGCAAGCTGGGCGGGCGTGAAATCGAATTTTTCAAGGTGGATGACGAGTCCGACCCCGCCAAGGCTACGGACAACGTCAACCGCCTCATCAAGCGCGACAAGGTCGATGTCATCGTAGGTACGGTCCACTCTGGCGTAGCCATGGCCATGGCCAAGGCTGCCAAGGAAAGCGGCACCGTGCTCATCGTGCCCAATGCCGGTGCCGACGCGGTGACCGGCCCCATGTGCGCGCCCAATATCTTCCGCAGCTCCTTTAGCAACTGGCAGACGGCCTACCCCATGGGTCTGGTTGCCGCCAAGGAGGGCAAGAAAACCGCCATGACCATCACCTGGAAATACGCAGCCGGTGAAGAAGCGGTTAACGGCATGAAGGAAGGCTTTGAAAAGAGCGGCGGCAAGATCACCAAACAGCTGACACTGCCCTTCCCCAACGTGGAATTCCAAGCCTTGCTGACCGAGATTGCAGCAGCCAAACCCGATGCAGTGTTCTCGTTCTTCGCCGGTGCTGGTGCTGTGAAATTCGTCAAGGACTATCACGCCTCGGGCCTGTCCAAAACCATTCCGCTGTACGGCCCCGGCTTCCTGACCGATGGCACGCTGGAAGCGCAAGGCGAAGCCGCACAGGGCATGCTGACCACGCTGCACTACGCGGACGAACTGGGCACAGAACGCGACAAGACCTTCCGCGTCAACTACGCCAAAAGCTACAAGCTGCAGCCCGATGTCTATGCCGTGCAAGGCTATGACGCTGCGCAGATGCTGACCGTGGGCTTGAAGGCCGCTGGTGGCGATATCAGCAAAAAAGATGTGTTCCGCACCGCCATCGAAAAAGCCACCATTCCCAGCCCTCGTGGTGACTTCACGCTGAGCAAGGCCCACAACCCCGTGCAGGACATTTATCTGCGCAAGGTGGATGGCAAGGAAAACAAAAAAATCGGCGTTGCCGTCAAGGCATTGGCAGACCCCGCACGCGGCTGCCGCATGTAATGGAAGCGGCCAATACAGGCTTTGATACGTCGTTGCGTTGCCTTGCCGCACCTGTGGTGCTGTCTGCGGCAACGCGCCTCGTCTCAAGCGCGAATCTGCGATTCGCTGGCCTGTATTGACCGCCAGTTTGTCAACGCGCTTTCACAAGGATTGCCGTGGATCTCGCTACCTTTGTGGTGCAGTGCCTGAACTCGATTCAGTACGGACTGCTGCTGTTTCTACTGGCCTCAGGCCTAACTCTGATCTTCGGCATCATGGGCGTGATCAACCTCGCCCATGGCAGCTTCTACATGATTGGCGCCTATGTGGCGTTCTCACTGGCGCCCTATCTGGGCCAGCATTTCATCACCATGCTGGTGGTTGGCGTGCTCATTGCCGTGGCGCTGGGCTATTTGCTGGAATGGGCGTTTTTCAGCTTTCTCTATGAGCGCGACCACCTGCAGCAGGTGCTGATGACCTATGGCCTGATTCTGGTGTTCGAAGGCCTGCGCGCCATCCTGGTGGACAACGATGTGCATGGCCTTGAAAAGCCCGCATGGCTGGCTGGCAGCTTTCCGCTGATGGGCATGATGCAGTACCCCTGGTACAACGTTTTTGCTGCCGTGGCCTGCCTGGTCGTGGCCCTGCTGATGTACTACACCGTCAACCGCACACGCCTGGGCATGATGATTCGTGCCGGGGCCAGCAACCGCGACATGGTGCGTGGCCTGGGCATAGACATCAAGCGCCTGTACCGCATCGTGTTTGCCGTGGGCGTGGCCCTGGCAGCGCTGGCCGGAATGATTGCCGCGCCCATGAGTTCGGTCTATCCGAACATGGGCTCCAGCGTGCTCATCATCTGCTTTGTGGTGGTGGTGATTGGCGGCATTGGCTCCATCACCGGCGCGCTGATTGCGTCTCTGCTGGTGGGCTTTGTCGATACCTTTGGCAAGGTGTTCTTTCAGGAGCTCAGCGGCATGAGCATCTATCTGCTGATGGCCGTGATTCTGGTGTGGCGGCCCGAGGGCTTGCTAGGTAAACGGAGCTAAGCATGAGCAACACCTCCTACACACCCGTGCCGCAAAGCAATCAGGCCTATGCCGAAGCTCCTGCCGTTACCAACCAAAGCCGCCCTATCCGCTCCAAAAGCATCTGGGTAGGCGTGGTGCTGCCACTGGCCTGCGCCGCGCTGCTGGCGGCGGCTCAGCCCTTCTGGTCGGCCTATCTGTCGGATCTGGTCGTCAAGATCATGATTCTGTCCATCTTCGCGCTGAGCCTGCATATTCTGGTAGGCGGCGCAGGGCTGGTCAGCCTGGGACACGCAGCCTACTTCGGTCTGGGTGCCTATGCCGCAGTGAAAGCGGCGGGGACGGAAGGCAGCAACTTCCTCATCATGCTGGGTGCAGCGGTCGGTGCATCCGCTCTTTATGCGCTGGTGGTTGGAGCACTCAGCCTGCGCACCAAAGGCGTGTACTTCATCATGGTCACGCTGGCCTTTGCGCAGTTGGCTTTTTTTGTCGTGCATGACGTGAGCTACTTTGGCGGCAGCGATGGCATCTACCTCATGCAACGCCCTGCCATTGGCGCTCTGGACATGGAAAGCAGCCGCGTGCAGTACTACGTGGTGCTGGCCGCGCTGGTGTTGGTCTATGCCTTTATCGGCATGCTGCGCCACTCGCGTTTTGGCCATGCACTATCGGGCATTCGCGTCAATGAGCAGCGCATGCGCGCCGCCGGCTTTTCCACCTACTGGTACAAGCTGGCAGGCTTTGTGATTGCCGGTGCACTGGCTGGCCTGGCGGGCTTTCTGCTGGCCGCACGCGACGCTGTGGTCAACCCCGAATTGCTGGCCTGGCACCACTCTGGTGAAGTGCTGCTGATGCTGATTCTGGGCGGCATTGGCTCACTGCGCGGCGCTGTGCTGGGCACACTCACCTTTGTGCTGCTCAAGGAAGTGCTGAGCACCCATGCCGTCATGGGCAATGCGGCCGATCACTGGCAGCTGACGCTGGGCATTGCCATCATCGTGCTCGTGGCGCTGCTGCCCAAGGGGCTGGTGGGCATCAACGACAAATGGCAGAAAAAGGCTGCAGCGCAAAAGGATGAAGCGCTGATAGCTATTGATTCGGGAGCAAAAAATGGTTGATGCAACACGCGCTCCCAGAATGTCCGTGCGCGGCCTGACACGGCGCTTTGGCGGGCTGGTCGCTGTCAACAATGTCGATATCGATCTGCACCAGGGCGAAGTCCATGCCGTCATCGGCACCAACGGCGCAGGCAAGTCCACCCTGATCAATATGCTCTCGGGCGAGATAGCGGCCAGCAGCGGATCCATCACGCTGGAAGGCCGTGACGTAACGCAGATGCCGCAGCCCCAACGCGCCAAAGCAGGCATTGGCCGCAGCTACCAGCGCACCACCATCTTCCCGGAATTCACGGTGCTGGAAAACTGCCGCCTTACCGCCCAGGCCCAGTCCAGACCGCGCCCATGGCGCATCTGGGAGCCCGCCCAGCATTGCGACAGCAGCATGGCACGTGCGCAATCCGCGCTGGCGCGTACAGGTCTGACACTCCATGCAGAGCGCATTGCAGGCAGCCTGAGCCACGGTGCCAAGCGCCAGCTGGAAGTGGCCATGTGCCTGGCCACCGAGCCCCGCGTGCTGCTGCTGGATGAGCCGCTGGCCGGCATGGGCGCCGAAGAGACCGAGCGCATGCTGGACCTGCTGCAGGAACTCAAAAAAGGCCACGCCGTGCTACTGGTCGAGCACGATATGGATGCCGTCTTTCGCATTGCCGATCGCATCACAGTGATGGTCAACGGAACAGTGGTGGCAACCGGTACGCCCGATCAGATTCGCGTCGATCCGGTCGTACGAACCGCGTATCTAGGGGAGGAGGAACATGCTTGAAGCCACCGCCGAAAAGCGCGAAGTTCATCAAGGTGCGAAAGCCATGTTCAGCCTGCAAGAGGTGCACACTTTTTACGGCGACAGCCATATCCTGCACGGTGTTTCGCTGACTCTGCCGCAAGGCAAGGCCGTGGGCCTGCTGGGTCGCAACGGCATGGGCAAAACCACGCTGATTCGCACACTAATGGGCTATGTGCCCGCACGCTCCGGCAAGGTGTTTGCCGATGGCCGCGAGGTGACGAATTTCGCCCCCGAAAAAATGGCAAAACTGGGCATTGGCTATGTCCCCGAAGGGCGCGGCGTTTTCCCCAATCTCTCGGTCAAGGAAAACTTGCTGATGAGCGCACGCGCAGGTCTCGATGGTCAAAAAAACTGGACCTATGACCGCGTACTGGAAACCTTTCCGCGCCTGAAGGAGCGCCTGACCAATGGCGGCGATCAGCTCTCCGGCGGCGAGCAGCAAATGGTGTCCATCGGCCGGGCGCTGATGACCAATCCCCGCCTGCTGATTCTGGATGAGGCCACCGAAGGCCTGGCCCCGCTGGTCGTCGCCGAAATCTGGCGCGTGATTGCGCAGATTCGCCAGACCGGTATCTCCACCTTGATCGTGGACCGCGACTACAAGAAAGTGCTGGCGCACACCGATCGTGCGGCGGTTATGGAAAAGGGGCGACTTGCGCTGCAGGCACATTCTGCTGAGCTGCTGCTGCAGCCGGAGAAATTGTCGGCGTTGTTGGGGGTGTGATTTTTCTCAGTACTGCTCTGTTTTGCTCAGGACAGAGGGCGGGTCTCGGCCCGCCTTGCCAACTCACTTTCTTGCTGGTGCAAGAAAGTAAGCAAAGAACACCAGCCCCGATGTCCACGACCCTCCGCTTCGCTGCGGGCAACCTGCGCCGTCAACCTCTTGAGGCTGTGCGGCAAAACTCACTGCGCGCCTTTGGCTCTTCGTTCAAACAGTTGCCGCAAATTTGATGACGAAGCAGTTGCACTCTGCGGTGCAACTGCCAGCCCCAAGAGCTTGCCGTCACTGGCGTGGTCACAAGGGGCAATACCGGGTTCGGGATAGCTCAGGGTGAAATTTGATAGCTGATACCGCAATCTGGATAAGCGCTAGAAGCCCATTTCGTCACAACTCTTGCAGGCTGCCCGTACCCACCCGTGTGGATGCGCCTGCGGCACGCGGTTCAGGCTGCGGGCAATGCTGCCGCAGGACAGCATTGCTTCGTGAACTGACTTGCGGCAACTGTTTGAGCGGCGCGCGCAGCGCAAAGCGAGTTTTGCCGCACCGCAGACTGAATTGCGTGACGCAGGTTTTCCCGTAGCGAAGCGCAGGGACGCAGAAAGTCGGGTCGCCTTTTCTTTGGGTACTTATCTTTTGGCGAAGCAAAAGAAAGTACCTCGGCTGGCGGGCCGAGACCCGCCCCCTGCCCTAAAAACAAACCGGCGTAAAACCTACTTCACCCCACCCAAAGAAGCCTGATCCAGCCGCACATTCTTCGCTGCTTCCGGCGCCAGAATCGCCATCGTCAAACTGCAGTTGCAGGTCATCTTCCCGTCTTCATCGCGCAGCTCAATCGCCCACACATGCGTGGTGCGCCCCAGATGCGTAGGCCGTGCTGTGGCGGTGATCCAACTGCCTTTGCGGCCTGCGCGCACATGGTTGGCCGTAACGCTCAGGCCCACGCAGCGGTAGCCTTCTGGAATGCTGCAAGCGGCAGCCATGGACCCCAGTGTTTCGGCCAGCACCACGCTGACGCCGCCGTGCAAAATGCCGTAGGGCTGGCAGGTGCGCTCATCGACATGAATACGGGCACACACATAGTCGTCGCCGTATTCGGTGAACTCAATGCCCAGGTGGGAAATTGCGGTGTTGGCACTGCCTGCATTCAGTGCTTTGAGATCAATCTCGCGGGTCCAGATCGCCATACCAGTCCTTGTTGTGCATGAAAAAAGGACGCCCTTTGCAGAGCGTCCTTTGATGCTACAAGCTTGGTGCCATAACGCCAGCACCAAGCGGACTATGCACAGCTTTCACCACCTCCACACTCCAAGTCAGAGTCACCAAGCAAGGGCCGCCCCGCAGCGATGGTGTCGTCCCCTTGGGGGAAGGCGCAAAGCGCCTCAGGGGGGATCTATTACCCGCGCATATCGCCCTTGTCCATGAAGCGCTGGTGCCAGGAAAGTGCTTCGGTCAGGATGTGCGGCGTGTGCTGTGCACCCTGCTGGCGCGAGCGGTCGAAATAGTCCTGCAGCTGGTCGCGGTAGTCGGGATGGGCGCACTTGTCGATGATGACTTGCGCACGCTGTTTGGGCGACAGGCCGCGCAGGTCGGCCAGACCTTGTTCGGTGACGATGATCTGCGTGTCGTGCTCGGTGTGATCGACGTGCGAGCACATGGGCACGATGCAGCTGATCTTGCCGTCCTTGGCCACGGAAGGCGTGACGAAGAAGGACAGGTAGCCGTTGCGCGCAAAGTCGCCCGAGCCGCCGATGCCGTTCATCATGCCGGTGCCCATGACGTGGGTGGAGTTGATGTTGCCGTAGATGTCGGCTTCGATCATCGAGTTCATGGCGATGATGCCCAGGCGGCGCACCAGCTCGGGGTGGTTCGAGATTTCCTGCGGACGCAGGATGATGCGTTCACGGTAGAAGTCGATGTTGTCCTCGAAGTCCTTGCAGGCTTCCTTGCCCAGCGAGATGGAGGTGGCCGAGGCCTTGCTCATCTTGCCCGCGCGAATCAGCTCCAGCATGCCGTCCTGCAGCACTTCGGTAAAGCCCAGCAGGTTCTCGAACGGACCATGCAGCAGGCCTGCCAGCACGGCGTTGGCCACATTGCCCACGCCCGACTGGATGGGCAGCATTTCCTTGGGCAGACGGCCCATCTTCATCTCGTGCGAGAGGAAGTCGATGATGTAGCTGGCGATCTTGTTGCTGTTCTCGTCCGGCACGGCAAACACATTGTCACGGTCGCCCTTGTGGGTTTCCACCACGGCGATGACCTTGGCGGGATCCACCTTCAGATACGGCTCGCCAATGCGGTCATCGGCATGGGTCATGCTGATGGGCATGCGACGCGGCGGAATGGCCGTGCCGTAGTAGATGTCGTGCATGCCTTCCATCTTGGCGGGCGGCTTGGTGTTGACTTCCAGAATCACCTTGTCGGCGATTTCCAGCCAGGTCTTGTTGTTGCCTACCGCTGTGGAGGGAATCAGCAGACCATCGGCGGTCACGCCCAGCACTTCCACCACGGCAATGTTCATATGGCCCAGGAAGCCAAACCATGCGTGCTGCGCCACATGGGACAGGTGCATGTCGATGAAGTCAATCTCGCCAGAGTTCACGGCCTTGCGCGCCGTGGGGTCGGTGTTGAACGGCAGACGCTGGCCCAGGGCATGGGCTTCTGCCATGACGCCGTCGCACTCGGCGGCGGTGGACGCACCGGTCCAGACATTGATCTTGTAGGGCTTGCCCTGGGCATGTTCTGCCTTCGCACGGGCCGCGATGGCCTGCGGCAATGCCTTGGGGTAACCGGCTCCGGTAAAGCCGCTCATGCCGACATTGACACCGTGGGGAATCATGGCGGCGGCCTCTTCTGCCGTCATGACACGCGAGAGGAATTCTGGGTAACGTACGCGATCTGCGATGGACATTGCATGCTCCAAACTCAGAGGTCCCGGCCGAACACTCGAGCCTGACAGCACGGACGATGTGGCGTTCTTGTGGCCATGCTCAGCGATGAGCCGGCACCTCTAAAAAAAACCGCCCGGGTAGGGCGGCGTATCTCCAGCGAGAAATGTTACCAGCGCGGAACACGAATTTCGGGTTAACCCGCAAAGGCCCTGCGCTGCTGTCAGGGGCATATGCCCCCGATTACATGTTGGCGCTTACTTTTTAGGTATCTGAGTTTCAGATTTGCGGTCGCCCAGCGTCAGCAGCGCATACAGAATGATGGCGCCGAATGTGGCGCAACCAATGCCGCCCAGTGCGAATTCACCGAACTTCAGCGTGAATTCACCCGTGCCCAGAATCAGGGTGACAGCGGCCACGATCAGGTTCTTGATGTCAGAGAAATCAACCTTGTTGTCCACCCAGATCTTGGCGCCAGCAATCGCGATCAGGCCGAACACCACGATGGAAACACCCCCCATCACCGGCAGCGGAATGGCCTGAATCAGCGCACCGAATTTGGGCGAAAAGCCCAGCAGCACGGCCAGCAAGGCGGCCACAAAGAACACGGCAGTGGAGTAGATGCGCGTTGCCGCCATCACGCCGATGTTTTCAGCATAGGTGGTCACGCCCGTACCACCGGCTGCGCCGCTGACCATGGTGGCCACGCCGTCGCCAATAAAGGCCCGGCCCATGTACTGGTCCAGGTTCTTGCCCGTCATGGCCGTCACCGCCTTTACGTGGCCCAGGTTTTCAGCCACCAGAATGATGACCACGGGCACGATCAGCAGCATGGCGTTCGTGGTGAACACGGGGGCGTGAAAGGAAGGAATGCCAAACCAGGCAGCGTTGACCACGCCGCTCAGATCCACAGGCTTGCCCCAGCCCAGACCGTTGGTGAACAGCGCGTAGAGCAGGCTGGCCACAATCAGGCCAATCAGAATCAGCAGACGCTGCAGCATGCCGCGCGTAAAGACCGCCACCAGTGCGACCGACAGAAAGGTCAGCGCCTGCATCCAGGCTTCAAAGTTGTTGGCCGCCATGTTCTTGATGGGAATGTGCGCCAGGTTCAGGCCAATAATGGCCACCACAGCACCCGTCACCACCGGCGGCATGAAGCGCTCAATCCAGCGTGTGCCGATCAGTTGCACCAGCACGCCAATCAGCAGATAAACCAGACCGCAGGCAATGATGCCGCCCAGGGCCACGCCGATGTTGGCATTGCTTGGACCCTGACTGGCCACATAGCCGGTGGCGATGTTCACCACGCCGATGAAGGCGAAGGATGAGCCCAGATAGCTGGGCACCTTGCCACCGGTGATGATGAAGAAAATCAGCGTGCCGATGCCGCTCATCAGCACCGCGAGGTTGGGGTCGAAACCCATGAGGATGGGTGCCAGCACGGTGGAACCAAACATGGCAATCACGTGCTGAATGCCCATCAGGCCGGTTTGCGCCCAGGGCAGCCGCTCATCGGGGCCAATGACGCCACCGCCCTGCAAGACATCGGACGACCGCTCCGTCCATTGAAACATTCCCATCCCGTCACTCCTGGAGTTATTAAACGGGGCAGATTATGGCAAGCCGGGCTTGTCTGATGGGGGCGTGCAAGCACTGGTATTGCACGCGCAGTGGTCTCTTTCTGACGCGGAAAACCCGCTCGTCAAAGGCTCAACTATCAAATCAATAGCTTCTAGCACAATCCAATCTTGGACTTTAGGTTCAAATGCACATAAAACCCATAATTAGCTTGTGCAATCAGCTATCAAAAAAATCAACGTGACTGCAGCGCCCGCGCAATGCGGTCGCGCTTGACGGTGGGTTTGGGCACCTTGAAGGGGAACCACATGCGCACATCTTCTTCAAGCCCAATGCCGTGCATGAAGTTGTAGATGGCTTTTTTCAGCGCCACGCCCAGGGCATCGTGGTCGACGCCTGTGGGGTCGATGAAGGGGCGGTCATTCTTGGCAAAGCTGCCTTCTGGCAGCGGCGGCAGCTCAATGCCGTATTCCTCGGGGTTGAGGCCCACAGGCGAATGCACAGTGCAGCTGAAGCGGTGAAAGAACCCGCTTTGAATACAACCGTTGAGGAAGAGCTGGCGCACATATTCCAGCGCGTCCACCGTGTCCTGCACGGTTTGCGTGGGAAAGCCATACATCAAATAGGCGTGCACCAGAATTCCGGCCTCGGAAAACGCCTTGGTCACGCGTGCCACCTGATCGACGGTCACGCCTTTTTTCATCAACTCCAGCAGGCGGTCAGACGCCACTTCCAGGCCGCCTGAGATGGCGATGCAGCCGCTGTCGGCCATCAGCTCGGCCAGCTCGGGTGTGAAGGTTTTCTCAAAGCGCACATTGCCCCACCAGCTGATGCCTGCGTTGCGCGCAATCAGCTCCTGCGACAAGGCTTTGAGCGCCTTGGGCGGGGCAGCTTCATCGACAAAGTGAAAGCCGGTCTGGCCGGTTTCCGCGACGATGGCTTCAATGCGGTCGGCCAGCACGCTGGCGTTGGCGCCTTCATAGCGGCCGATGTAGTCCAGGCTCACATCGCAGAAGCTGCACTTCTTCCAGTAGCAACCGTGGGCCACGGTGAGCTTGTTCCAGCGCCCGTCGCTCCACATGCGGTGCATGGGGTTGAGCATGTCCAGCAGCGACAGATATTTGTCCAGCGGCAGGCCGTCCCAGGTGGGGGTGCCGACCTCGGCAAAGGCGATGTCGGACTCCATCATGTTGACGTACTGCACCTGGCCTTGGTCGTTACGCACAAAGGTGCGCACCAGGCGCGATTTACCGCGCTCGCCGCGCAAATGCGCCAGCAGCGCCAGCAGCGGGCGCTCGCCCGCGTCCAGCGTCACAAAGTCGAAGTAGTCGAACACGCGAGGCTCGGCCAGTTCGCGCAGCTCGGTATTCACAAAGCCGCCGCCCAGCACGGTGGCAATCTGCGGGTGGTGCTTTTTGATGGTCTGGGCGATGCGAAACGCCGCATAGGCCGAGCCGGGAAACGGCACAGACAGCAGCACCACCGTGGGCTGATGGCGCTCCACGACCTCCAGCGTCAGGCGCTCCAGCACTTCGTCCACCAGATTCGCAGGGGCCGCCAGCGCCTTGGCCAGCGGGTCAAACGTGGGCTGGCTGCCCGCCAGCGATTCGGCGTAGCGCACGAACTCAAAGCGCTCATCCACCGCGTCACGCAGCACATCGGCCAGATCGTTCAGATACAACGTGGCCAGGTGCTTGGCCTTGTCCTGCAAACCCAGGGCGCCAAAGGCCCAGCCCAGCGGGTCACCGCCCTCTTCATCCTCATACACATCCAGCGTGGCAAAGCGCGGGCCTTCGGGCAGAAAGTGACGGCCCGCAATGCGGTGGGCCAGCGTGGAGTCGCGCCCCTGCAAAAACGCAATGGTGGGCGCGATGGTGGCCAGATAGCGATCCTGCTGCTCTGCAAAGGATTGCACGGCTGGCGTGCGCTTCTTTGGAGGCAGAGCCGCCACGCGCGCGGCCACGGCGCGCAGGCCGTCGGGCGAGAGCAACTGCAGCACCAGCGCCAGCGCCAGGTCTTCCTGCACCGCCGAAATGCCACGCGAGCGCAGAAAGCCCGTGAGATAGGCGGTGGAGGGATAGGGAGTGTTGAGCTGCGTCATCGGCGGGATGACAGACAGCACACGGGTGGGCAAAGCAGACATGAAGTGCGGGCCGTGGGCGACCGCCAGTGACGATGAAAACAGCCCCGATTATCCCAATGCATGAATAGCCGTGCAGGGGCGTCTGCAGCGCCGCGGTGTCAAGTCGGTGACCTTTCCCCGGGGTGAGTCCCGGTGACGCGCCACAAGCGCGGCGCTACGCTGAATTTATGGCTACTGCACATCCCCACTCCACCCCGCCCGCTTTTGTTCCACAGATACGCCGCTACCAGGACTGGCTGCGCAGCACGCGCGGCCTGAGCTTTGATAGCTATGACGCGCTGTGGCGCTGGTCCACCACGGATCTGGACGCGTTCTGGCAAAGCGTCTGGGACTACTTCGATCTGCAGTCCCCTACGCCCCACAGCGCGGTGCTGGCCAGGAACGTCATGCCCGGTGCGCAGTGGTTTCCCGGTGCGCAGATGAACTACACACGCCAGGTGCTGCGCCATGTGCAGCCCGCCCATGCGGCAGGCATGCCAGCCGTCATCAGCCGCAACGAGCTAGGCCTGCACCGCGAGCTGAGCTGGCCCGACCTGCAGCGCCAGGTGGCCGCGCTGGCCCTGCACCTGCGCGCGCAAGGCGTGGGCAAGGGCGATCGGGTGGCCGCTTATCTGCCCAATATTCCTGAAGCCATCATCGCCTTTCTGGCCTGTGCCAGCCTGGGCGCGATCTGGAGCATCTGCGCCCCCGACATGGGCACCAACGCCGTGCTGGACCGCTTCACGCAGATCACCCCCAAGGCGCTGATTGCCGTGGATGGCGTGCGTTACGCCGGCAAAGACATTGACCGCCGCGAAGTGCTGCAGCAACTGCGCGAAGGCCTGCCCAGCGTGCAGCATGTGGTGCTGGTGCCGAATCTGGACATATCAATAAAGATAGCTGACACCGCTGATTACATAAGCGTTACAGCCAGAAATGATGCTGAGACTGCAGCCTTTGAGCCCGAGTGGCTGCCGTTTGACCACCCACTGTGGGTTGTCTATTCCAGCGGCACCACCGGCCTGCCCAAGCCCATTGTTCACGGCCATGGCGGCATGGTGCTGGTGGCCGTACAGCTCAAGACGCTGCACAACGACATTGGCTGCAGCTACCACCCCAACAGCTGGGGCGAGCGCTATCACTGGTACAGCTCCACCGGCTGGGTGATGTGGAATGCGCAGGTATCCGGCCTGCTGGGCGGCACCACTTGCGTGATCTTTGACGGCAGCCCCGGCGGCAGCAAAGACAAGCCCGACTGGGGTACGCTGTGGCGCTTTGCCGCCGAGACGGGCGTGACCAGCTTTGGCTCAGGCGCGGCCTTCTATACCAACTGCATGAAGGCCGGGGTTGAGCTTTCCCGCTGCGGCGACCTCTCGCGCATACGCGGGCTGGGCAGCACAGGCTCGCCGCTGCCGCCAGACGTTCAGCAATGGGGCACAGCGCAGTTTGCGAAGCTGGGACACCCCGACATCTGGTGGAACAACCTATCGGGCGGCACCGACTTCGCGGGCACCTTTATCGGCGGCAACCGCGAACTGCCCCAGGCCCCGGGCGTCATGCAATGCCTGCAGCTGGGCTCTGCCGTGGAAGCCTGGAACGAACAAGGCCTGCCCGTCATGGACGAGGTGGGCGAACTAGTCTGCACCCAGCCCATTCCGTCCATGCCGCTGTTTCTGTGGGGTGATGTGAGCACCGCCGAGCCGCCTCAAGGTGCGAAGGCCCCCTCGGGGGGCAGCGCCCCACACGCAGTGGGGAAGCGTGGGGGCGACCCATTCGGTAAACGCTATCTGAGCAGCTATTTCGACATGTATCCCGCTGGTCACGGCCGCAAGCTCGGTGGCGGCGATGGCCCGGCGGAGATGGGCGGTGTCTGGCGGCATGGTGACTGGATACGCATCCAGTCACAGGGCGGCTGCATCATCTATGGCCGCAGCGACGCCACCATCAACCGCCACGGCCTGCGCATGGGCACCAGCGAGATCTACAGCGCCGTGGAAGCCCTGCCCGAAGTGCTGGACAGCATGGTGGTGGACCTGGAATATCTGGGCAAAGACAGCTATATGCCGCTGTTTGTGGCCCTGCGCCCCGGGGTGGAGCTGGACGCAGAGCTGCGCGGGCGCATCAACACGGCCATTCGCACCGCCCTGTCGCCGCGCTTTGTGCCCGACGATATCTTTGCCGTGGCCGAGATACCGCGCACGCTCAGCGGCAAAAAGCAGGAGCTGCCCATCAAAAAGCTGCTGCTGGGCCAGCCTCTGGACAAAGTTGTCAACAAAGACGCCATGGCCAACCCCGGCTGTCTGGGCTGGTATGAGGCGTTTGCGAAAGAGCACCTGGCAAAGGCCGGAGCCTCTGCTTAACGGCCCGTGAACTGCGGCTGGCGTTTTTCACGCCACGCCGCACCACCTTCTTTCAGGTCGGCTGATTCAATCGTCGCCTGCACAGCCGCATCAATGCTGGCTCTGTCATGCGCGCCGCGCACGATGGCGTTCAGGTGCTTTTTCATGCCCAGCAGCGCCAGCGGTGCCATGCCTGCCAGCGTGTTCTGCAATTGCGCAACGCGCGGGGCAATGTCTTCGCCATCCACCAGGTCGGTCAGAAAACCGCAGTCCTTCATGGCCGGGGCCTGCAGCTTCTCACAGGTCAGAAACAAGCGCTTGGCTGTATCCACACCCAGCCGCGTCACATAACGCTCCAGGCCCGAGGCATAGAAATGCAGGCCCAGCCGCGCTGCGGGCATGAACATCTGGCTGTTGGCACCACCCACGCGGAAGTCGCAGGCCAGCGCCATATCCGTGGCACCGCCAAACACACCACCCTGAATGGCCGCGATGGTGACGGCGTGGCAGTTTTCGATGGCGTCCACCATCTCGCCAAAGGAGCTGCCTTCGTTCTGGCTGTTGGCAATCTCGCCAATGTCATAGCCGCTGCAGAAATGCCGGCCCACGGCCTGCAGCGTCAGCACCAGCACATGGGGGTTGGCGTTGACCTCGTCGATATGGCGGCGCAGCACCATCAGGTCTTCGGGCATCAGTTTGTTGGCAACTTCAGGACGGCGCAAGGTGATGCTGGCACAGGCGCCCTGGATCAAAAGCTCTGGAGACATGACTGTATTTTCATCCAGAGCCGGGGCTGTCCGCCCTCTGAGACACATCAAGTGTTGCTGTGCAAACACTCGGTGACCATATCTTTCACTGGCAGGCAGGTACACTTTGGCGTCCTCATAGAGCACCTTGCGTGCGCTGATCCCATCCATGTCTGTTGAATCGACCGGCGCCGAGCGCCCCAGCTTTGACCTCAAGAGCGCACAACTGCCGGTGCTGTCGGTAGTGCTTCGCAGCACCGACATGCAAGCCCTGACGCAGGACTTGGCCAGTCGCCTTGCCGATGACCCCGACTTTTTCGACAACGACCCCGTGCTCATCGACCTGAGCCAGGTGCGCGAGGCCGGGGAAAGCATTGATTTTGTGGCCCTGGTAGATGCCTTGCGTGCCCATCGCACCGTGCCTGTGGCGGTGCGCGGCGGCAGCCCCGGGCAGATGGAGGCCGCCCACGCGTTGGGCCTGACCGCGGCCCCCGATGCAACGCCCATACGCCGCGCCGAGCCGGAAATTCACGAAATCATCCGCGAAGTGGAAGTGGTGCACGAGGTCGAAATCCCCGCACCGCAGGCCGATGCCCTGATCGTGGACCGCCCTCTGCGCTCCGGTCAGCGCGTCTATGCCAAGGGAACCGATATTGTCGTACTGGACATCGTCAGCTATGGTGCTGAGGTGATTGCAGACGGCAACGTCCACGTCTATGCGCCGCTGCGTGGCCGCGCCGTGGCCGGAGCCAGTGGCAATACCAGCGCAAGAATATTTAGCACTTGCATGGAGCCGCAATTGCTCTCTATTGCAGGTATCTATCGCACAATCGAGACCGATTTACCTGCAGATGTCTCTGGCAAGGCTGCCAAAGTCCGTCTGGAGGGCGAGAAGATCATCATCGAGCCGGTGTGACAGACGCACCGAACAACCTATTAACCTGCCTCATCTGTCTTTAAGGAATCGTGCAAACATGGCCAAAATCGTCGTCGTGACCTCTGGCAAAGGCGGGGTCGGCAAGACCACCACCAGCGCCAGCTTCGCATCGGGCCTCGCTCTGCGCGGTCACAAGACCGCTGTGATTGATTTTGATGTGGGCTTGCGCAACCTGGACCTGATCATGGGCTGCGAGCGCCGCGTGGTCTATGACCTGATCAACGTCATCCAGGGTGAAGCGAATCTGAACCAAGCCCTGATCAAGGACAAGCAGTGCGACAACCTGTTCGTGCTGGCGGCCTCTCAGACCCGTGACAAGGAAGCGCTGACGCAAGAAGGTGTGAAGAAGGTGCTGGACGACCTGTCCGGCATGGACTTCGAATACATCGTCTGCGACTCGCCCGCCGGCATCGAAAGCGGTGCGCTGATGGCCATGCACTACGCAGATGAAGCGCTGGTGGTGACCAACCCCGAAGTCTCGTCCGTGCGCGACTCGGACCGCATTCTGGGCATGCTCAGCTCCAAGACCGATCGCGCCACCAGGGGCGAGAAGATCAAGGAGCATCTGCTGATCACGCGCTACAACCCCAACCGCGTGGAAGATGGCCAGATGCTGTCGCTGGAAGACATTCAGGACATTCTGCGTATCGAGCTGATTGGCGTGATTCCTGAATCGGAAACCGTGCTGCAGGCGTCCAACCAGGGCATTCCAGCCGTGCACATGCAGGGCTCTGACGTGGCCGAGGCCTATCAGGACGTGGTTTCGCGCTTCCTGGGTGAAGACAAGCCCATGCGCTTTACCGAAGCCGTCAAGCCTGGTTTCTTCAAGCGCATCTTTGGCGGGAGGTAAGCGCAATGTCCATGTTGTCGTTTCTGCTGGGAGAGAAGAAGAAGTCGGCTTCAGTCGCCAAGGAGCGCCTGCAAATCATTCTCGCGCGTGAGCGCGTGGGCGGCGGCGAAAGCAGCAAGCCCGACTATCTGCCCGCACTGCAAAAAGAGCTGATGGCCGTGATTTCCAAGTACGTGTCCATTGATCCCAATGACATCAAGGTGAACCTGGAGCGCCAGGAAAACCTGGAAGTGCTGGAGGTGAAGATCGAGCTGCCGGAGGCTAGGATTACCACCTCCTGAGGAGCTTCGCCTGGGCGGCCCCGCCGCGAGGCGGCTCTTGCTTGGTGTCCTCACTTGCGCTGTGCGCGCTAAAGAACTCATCTATTCATAGCTGCTTGCGCTTGATAGATAAAGGAATGGGCCTGAAAAGGCCCATTTTTTATTCCCGGGTTGGCTCGCGCATGGTGACCAGCTCCTCGGCCACCGTGGGGTGTATGCCAATGGTCGCATCGAACTGCGGTTTGGTGGCACCGCATTGAAGCGCCACGGCAAAGCCCTGCATCAGCTCGCCCGCGCCCTCGCCCACCATGTGCACGCCGCGCACACGCTGGTCGGCTTTGGAGACGATGAGCTTGAGAAACACGTTTTCAGGCTCGCCGCCCATGCGGTTGCTCAGCGGGCGAAAGCTCGACTGGAAGATCTGCACCGCGCCAAAGCGCTGGCGTGCCGCCTCTTCCGACAGCCCCACCGTGCCCACCTGCGGGTGAGAGAACACCGCCGTAGGCACCAGCTCATAGTCGGGCGCGCTCTTGCCGCCATGGCCAAACAGATGGTGCGCCACGACAGTGCCTTCGGCCAGCGCCACAGGCGTCAGCGCCATGCGGTCAATCACATCGCCCACGGCGTGAATCGACGGCACACGGGTGGTGAAGTGCGAGTCCACCTCAATCGCACCCTTGTCATTGGTCTTCACGCCAGCGGCTTCCAGGCCCAGCCCGGCAGTCAGTGGCACGCGCCCGGTGGCATACATCACGCAGTCCACCACCAGTTGCTCGCCACTCTTGAGCTGCAGGTGCAGACCATCGGCCTGCTTTTCTATGGCCTGAATCTCTTCACTCCAGCGTATGGCCACGCCCTGGCGTGCCATTTCCTGCGCCAGATGCAGGCCCAGATCCGCATCAAAGCCGCGCAGCAGTTGCTGGCTGCGGTGCAGCAAGGTGGTTTCAGCCCCCAGACCATGGAAGATGGAGGCAAATTCCACCGCGATATAGCCACCGCCCACGACCACCACGCGCCGGGGTAGTTCCTTGAGGTGGAATGCCTCGTTGGAGCTGATGGCATGCTCCACACCCGGAATATCGGGCAGGCTGGGCGTTCCGCCGGTGGCGATCAGGATGTGGCGGGCGTTCAGTGTTTGGCCGTTCACAAGCACGCTATTGGGGCCTGAGAGCGTCGCGCGGCCTTGAATGACGCTGACCCCTGCCCCGGCCAGCATTTTGGCGTACACGCCGTTTAAACGCGTGATTTCGCGGTCCTTGTTGGCAATCAGCGTGGGCCAGTCGAACTGCGGCTTACCCAGCTGCCAGCCAAAGCCTTTGGCTTCTTCGGCCAGCTGGCTGAAATGTGCGGCGTGGCTGAGCAGCTTTTTGGGAATGCAGCCCACGTTGACACAGGTACCGCCCAGTTGCGCAGCTTCCACCACAGCCACCCGGGCACCCAAGCTGGCCGCCACACGGCTGGCGCGCACGCCGCCCGAGCCGCCGCCAATGACCAGAAAATCAAAATCCTGTTGCTGCATATATGTCTCTCTAACGGGATGGGGAGTGCAGAGCCGTTCACTCTAAACAGCTTCCCAATCCAGCTTGCAGCAAACGGTTTAAGCGCACATTAAAACGGCTTGTCGCCAATGACTGTGGCGCGGTGCATGCGGCGCACCGCGGGGAAATAGTCCTGAATCGCGTAATGCTGGGTGGAACGGTTGTCCCACATGGCGATGGTGTTGGGCTCCCAGTGCAGGCGCATCTGGTATTCCAGAATGCCGGGCTGGCGCAACAGATACTCCATCAGATCATGCTGCTGGGCATGGATTTCGTTGGCCGAACGGAAGCCCGAGTAGTCCGACGTGAAGTTGGAGAAATGCGTGACGAAGGTCTCGTTCACATACAGAATTTTCTTGCCGCTTTCGGGGTGGGTGCGCACCACGGGGTGCACCACGGGCGGATATTTGGAGCGGGCCTGGGCCTGCTCCTCAGGCGTCATGCGGGCACCAAAGGAGGGCAGGATGTCGTGCACGGCAAACAGCTTGGCAATCTGCTCCTTGCGCGTCTCGGGCAGCTTTTCGTAAGCCTCCTCCATATTGATCCACACCGTGTCGCCACCGACTTCGGGGCATTCCACGCAGCGCAGTATGGAGGCCATGGAAGGCGTCTCGCGCCAGGAAACATCGGTGTGATAAACGTTCTCGGTGCCGGGAATCTTGCTGTTGCCGCCCAGCAGCACCAGTTCAGGGTGGTCGGGGTGATGCGGGAAAACCGGGTGCAGTTCCAATTCGCCAAAGCGGCGGGCAAATGCCACATGTTGGGCTGCGGTGATGTTCTGGTCACGAAACACCAGCACCTTGTGTGCCACCAGGGCCTGGCGCAGTTCCTGGGCCTGGGCGTCGTTCAAAGGCTGGCGCAGATCAATGCCCGAGACTTCCACCCCGATGACGGGAGAAATTCGTTTGAGCTGGATGCCGCTGTGCCCTTGGGTAGGTACCTGGGCCTGGGTACGGATAACGCTGTCTTCGCACTCGATCATGATGAACCTCCAATGCCGTGAAGTTGTTGTCCAGAGAACCTGGGCAATCTAGGACGGGCGTTGGAAGCTCGTATCGTTCAAGCTGACTAGGTAGCTTCCCAGTCAGGCGGCTCAGGCTCAGATCGGGCCGTGTGTGTGCATATGGCCGCCGTGATAGAGCAGCGGGGAGCGGCTGGCATGGTGCTCGCAGCGCTCGACCTCACCGATGAAGAGCAGGTGATCGCCCTCCTCGTGCTGGCGCAGATTGCGGCATTCAAAGATTGCGCTGCAGCCTTCGAGCAAGGGCACTCCATGCCCCGAATCATGGTGAGGCGTGTGGCTGAAGCGGTCAGCACCCTTGCGGGCAAACAGCTCGGCCAGGGGCTTTTGCGAAGCCGACAGGACATGGACGGCGTAGTGCGTGGCCTCGCGAAACACGGGCAGGGAGTTGGCTTTCAGGCCCAGGCTCCACAGCACCAGCGAAGGCGCCAGCGACAGCGCATTGAACGAGCTGACCGTGGTGCCCACCGCATGCCCCTCGGCACTGCGCGCCGTGATGATGGTGACGCCCGTGGCGAACTGCCCCAGCGCATCGCGAAATTCGCGCTGCGAGAAAGGCTCGGCAGTACGCAGGACAGAGGTGGGCAGGGCGGAGTTCACAAAAGCAGGAGCACAAAATGGCCGCTGCAAAAGCGCGCCACGGTTCACGAACAGCAGGCCGTGAGGTCTGCAACAGCAGAGGGGGATTATCGGGCGGAACCCTCCCATTCAGGGTCCGTAAGGATTTAGGCGATCAATTCGCTCCAGCCCGCTCATCAATTCATAGCTGTCTGCGCTTTACTGTCAATGGCAAGAGGCCAAAAACCATGAAATATCAGCAGAGCCAGAAAGCGACAGCGCCGCTTCGCATCAGCCTGCTGTAAGACTGCGCTGCGCAGCCTGTTCGGCCAGCCAGGCGGGCATGCGGGCCTTGGTGCAGCGCTGCAGCTGCATCAGCAGCTCGTGCTGCGGCCAGGGCAGTGCATGGCGGGTACTCAGGTCCTGCTGCATGCGCGCCAGCAGGGCGGCTGCCATTTCTGCATCGGCCAGCGCCCTGTGCGCCCGGCCCGTGTCGGGCAGCTGCAGATAGCGCGCCAGATTGCCCAGGCTGTGGCTGGGCGCCTGCGGGTAAATGCGGCGCGACAGCAGCACTGTGCAGGCAAAGGCGTGGGGAGCGGCTTGCCCGGCCAGCGCCAGCTCGGCCTGCCAGAACTTGCTGTCAAACGATGCGTTGTGCGCCACCATGGGCGCGCTGCCCACAAAACGCGCCGCTTCGCGCATGACATCTGCGGCTGGCGGCGCGGTGCGCAGCATCTCGTTGGTAATCCCGGTCAGGTCGGTGATGAAGGGGGACACCCAGGCGCCGGTCTGCATCAGGCTCTGGTAGCGGTCCACCACGCGGCCATGCTCCAGCAGCACGATGGCGACCTCGGTCGCCCGCGCGCCCTGCGCGGGGCTCATGCCAGTGGTTTCAAAGTCGATGACGGCAATCGCAGAACTCATGCCTGCATTGTGCCGTGGCCGGGCTATTCGGCGCCCAGCTCGTCGTCGCCGGGCAGGCCCAGGCGCTGCACCACATGCTCAAGTACGTAGTACAGCTGCTCGATTTCCTTGCTGCCCACCAGCCGCTCGATCTCGGCATAGGTCTCTTCGGAGTGCGGTGCGATTTCAGCCACGATGGCGTGGCCTGCAGGGGTGAGTCCGAACTCCGAGCCACGCAGGTCACCCACATGGCGGCCGCGCTTGATCAGCTCACGTCCTTCCAGCGTCTTGAGCAGGCGCGAGAGGCTGGGCATGCTGATGAAGGTCATCTGCGACAGCTCCATGGGCCGCAGGCGGTGATCGGCGGCCGACATGGCGCGGATGACACGCCACTGCTGCTCTGTCAGGCCATGGGCGCGCAGGGAGGGGCGAAAGCGCACCATGACGGACTCACGGGCCTTGAGCAGGGCCATCGGCAGGGAACGCGCAAACGAGCGCATGGGTTCAATTGCGTTGGTTGTGTCGTGCTGAGTCATAACAAAGGTGAGGTTGCTGGCCTGATTGTATGTAAGAGCCCGGCCGCACGAACAAGCGCAAGGTCACTACTGCCCTGCGCCCTCAGTAAGTGCTGCTGGGCGCAACGGGCTTTACATCCTTGAATCGCGTTGCCAATGCGCTGGTGGCCTGCACCAGCAGGCCCGTATCCAGCCCCACGGCGACGAAGCTGCAGCCCAGCGCCAGATACTTGCGCGCCAGCTCTTCATTGGGCGTCAGAATGCCTGCGGCCTTGCCAGCCTTGCGAATGCGCGCGATGGCATCGGCAATGGCCGCTTGCACATCGGGGTGACCGGGGTTGCCCACATGGCCCATGGCGGCCGACAGATCCGCCGGGCCAATGAAGACGCCATCCACGCCTTCGGTTTCGGCAATCTCGTCCAGATTGTTCAGGCCTGCGACCGATTCCACCTGCAGCAGCATGCAGATCTGGGCATTGGCCTCGTGGTAGTAGCTGGCACGCCGCCCCCAGCCCGAAGCACGCGCCCCCGCCATGCCGCGAATGCCGCCCCGGCCATCGTCCTGCGGGTAACGCGAGCCGCGCACGATGCGCGCAGCCTGCTCGGCGGTCTCCACCATGGGCACCAGCAGCGTCTGCACGCCCATGTCCAGATACTGCTTGATCAGCATCTCGCCAACCTCGCCATGCCCCATGGGAATGCGCGCCACGGCGTGGGTTGCGGGGTAGGCCGCAATGGCCTGCAACTGGCTCAGCAGCGTCAGCGTGTCATTCGGACCATGTTCACCATCAATAAGCAGCCAGTCAAAGCCTGCTGCCGCACAAATTTCTGCCGAATACGGGCTGCCCAGGCTCTGCCAGAGTCCGATCTGCGGCTGCCCCTGGGCAATCGCAGCCTTGAAAGCATTTACGGGGGTCTGCATCACAAAATCCTCATTCGATCAGTAGCCAACACACAGGTATTTGGTGCTGACATATTCCTCGATACCCGCCGCCCCGCCTTCGCGCCCCATGCCCGACTGCTTGACGCCGCCAAACGGTGCCACGGCCGTGCTGATGATGCCGCTGTTAATGCCCACCATGCCGTATTCCAGCGCCTCGCCCACGCGCCACACACGGCCTACATCCCGGGCATAGAAGTAGGCAGCAAGACCGAACTCCGTATCGTTGGCCATGCGAATCGCATCTTCCTCAGTCTTGAAGCGGAAAACCGGTGCCACAGGGCCAAAGACTTCTTCCTTGGCGATGCGCATGCCATCCTGCGCGTTGCCCAAAATCGTGGGTTCGTAAAAGCTGCGCCCCAGTGCACTGCGCTTGCCGCCGGTGATGACCTCTGCACCCTTGGCCACAGCATCCTGCACCAGCTCCTCCACCTTCTCCACGGCCGCATCGTCAATCAGCGGGCCCTGCGTGATGCCATCCTGCGCGCCATTGCCAACCTTGAGGGCCAGCACCGCTGCTTTGAGCTTGGCCATGAAAGCGTCGTACACACCATCCTGCACCAGCAGACGATTGGCGCAAACGCAGGTCTGGCCGGTGTTGCGATATTTGGAAGCCATGGCGCCTTCCACAGCGGCATCCAGATCGGCGTCATCGAACACGATGAAGGGCGCGTTTCCACCCAGCTCCAGCGACATTTTCTTGAGCGTTGGTGCGCATTGCGCGGCCAACACACGGCCCACTTCCGTAGAGCCCGTGAAGGTGAGCTTGCGCACTGCCATGCTGCCCGTCAGCACGCCACCAATGGAGCGCGAGGATCCCGTCAGCACGCTGAAAACACCTGCGGGAACACCAGCACGCTGCGCCAGCTCGGCCAGCGCCAGCGCCGACAGCGGCGTCTGCTGCGCGGGCTTGACGATGATGGTGCAACCCGCTGCCAGCGCAGGTGCCACTTTGCGCGTAATCATGGCGGCAGGGAAGTTCCACGGTGTGATGGCAGCGCACACGCCCACGGGCTCCTTGGTCACCACAATGCGCTTGTCGCCCCAGGGCGAAGGAACGGTGGAGCCATAGATGCGGCGGGCTTCTTCTGCAAACCACTGCACATAAGAAGCTGCATAGGCAATCTCACCACGCGACTCGGCCAGCGGCTTGCCCTGCTCTGCCGTCATGATCTGCGCCAGATCTTCCTGGTTGGCCATCAGCAGCTCAAACCATTTGTGCAGCACAGCCGCGCGCTGATCGGCGGTCTTGGCCTTCCACTGCACAAAAGCACGCTCTGCAGCATTGATGGCAGATTGCGTTTCCGCCTCGCCCAGCTTGGGCACGGCCACCAGCAATTCGCCAGTAGCCGGGTTGTTCACGTCAATCGTGGCGCCGTCTCTGGCGGCCAGCCACTGACCATCAATCAGGCACTGGCTTTTCAGCAGGCAGGGGTCGCGTAATTGCAAGGACATTTCTCTCTCCTCATGGCCGCGCAGATCGCGCCAGCCATGCAAACTCAAACGAAGCGAAACTGCAGCTTTCCAAGCGCGCCGTAATCCGCTTCAAATTCATCGCCAGCCTTGGCTGCTACAGGCCGCGTAAACGACCCCGCCAGCACAATCTGCCCGGCCTCCAGAAACTCGCCCCATGGCGCCAGCTTGTTGGCCAGCCAGGCCACTCCAATCGCAGGGTGGCCTTGCACACCAGCAGCCAGCCCGGTCTCTTCCACCACACCGTTCTGGCGGAGGATGGCGCCGCACCATGGCAGGTCCAGACTTGCAGAATCAACGCGCTTTGCGCCCACCACAATGCCAGCGTTGGCCGCGTTGTCGCTGATGGTGTCAAACACCTTGCGCATGACCTTGGTGTGGCGGTCAAACTGCTCGATGCGCGAGTCAATGATTTCAATCGCCGGGGTGATGTATTCGGTAGAGGCCAGCACGTCTTGCAGCGTCACTTCCTTGCCACCTGCAAGACCCGGCCCGCGCAGCGGTGACTTAAGCACAAAAGCCAGCTCCACCTCCACCCGCGGCGCTATGAAATTGGATGCAATTATCTCAAGCACTGCGCCGGGTTTGGCCGTATAAAGCATGGAGTCGAGCAAAGTACCGTAGTCCGGCTCGTCGATCTGGCTGGCCATCTGCATGGCGCGTGAAGTCAGGCCGATCTTGTGGCCTATGACCTTGCGACCAGCAGCCAGTTGCATGGCCACCCAGGCACGCGAGACGCGGTAGCCATCTTCGATCGTCATGCCCGCAAAACGCTTGGAAAAATGCTCCACCTGCTGGCGCGATTTTTCGCTGGCATCGAGTTCCTGAGCCAGTTGTGTGATGAGTTCTTCAGAGAACATATTCAGTGCTTTGCAAAAAGTGGATGCAACGTGCTGTGCTTGCCGTCATAAACCTGCCCTGGCGCTTCATCGACCTGCACGGTCAGCCCCAGGTGATGCTTGTCGAACACCGGCTGCAGATGGGCTTTGGCGCATTGCAGCAGGGCATCACCAGCCTGCTTCTTGACCGCATCAGAGCGCCCGCGCCCCATGCGCAGATTGAGGTAGATAAAGCCATAGTTCCCATCACCACCGGCAGCCATGCCAGCAGCGCCGCCATCGGCCACGGCATAGTGCGGCGCGGGGTAGGCAAACACGCGCGTGCCGCCCGTGGGAAAGACCTGTGAGCCATCTTCGGCGCGCACGGTCTGCATGGTGTCCGCCAGCTTGCGGCACAGCCCCGACATGTCGGTGCAGGACTCCAGATTGCCGGTGTAGAGAATCACGACATGCGGCATGAATTCGCCTTCCTTCTTCTTAGAGTCTTGCACCCAGCGAAGCCGCTGCGCCCGCAGATGCCTGCGCGGCAGGAACGGCCGCCCCGTCCTGCGGTGTGACGGGGAATACCGCATTGAGCTGGCCTGTGCCCGAGGCCCCGAAATATGGGGTCACGATCTCGGCCTTGCCGTCATACGCCGACCAGCCCAGAGCGCCCATCAGCATGGCGGTGTCATGCATGAAACCTTCGCCATGCCCCTTCGCCGCGTACTCTGGCAGCATGCCGCAGAAAGTGGCCCATTCGCCCGCCTTCCACTGCCGGATGACTTCCTGATCGAGCTGCTCCAGAAACGGGCTCCAGATCTTGAATGCATAGTCCGGTGCCTGCCCATTCTGGGCAAAGCGATGTGACATGGAACCGCTGGCCAGAATCGCCACCGTGCCGTCGTAATGCTCTTCAATCGCACGGCGAATGGCCCAGCCCAGTCGTGCGCTGTCGTTGAGGTAATGCGCCATGCACATGGCCGATACCGACACCACCTTGAAGTGCTGATCAGCGTTCATATACCGCATGGGCACCAGCGTGCCGTATTCGGGCTCCAGCGTGGTGGCGTCATGGGCCAGTGTCTCCACACCCAGCGCATTGGCCTCGGCCGCCAGCAGCTTGCCCAGCTGCGGGTTGCCGGGAAACTCGAATGGCATATGGCTGATGAAATGCGGCAGCTCGTTGCTGGTGTACAGGCCCTTGAAGTGCGGCCCGCACAGCACGTGATAGTTGGCATTGACCAGCCAGTGCGTATCAAAAACCACCAGCGTATCCACGCCCAGATCACGGCAGCGCTGACCGATCTCCTTGAGGCCGTCAATCGCATCCTGGCGCGTGCCTTTGCGCGGGCCATCCAGCTCGCTCAGATAGATGGACGGCACATGCGTGATCTTGGCTGCCAGTGCAAGCTTTCCCATAACTTTTCCTTTGCAATCCTGACCAATGAAAGACTTTTCCGCGCCCCAAAAAACTGACGCAATTCAAGCCTAGGACAACCAGCAAGTGCCTGGGTCGGCCACGCCGCCCCGCAGCAAAGGCTGCCGTCCCCTCAGGGGGAGCCATTTCTATCCAATGCTGATATTGGCGCGGCGAATGATGTCGCCGTACTTGCCAATTTCACTGCCTACAAAGCTGGTGAACTGCGCCACGGAACCGGCTTGTGAAACCACGCCGCTTTCATTGAACACCTTGACCACATTGGGTGACGCCAGCGCCTTGCTGACCTCGGCATTCAGGCGCTGCACGATGGCGTCTGGCGTGCCCGCAGGTGCCAGCAGCCCCTGCCAGGAATTCGATTCCAGCGCCACGCCCTGCTCCGCCAGCGTGGGCACATTCGGTGCGAAGCGCGAACGCTGTCTGGTTGCCATGCCCAGCGCCACCAGCTTGCCGCTTTCGATATGGCCACGGAATTCAGACCAGTTGCCAAACATGGCGGTAACCTGACCACCCAGCAGATCGGTCAGCGCTGGCCCCTGGCCTTTGTAGGGCACGTGAATCATGTCAATGCCCATCATCTGGCACAGCAAGGCGCCAGACAGGTGCGCCGAAGTGCCGTTGCCAAACGAGGCATAGGTCAACGCACCAGACTTCGCCTGCGCCGCTTTCTTGAGGTCGTCCAGCGTCTTCAGGCCGCTCTTGGGGTGCGTGGCCAGCACATGCTCCGACAAGCCCATCAGCGCCACGGGCTGCAGGTCCTTGGTCGTGTCATAGGGCAGGTTTTTCACCAGCGTTTTATTGGCGGTAAAGCTGTTGGCAACGCAGACAAAGGTGTAGCCATCAGCAGGCTGCTTGGCCACATGGTCCACGCCAATCACCGTGCCTGCGCCAGGCTTGTTTTCCACGATGACAGGCTGGCCCAGCTGCTTGCTCAGCTCCACACCAATCAGGCGAGCCACCATGTCGGTTGTGCCTCCGGGCGTGAACGGAACCACAATGCGAACCGGCTTGCTGGGCCAGGCGCCGGGCTGTGCCATGGACAAGCCCGCCACCGACGCCAGCGAACACGCTGCGCTGGCCTGAAGAAAATGACGACGTTGCATGCTCTCTCCTGTACTTGCTAATCTTTTATATCTTCAGCGCCTTTAAATAAAGCGCTTGCAGCTATCAAATTTGATGCTTTTCCTGCTCGCCTGAAACCGCTCACACGCCCCAGTGCGGAATATGGTGGCTGCCCATGGACACGGCCACGTTTTTGGGCTCGCAGAACACTTCGTAGCTCCAGGTGCCACCTTCGCGGCCCGTGCCGCTGGCCTTGGTGCCGCCAAAGGGCTGGCGCAAATCGCGCACGTTCTGGCTGTTGACAAAGCACATGCCCGCTTCCACCGCTGCTGCCACGCGGTGGGCCTTGCCGATGTTCTCGGTCCACACATAGCTGGACAGGCCGTACTGAATGTCATTGGCCAGGCGGATCGCCTCGGCCTCGTCGCTGAACGGGATGATGCAGGCCACAGGGCCAAAGATTTCTTCCTGCGCAATGCGCATGGAATTCTGAACATCAGCAAACACCGTGGGCAGCACATAGTTGCCGTTCTTCACACGGTCGGGCAACACAGGTGCATCCAGGCCACCGCACAGCATTTGTGCGCCCTCCTTCTGGCCCAGCTCGATATAGCTGCGCACCTTGGCCAAATGGCCCTGACTGATCATGGGGCCGACGATGGTTTTCTCATCCAGCGGGTCGCCCACTGTGATGCGCTTGGCGCGTTCCACAAAGCGATCGACAAACTTGGCGTAAATGCCTTTTTGCACCAGGATGCGGCTGCCCGCGGTGCAGCGCTCGCCGTTGTTACTGAAGATCATGAACACGGCGGCGTCGAGTGCGCGTTCAAAGTCTGCATCGTCAAAAATCACGAACGGGCTCTTGCCGCCCAGCTCCATGCTGAATTTCTTGAGGCCTGCAGCCTGCACGATGCGGTTGCCGGTAGCCGTCGATCCAGTGAAGGACACGGCGCGCACATCGCGGTGCGCCACCAGCGGCTCGCCGGCGTCCTTGCCGTAGCCGTGCACCAGGTTCAGCACGCCTGCGGGTATGCCGGCCTCCAGCGCCAGCTCACCCAGACGGGCGGCGGTCATGGGCGACAGCTCGCTCATCTTGAGCACCGCCGTATTGCCAAAGGCGATGCAGGGCGCAACCTTCCAGGTGGCGGTCATGAAGGGCACGTTCCACGGCGAGATCAGCGCGCACACGCCCACGGGGTGAAACAGCGTGTAGTTCAGGTGCGTGGGCGTGGGGTAGGTGTGGCCGTCCACCCGCGTGCACATTTCGGCAAAGTAGGTGAAGTTGTCGGCCGCGCGTGGCACCAGTTGCTTGCCGGTCTGACTGATGGTCTGGCCGCAGTCGTTGGTCTCGGTTTCAGCAATTTCTGGCACATGCTTGGCGATCAGCTCGCCCAGCTTGCGCACCAGTTTTGCGCGGTCGGCGGCTGGTGTATTGGCCCATTTGGGGAAGGCGTCTTTGGCAGCAGCCACGGCGGCATCCACCTCGGCCGCACCGCCGGATGCGACTTCGGCCAGCACTTCTTGCGTGGCGGGGTTGACGGTCTCGAAATAGTCTTTTCCTGCGACTTGCTTGCCATTGATCAGGTGATCGATACGCATGGTTTTCTCCTGAAATTCTGCAGCGCTCAGCGCTGTGCCAGCAGCTCGTCGCCGCCGATGAAATTGACGAGACGGCCAACGCCTTCGATCTCGGTCACGATCTCGTCGCCCACCTTGGAATCGGCCACACCGTCGGGGGTACCGGTCAGAATCAGGTCGCCGGGATTGAGCGTCATAAAGCTCGACAAATGGGCGATCAGCGATGGGATGCTGTGCACCATGTCGCCGGTATTGCCATCCTGTTTAAGTTCACCATTGACCCAGCTACGCAGGCGCAAATTCATGGGGTCAGCAATGTCGGCAGCATCGACAAACCAGGGCCCCACGGGCGTTGCACCATCGCGGTTTTTGACACGCAGATTGGGGCGGTAAAAATTTTCCAGATAGTCCCGTATGGCGTAGTCGTTAGCCGTTACATAGCCTGCCACCACACTGTATGCGTCTTCCTTTTTGACGTTGCGGCAGGTCTTGCCAATCACCACGCCCAGCTCGCATTCAAAGTGCATGTACGTCACGTCGGACGGGCGGCGTGTGTGGCCACGGTGGCCGTTCAAGGCATTGGGGCCTTTGAGGAAAACCAGTGGTTCCTCGGGCGCTTTGTTGAAGGCGATTTCCTTGGCGTGGTCGGCGTAGTTCAGGCCCAGCGCGAAGATGGTGCCGAAGTCCATGGGCGGCAGCCAGTGCAGCTCTGAATCGGAAACCAGACGTCCATCGGGCAGCTGCACGCGGCCATCGGCGCTTTCGGTCACCGCCAGTGTCTGGCCCTGGTAGATAACGCGTCCGTGCTTCATGCCAGCTTCTCCTCAACCACGCTGTGGCTCAATTCACCAAGGCCTGGCACCACAATCCTGATCTGGTCACCCGGGCGTGCCTCAGGCGAAGCTTCACCGGGGCCCAGCAGCAGCACATCACCGGCGGCCAGAGTCATGAACTCCGTCACATCGGCAATCAACTGCGCAGCAGGTCGCACCAGGCTGGCAAAGCTGCGTTCATAAGCGCTCTGCCCATTGATGGAAATGCTGAGCGTGGCGCTTTCCAGATCAAAGCCTGCCTGCGGTGTCAGCACAGCACTCATGGGGCAAAAGCCATCGCGGTCTCGCTGGCGAATGGCGGGCCGGTAGTAGTTCTCGTGCGGCAGCGTGACATCGCTCACCACCATCAGGCCCGCTATATGGCTGAGCGCCTGATCGACAGAAACACTCGTCGCAGTTTTGCCGATCACCAGGCCGATGGTGGCATCGATGCGCACCAAGCCGGGGTCCGCAGGCACAGCAACCACCGCAGCCTCACCTGCAAAGGTGTTGCGCGGCTTGATGTAGAGCACCGGGGCCTTGGGCGCAGCCTTGTAGGGCGCGCTGTCGAACTGAGGTGACAGCCGCGCCACGGTGGCGCGGTCATTGAGCAACACGCCGTAGACGGTGCCTAGCGGCAGACCGTTGCTCAGAAGAATGGGCTGAATCTGCATGGTTGATATTTAGTTAACGTGGTAATTTTCATCCTCGCCACGCCAACTCGTCAACCGATGTAGTTCAGGGTTTTTACTAGAAATTCATTAATTTTGTGAATCATCAAGCACGCATGGATACCGCAGTCGCAGCAGGTTCATGCACTGGTGATTTGCGGCCCCAGAAGCCGAATTCGAGCGCAGGCTGCTCGCCACTCATCAGCGCAGCCATGGCCTTGCCAGAGCCTGCTCCATGCGTCCAGCCCAGTGTGCCGTGACCTGCGTTGATCCATATGCCTGCGGCCTGTGTCTCACCAATGCAGGGGATGTTGGTGGGCGTGGCAGGGCGCAGACCGCACCAGAACTGCGGGTCGCCACCTTCTTCGGGCAGGCGCGTGTCGCACACGCCAGGCATCAGCTCTTCCACGCGCTTGACCAGCATTTCGCAGCGTGCACGCGCCGTAGGCGTATCCAGCCGCATATCGAAGCCGCCCAGCTCTATGGTGCCCGCCACACGCAGATGATCGCCCAGACGACTCATGGCGACCTTGCGACTGTCATCAATCGAGGAAACCACAGGCGCTTTTTCAGGCTGCAGCAGCGGCAGCGTGGCGCTGTAACCCTTGCCCGGATAGATGGGCACATTCACACCCAGTGGCTTGAGCAGCAGCGGCGTGTAGGAGCCGCAGGCAAC
The DNA here is from genome assembly GCF_019186805.1 of Comamonas fluminis. NCBI lineage: Bacteria > Pseudomonadati > Pseudomonadota > Betaproteobacteria > Burkholderiales > Comamonadaceae > Comamonas > Comamonas fluminis. The sequence goes on along the minus strand of NZ_CP066783.1, from coordinate 63,522 downwards.
CACCACCGCATCCGCGCTCAGCGTGCGCGCAGCAGTGCCGCCCTCGCCACGAATCTGCACGCTGGCGGGCTTGCCTGCGCGTGCGGCCTGCAGGCTCAGAATGTCGTGCTGGTAGAGGAAGTTCACACCCGCTGCCCCACACAACTGGGCCAGTTTTTCGGTGAAGACGCGCGCATCTCCGCTTTCATCGGTTTCCGTAAACGTGCCACCGGCGATGTGATCGGAATACGGCGTAAATGCAGGCTCGATTTTCAGCAGCTCTTCGCGGCTGACGAGGCGACGCTGCACACCGTACTGGCGCATCAGTTCCACGCCTTCTGCAGCCTCGTCAAACGCTTTCTGGCTGCTGTAGAAATGGGCGATGCCACGCTCCAGTCGCTGGAACTCGATGCCGGTCTTTTTGACCATGTCTTTGAGCGCTGCATGGCTGTATGCACCCAGCGCCACAATCTGCTGCACATTGCGCGCGAACGCCTTGTCATTGCACTGGGCCAGGAACTGCAGACACCAGCGCCACTGCGCCGAATCAAGCTGCGGGCGAAACAGCAGTGGTGCTTCTTTGTCGAACATCCATTTCAGCGCCTTCCACGGCGCCTGGCGATTGGCCCAGGGCTCGCAGTAGCTGACAGAGATCTGCGCGCCGTTGGCAAAGCTGGTCTCCAGCGCGGGGCCAGCCTGGCGGTCCACCACGGTGACTTGATGGCCGCGCTCGCGCAGATGCCAGGCGGTGCTGATGCCGATAATGCCGGCGCCGAGGACGATGATGTTCATGCGCCCAGTGTCTGCACTCTTGCGGCAGACTAAAAGCATCATTAAATTTTCAGCAGTTTCATCAGTTTTACTAATGGAAATTTCATGAATTCCTGGGACCCTGCCGCACTGGAATGTCTGGCCGCCATCGTCGAAGAAGGCGGCTTTGAACGCGCTGCGCAAAAGCTGCACATCACCCAGTCCGCCGTATCTCAGCGTCTGCGTGCGCTGGAGGCGCAAGTCGGCTCGGTGCTGGTGGAGCGCACGCGCCCCGTCAAGCCGACGAGCGCGGGGCGTTTGCTGCTCAAGCATGCCAAGCAGCTGCGCCTGCTGCGCGCTGATCTGGCGCATGAATTGCAGGAGCTGGCACCACAGACGGGGCAGAGCCTGGCGGGCGAGATTGTCTCCATCGCCATCAATGCCGACAGCATTGCCACCTGGGCCATGACGGCGCTTGATGAGCTGGTGCGCAGCGGCCTGCCGCTGGAAGTGGTGGTGGACGATCAGGACTTCACGCAGGAGTTGCTGAGATCCGGTCAAGTCATGGGCTGCGTGACCACGCTGAATCAGGCACTGAGGGGCTGCACGGTGCAGCCGCTGGGCGCCATGCGCTATGTGGCCGTGGCATCGGCCGAATTCGCACAGGAGAAGCTACCGCAGGGGCTGACGCGCAAGAACTTCAACCAGCTGCCCTATCTGTCCTTCAACCGCAAGGACGATATGCAGGCGGAGTTTGTGGCACGTTTTTTAGGACTGAAAAAGCTGTCGCTGCAGCACCAGATTCTGCTGCCCAGTTGCGAAGCGCAGGTGCGTGCGGTGCGCGCTGGCTGGGGGCTTGCGGTGCTGCCGGAGTTGCTGGTGCAGCCAGCGCTGCAGGCCGGTGATCTGGTCGATGCAGCGCCCGGCCATGCGCTGCCGATTGCGCTGTTCTGGCACTGCTGGAATCTGGAGTCACGCGTGCTGACGCGGGTGAGTCAGGCCCTGCTCTCAAAGGCGCGAGAGTTGCTGAACGCGCCATGAATTCCTGTTGATGAAGCGCCCAGAAAAAAGGCCGCGCTTTGCAGCACGGCCTTGGGAATTTTCAAGTCAAACGGAGGTATCTTGATTTTTGTAGCTGGAGTCGCTCATCCATCCTTGATTTCAAGCTGCTTTGATATTGATATACAGGCACATCAAGCGCAGGCAGCTATCAGTATTGATCTTTAGCGAATCAGCAGCACGGGAATCGTGCAGCCGGCCAGCACTTGCGAGCTGACCGAGCCCATGACCAGGCGGCCCAGAGCACCGTGGCCGTGCGTGCCCATAGCGATCAGGTCGAACTTGCCTTCCTGCGCTTCCTTGATGATGGTGTCGGCAATCGGGCCGACCTTGCTGATGCTTTGCACTTCCACATTGCGCGCCTTCAGGAACTCCTGCACGGGCTGCAAAATCTTGGTGGATTCTTCGTCGTAGTACTGCTCCACCACATCCTTGCCCAGCGCAGCGCGTGCGCGGGGGGGCAGCAGCGGCTGCACGGTGATGATGGTGTATTCATGGCCGGTGCCCAGCATTTCCTGATGCGAAGTCAGGTAGGCCAGCATTTTCTGGGTGTAGGCACTGCCGTCGACGGCGAGCAAAATCTTCATGGTCAGATCCTCCTTGTTGATCACTTGAGATTAATGATTTGCAGCAACCGGCGTCTTGACTTGGCTCAAGTCAATCACGGATGCAGGCTGAAACTGTTGCTGCTCACCCTTGCGGGCGTAGCCCAGCGGATTGGCCACCACGCGGCATCGCCAGTCGCTGCCGTCGGCGCGCTGGCCGCGGGCGATGTAGTCGCTGGCGCAATGCAGATGGCCGTGCAGCCACAGATCGGCATAAGGCAGGCAGTCATCCATCACATTGCAAAAGCCCGCCGTGCCGGGCACCAGGCCATAGCGCGGATCGGCGCTGCGCAAGCTGGGTGCGAAGTGGGTGACAGCCACCGTGGGGCCATCAAAAGGCTGCTGCAGCGCGGCGCGCAACCAGTCCTGACACAGCAGGCTTTCCTCGCGCATGGGCTCGGCCAGAAAAGGCTCGCCCTGGCGCGTGCCGCCCGTTTTTTGCAGATAGAAGTTTGCTGCACGAAATGCCTTTTCGCGCAGCTTGTGCAGGCGGGTAATGTCGGTCACGCCCTCGTGCATGGCCATGGCGTCAAAGTCGCTCCACAGCGTGGTGCCGATGAAGCGCACACCGTTCATGAGTACGGTTTCGCGGTCCAGCCAGATCAGGCCCAGCGCGTCACAGGTGCGGCGCAGGCGAATGCGGGCTTCGTCAAAGTCCTGCATGTCGTATTCATGATTGCCGGGAACAAACAGCACTGGCGTGGGCCAGCTGGCGTATTGGGGCAGCGGCGAAAAGCGCTCCAGACCGAAATATTCCCCTTGAACCTGAGAGCCACTCTGGTAGGAGCCAATGTCGCCCGCCAGCACCAGCACATCGGCGCCCTGTGCAGGCCGGGCCTCGAATTGAGGGTGAACTTCAAGGTGCAGATCGGAGAGCAGCTGAATCTTCATGGCCACTAGTTTATTCAACCGTGCTGAGTTACTTGCGCAGATCCATTCGCAAAGGTGATTTCTGCGGATCGGGTCAGCGTTTTCAGCAGCCAGTCATACGCCTGGGGATGGGGGCCACGGCGGCGCCACAGCGCATCCACATGCACGGGCGTGACGTCGAAAGGCAGCTCTCGCAGAACCAGCTGTTCACCCATGCCCGTCACCGGCGCAAAGTGGCGCGGCAAGATGGTGAGCAGATCAGACTGCGCCACCACGCGCGCAGCGGTGAAGAACTGGTTGACGGTGAGCACCACTTCACGCGAGCGCCCCAGCGAGGCCAGAGCCTCATCAATAAACCCAAACGAGCGCCCCGAAAAGCTGACCAGCATATGCCGCTCGGCACAGTAGTTGTCCAGCGTGAGCTTCACATGCTCCAGCGGGTGGCCCTTGCGCATCACGCACAGGTATTCGCCTTCATACAGCCGCCGGTTATCAAAGGCCACCAGAGCTCCCGCCTGTGCACGGGCCGTCAGGTCGGCCAGCACGGCGGGAAAGTAGCCCACGGCCATGTCGGCCTCACCATCGTCCAGCAGCGGGCGCGGGTCGCGGGTAATCAGCGGCAACAGGCGGATATGGATGCCCGGCGCCTCTTTCTCCAGAATCGGATACAGCGGCGGAATCAGCGTTGCGGCGGTGGCGTCAGCCATGGCGATCACAAAAGTGGTTTCAGCCGTAGCGGGGTTGAAGTCGTCCGGCGCCAGCACGCCTTCCAGCTGCTGCATAGCCTCTCGCACCACAGGCCACAGCGCCTGGGCGCGTGGCGTGGGCTCCACGCCCTGCCCCTGGCGAACCATCAGCTCATCGCCCAGCACCTCACGCAGGCGGCGCATGGCATTGCTCACCGCGGGCTGGGTGATATTGAGCTTGTGCGCCGCACGCGTCAGGCTGCGTTCGGACATGACTTCGTCGAATACACGCAGCAGATTCAGGTCAAGCGCACGAAAGTTCAAGGACATGGCGGCCTCCAATACATCACCACTATGAATGCTACAGATTCAAAATATAAATTTGAAGATGACTAGGGTAATCCCTATAGTTCACCCTATTCCCCGGGCATGTCGCCAAAAGCGTGGGTCAAAGGGTTTCTGCCATGAGCAACTTTATTTACAACTCCTACTGTGTCGAGCACCCCGGTGAGGTGCGCATTTATCAAACGCAAGAAGAACGTCTGGCCGCCGCAGCTGCGCCCGCCCGCCGTCGCGTTGAATATCCACGCCAGCCCCTGCTGAGCTACCTGATCGCTGGTGCTGCCGTTCTGGTGCTGGTTGCCGCCAAGTGGCTGGAATCTGCCGAGCTGCAAGGCAACATCCCCATGCTGACCGCCTGGGTCGTGCTGTGGACCATGGCTTTCGCCGCCATCGCTCTGTTCTCCACACCTGCCCGCCGTGCGATTCAAATGGTTCGCTCTGCTTACCGCGCCTGGACCAAGAGCCGCCAGCAAGCCGCTGCCGACGAGCGCGTCTGGAATGCCGCTTTGCAAGACGCCCGCCTGATGGCCGACCTGGCCCGCGCCATGGATCGTCAGAGCCGCTAAGCACTCGATAGCTTCTCCACAAAAAAGCCGCTGCTCACAAGGCCAGCGGCTTTTTTCTATTCAGAATTGAATTCTCAATCAAATTGGCCTGCAGTCAGCTAACTACACTGGCTATAAGCTATAAAAACAGAAGCAAACAAAAACCCCGCAGAAAAAATCTACGGGGCTTTTTTATGGGCGCAGCCTCAACTTAGAGACAGCAAGCAAGGCCTGGGCGGCCCAGCCGCCCCGCAGCGATGCTGTCGTCCCCCTCCCGAAGAGAGAGGGGGAAGGCGCGCAGCGCCTCAGGGGGAGAGTCAAGCGCTCAAGCGCTCTTCCAGCTTAGCCTTGGTATCCAGCAAAGCCTTGGGCAAGTTGTAAGCCAGCTTGTCGAAATGCTCGCCGTGCAGCTTCATTTCTTCAGCCCAGGCCGCCTTGTCGATATTGGTCACGCTGTCGAACTGAGCGGCGTTGAAGTCCAGACCGTTCCAGTTGATTTCGGCGTACTGAGGTGCAATGCCGAAAGCCGTTTGCTGACCTTGAGCCTGGCCTTCCAGACGGTCGATCATCCACTTCAGCACGCGCATGTTTTCGCCGTAGCCAGGCCAGACGAACTTGCCTTCGGCGTTCTTGCGGAACCAGTTGGTGGTGAAGATCTTGGGCAGAGCTGCGCCCTGGGCTTCGATCTTGGCACCCAGGTCCAGCCAGTGCTGGAAGTAGTCGCTCATGTTGTAGCCAGCGAAAGGCAGCATGGCGAAGGGGTCACGACGCACCACGCCTTGCGCGCCAAAGGCTGCAGCGGTGGTTTCAGAGCCCATGGTGGCAGCCATGTACACGCCTTCGGTCCAGTCACGCGCTTCGGTGACCAGAGGCACGGTGGTGGAGCGGCGGCCGCCGAAGATCATGGCGTCGATCTTCACGCCAGCGGGATCGTCCCAGGCTTCGTCCAGCGCAGGGTTGTTGGTTGCAGCCACGGTGAAGCGGGCGTTGGGGTGGGCAGCCTTGGCGCCAGTTTCCTTGGCGATCTGGGGTGTCCAGTCATTGCCTTGCCAGTCGATCAGGTGATCGGGCAGCTTGCCCTGGTCCTTTTCCATGCCTTCCCACCACACGTCGCCGTCATCGGTCAGCGCCACGTTGGTGAAGATCACGTTCTTGTCCAGGCTCAACATGCAGTTGGGGTTGGTCAGCATATTGGTGCCAGGAGCCACGCCGAAGTAACCTGCTTCGGGATTGATAGCGCGCAGCGAGCCATCAGCCTGGGGCTTGATCCAGGCGATGTCGTCACCAATGGTGGTGACCTTCCAGCCGTCAAAAGCCTTGGGGGGCACCAGCATGGAGAAGTTGGTCTTGCCGCAGGCCGAGGGGAAAGCCGCAGCCACGTGGTACTTCTTGCCTTCGGGGTTGGTCACGCCCAGGATGAGCATGTGCTCTGCCAGCCAGCCCTGGTCCTTGCCCATGGTGGAAGCGATACGCAGCGCGAAGCACTTCTTGCCCAGCAGCGCATTGCCGCCGTAACCCGAGCCGTAAGACCAGATTTCGCGGGTTTCGGGGTAGTGAACGATGTACTTGGTCTTGCTGCAAGGCCAGGTGGTTTCGTCCTTCTGACCTGCGGCCAGAGGCGCGCCGATGGTGTGCACGCAGGGCACGAACTCGCCGTCAGTGCCGATCACGTCGTACACGGCCTTACCCATGCGGGTCATGATCTTCATGTTGACGGCCACATAGGGGCTGTCGGACAGCTCAATGCCAACGTGGGCGATGGGCGAACCCAGAGGGCCCATGGAAAAGGGCACCACATACATGGTGCGGCCAGCCATGCAGCCGTCGAACAAGGGGTTCAGCGTGGCACGCATTTCTGCGGGCTCCATCCAGTTGTTGGTGGGGCCGGCGTCTTCCTTCTTGGCAGAGCAGATATAGGTGCGGTCTTCCACGCGGGCCACGTCGGACGGGTCAGTCCAGGCCAGGTAGCTGCCGGGGCGCTTGGGCAGCTTCTTGAAAGTGCCTGCGTCCACCAGTTGCTGGCACAGGGCGTCGTATTCGGCTTGCGAGCCGTCGCACCAATGGATGTTGGCAGGCTTGCACAGGGCAGCCATTTCAGCGACCCAGGCGACGAGCTTGGGGTTTTTGACGTATTCAGGAGCCTGAATGTTCAGGCTTTGCACAGCGGCGTTCATGGGGAAGTCCTTCAATTGAAAAAACCAGTTTTTCAAAGAAGCAGGCCCGCTGCGTCTTCGAAAAAAGGCTTTCAGGCCCACCTTCCATAGCGCGTTTTCACGCTCGCAATCCGTCTGAAACAGTCACATCTGCCTTGCATTCCAAAGCAGTGGGACACCGATTCTAGGGAGGGGCTTCCGATTTGTCAGCAAATGGACTGCAATATCTATGCGTTTTAAGCATTGAAATATGCAAACAAATAAGCATTCAGAACCCAGACGGCCATAAAAAAACCCCGCCATGCGGGGTTTCCTGCGTTCGGTGCGCGAGTGGTGCTCAGGCCATGTGCACAGCGATGAAGGCCAGCAAGAACATCATTACTGCGCCGGCGGCTGGAATGATGACGGGGATATAGGGCACGACGGCTTCAACGGCGTCCTGCGGTTCATGGGTCTGGGCGTGATCCTGTGACATGCGCTGCGTGCTCCTTTTTGAACAATGACTTGCAAACATTCTGGCGCAAGGCGCTGGGCAATCCGATCAGGGAAAGCCCGTCGCAGGCGTCAGCCTATGCGCAGGGCTTCCATGCCCGCATCCCGCAGGGCATTGAGCACCTGCTCCACATGCGGCTGGTTGCGGGTCTGCAGCACGAACTCGATTTCGACGTTCTGCGCCGCCAGCATGGTGAAGGCACGCTGGTGGTGTACTTCTTCGATGTTGGCGCCAGCGCCTGCCACTGTGGCGGTGATCTGGGCCAGCACACCGGGCACATCGCGGGCACTGACGCGAATGCGCGCCAGGCGGCCCGATCGCACCATGCCGCGCTCGATGATGTCGGCCAGCAGCATGGGGTCGATGTTGCCGCCGGACAGCACCAGACCAATCTTCTTGCCCTTGAAATGCGCAGGATGGCGCACCAGCGCCGCCAGCCCGGCCGCACCCGCACCTTCGACCAGCGTTTTTTCGATTTCCAGCAGCATGAGAACCGCTTGCTCGATATCGCCCTCATCCACCAGCAGCAGGTCATCCACACAGCGCTGCACCACTTCCTGGGTGATGACGCCGGGCTGGGAGACCGCAATGCCTTCCGCAATCGTCGATGTGCCCATGGGCATATCGGTATGGCGCAGCGCATTGACCATGGACGGAAAGCGCTGGGTCTGCACGCCCACCACTTCAATACCGGGCTTGATGGCCTTGGCTGCGGTGGCAATACCGGCAATCAGGCCGCCACCACCAATGGCGATGATCAGCGCGTCCAGATCAGGCTGTGCCTGCAGCATTTCCACTGCCAGAGTGCCCTGCCCTGCGGCAATGGCTTCGTCGTCATAGGGGTGGACAAAGGTCAGCTTTTGCTCGTCGGCCAGCTGGTAGGCATGGGCACGCGCTTCGGCCAGCGTGTCGCCATGCAGCACCACTTCTGCACCAAAGCCGCGTGTGCGCTCCACCTTCACGCCAGGCGTGAAACGCGGCATGACGATGACGGCGCGCAAGCCCAGTCGCTGGGCGTGATAGGCCACGCCCTGCGCGTGGTTGCCCGCACTCATGGCGACCACGCCACGGGCACGCTCTGCATCACTGAGCAAAAGCAGCTTGTTGAGCGCACCGCGCTCTTTAAAAGATGCAGTGAACTGCAGGTTCTCGAACTTGAGATAGACCTGCGCCCCCGTGATCTGCGAGAGCGTGCGTGATTCAACACAGGGGGTCTGGAGTACAGCGCCTTGTAAGCGCTGACTTGCGGCTTGGATATCGGCAAAGGTCAGCATGGTGATGCCTATTGTGCAAGCGCCCGCTGCGCGCGTCCATGCGCTGATGGCTGATTCTTCGCTTGCTCTGCAATTCATAGCTGCCTACGCTTTCAGAACAAGCACTTGCCCCTGAAATTCGTCGAAATCCTCACCATTGCAGGCTGAACCGAAGCACTAAGGATTTCCCTTGGTTTAGGCGAAACATGCAACATAGTGCTCAAAACCGCATGCATTTTTTGGATGAATCTGCATAATTGTGCTTACATCCAGCCAGTAACTGCACTATTTTTCATCTCATCAGGAGGCGAGCATGCAGCAGCAGCCCATCGTCGATTACCGCACCGAGCCAGGCCAGTACCGTCACTGGTCGTTTGAAGTGGAAGGTTCTGTCGCGCGCATGAAGCTCGACATTGCCGAAGACGGTGGCATTCGCCCCGGCTACAAGCTCAAGCTCAACAGCTACGACCTGGGCGTGGATGTGGAGTTGCACGATGCGCTGAACCGCATCCGCTTTGAGCACCCCGAGGTGAAGACCGTGATCGTCACCAGCGGCAAGGACCGCATCTTCTGCTCGGGGGCCAATATCTTCATGCTGGGTGTCTCATCCCACGCCTGGAAAGTGAATTTCTGCAAGTTCACCAACGAAACGCGCAACGGCATTGAAGACAGCTCGCGCCATGACGGCATCAAGTTCGTCGCCGCCGTCAACGGAGCCTGTGCTGGCGGCGGTTATGAACTGGCACTGGCCTGTGATGACATTGTGCTGATCGACGACCGCTCGTCGTCCGTATCTCTGCCAGAAGTGCCGCTGCTGGGCGTGCTGCCCGGCACCGGCGGCCTGACCCGCGTGACTGACAAACGCCATGTGCGCCACGACCTGGCCGACATCTTCTGCACCAGCGTGGAAGGCGTGCGCGGCCAGCGTGCCGTGGACTGGCGGCTGGTTGATGCTGTGGCCAAGCCTGCGCAGTTTGCCGAGGTGGTCAACCAGCGCGCCGCAAACCTCAGCCAGAACAGCTCAAGGCCCGCATCTGCCAAGGGCATTCAGCTCACAAAAATAGAGCGCACACAAAGCGCTGATGCGCTGGAATACGCGCATGTCAGCGTGCAGATTGACCGCAGCAAACGCACGGCCACGCTCACCGTCAAAGCACCGCAAGGTGAGCAACCCAGCAGCATCGAAGCGATTGAAGAAGCAGGCGCTGCATGGTGGCCACTGGCCATGGGCCGCGAGCTGGACGACGCCATCCTGCACCTGCGCACCAATGAGCTGGACGTGGGCACCTGGATTCTGAAAACACAGGGCGATGCAGCCGCCGTGCTGGCGGCAGACCAGACGCTGATCGTCCATCAAGACCACTGGCTGGTGCGCCAGACGCTTGGCCTGCTGCGCCGCACATTTGCGCGCCTGGATGTGTCCTCGCGCTCGCTGTTTGCGCTGATCGAGCCCGGCTCCTGCTTTGCCGGCATGCTGGCCGAGCTGGTCTTCTGCGCCGACCGCGCCTACATGCTGGTGCTGCCCGACGAGACCGAGCGCGAGCCCGTCATTCAACTCGACGAATTCAACTTTGGCCTGCTGCCTCTGGTCAACGACCAAAGCCGCCTGCAGCGCCGCTTTTATGAAGAGGCTGCACCGCTGCAAGCCGCACGCTCTGCCGTGGGTCAGGCACTCAATGGCGATGCTGCGCAGCAGCTGGGGCTGATCACCGCATCGCTGGACGATATCGACTGGGAAGACGAAATTCGCATTGCCATCGAAGAGCGCGCCGCCATGTCGCCCGATGCACTCACCGGCCTTGAAGCCAACCTGCGTTTTGCCAGCAAGGAAAACATGGTTACGCGCATTTTTGGCCGCCTTTCTGCCTGGCAAAACTGGATCTTTATCCGCCCCAATGCCGTGGGTGAAAAAGGCGCTCTCAAGTTGTATGGAACAGGCCAGAAAGCAGGCTTCGATTTCAATCGGGTATGAGCTATCACCCCCTGAGCGGCTACGCCGCTTCCCCCTCTCTGGCGCTACGCGCCGGAGGAGGACAACGCCCTCGCAGCGGGGCGGCCCTTGCTCGGCGTTACTCGCCTGGGTCGCGCCAGTTTCACATCGAGTACGCGGTTTCACGAATCGGCGAAACATCACAGGAGACACCCCATGAGCAGCATCGACTACACCCAGAAGATTCCCAACAATGTGGACCTGAGCGGCGACCGAACCCTGCAGCGTGCGCTGGAGAGCTGGCAGCCCAATTTCATCAAGTGGTGGGACGATGTGGGGCCTGAAGGCTCCACCAATTTCGACGTGTACCTGCGCACCGCTGTCAGCGTTGATCCACAGGGCTGGGCGCAGTTTGGCCATGTGAAGATGCGCGACTATCGCTGGGGCATTTTTCTCAATCCTGCAGAGCAGGATCGCGCCATTCATTTTGGTGACCACAAGGGCGAAAAAGCCTGGCAGGACGTGCCCGGTGAGCACCGCGCCAACCTGCGCCGCATCATCGTCACCCAGGGCGATACCGAACCTGCATCGGTAGAGCAGCAGCGCCACCTGGGCCTGACAGCGCCGTCCATGTATGACCTGCGCAATCTGTTCCAGGTCAACGTGGAAGAAGGCCGTCATCTGTGGGCCATGGTGTACCTGCTGCACAAGCATTTTGGCCGCGACGGGCGCGAGGAAGCCGAGGCACTTCTGGAGCGTCAATCAGGCGATGAAAACAACCCGCGCATCCTGGGCGCTTTCAATGAAAAAACGCCGGACTGGCTGGCATTTTTCATGTTCACCTACTTCACCGACCGCGACGGAAAATTCCAGCTCGCGGCGTTGGCCGAAAGTGCTTTCGACCCCCTGGCGCGCACCACCAAATTCATGCTGACCGAGGAAGCCCACCACATGTTTGTGGGCGAGTCCGGCGTGTCCCGCGTGCTGGCCCGCACCTGCCAGGTGATGAACGAACTCAAGACCGATGATGTGAACAAGCTGCGCAATGCAGGCGTCATTGATCTGCCCACCATTCAGCGCTATCTGAACTTCCACTACAGCGTGACGATTGATCTGTTTGGCGCAGACCAGTCCAGCAATGCCGCCACCTTCTACAGCTCAGGCCTCAAGGGCCGATACGAAGAAGGAAAACGCGATGATGACCACAAGCTGCACGACCAGAATTACAAGGTGCTGGAAGTGGTGGATGGCAAGCTGCAGGAAAAAGAAGTGCCTATGCTCAACGCCCTGAACGAGGTGCTACGCGACGATTACATCAAGGACAGCAATGCCGGTGTGGGCCGTTGGAACAAGGTGATGGAGAAGGCCGGAATCGACTTCCGACTGACGGTTCCGCACAAGGCATTCAACCGCCAGATCGGTGCGCTGGCAGGCGTGCGCGTCAGTCCTGATGGCCGCCCTGTGAGCGAGCAGGAATGGCAGTCCAAAAAGAACGAGTGGCTGCCCACGGATGATGACCGCACCTATGTCGCATCGCTGATGAAACGCTGTGTGGAACCGGGCAAATTTGCGGGCTGGATTGCGCCGCCAGTGATGGGGATCAATCGCCAACCTGTTGACTTCGAATACGTAAAGTTCGCGTAACCCCCTGAGCGGCTGCGCCGCTTCCCCCGGAGGGGGACGGTGCCATCGCCGCGAGGCGGCTCTTGCTTGGCACCTCTCCTTTTGGATGCGCGCCAGTTTGGAGAACAAAATGAGCACCACCACGCTGATTGAAAACGGCATCCTGAACCAGCATTTGATCGACCCGGAAATTTGCATTCGCTGCAATACCTGCGAGGCGACTTGCCCGGTGGGTGCGATCACGCATGACGATACGAACTATGTCGTCAAAGCCGATGTTTGCAATGGCTGCATGGACTGCATTTCGCCCTGCCCCACGGGCAGCATCGACAACTGGCGCAAGGTGCCGTTGGTGCGCGCCTATAGCGTGGATGAGCAGCTGGGCTGGGAGAGCCTGCCTGCCGAACTTTCCGACGATGTTCTGGCCGCCGCACAGGGCGAGCAAAGCAGCAGCGATGTGCAGGATTTGAGCCAGGCACAGGCCGTGATTGCCGCCGCTGCGGGCATTGCGCCCAGCGCCAGCAGCAGCGGCGCCGTGACTGAGGCCGAGGTGTTTCGCGCAGCCAGTTTTGGTGCAAGCACACCGCCCTGGTCTGCGGCCCACGCGTACACCAATCTGCATGGGCCCAAGAGCCCGGTTTCGGCCACTGTGGTGGGCAATCTCAACTGCACGGAAGCAGGCTTTGACAACGAGACACACCACATCGTGCTGGACTTCGGTGCCATGCCTTTCCCTGTGCTGGAAGGCCAGTCGATTGGCATTATTCCACCCGGGGTGGATGTCAATGGCAAGCCCCATGTGGCGCGCCAGTATTCGATTGCCAGCGCGCGCAACGGCGAGCGGCCCGGCTACAACAATCTGGCGCTGACGGTGAAGCGCGTGGTTGAAGATCACAACGGCCATGCAGTGCGCGGCGTGGCCAGCAACTATCTGTGCGATCTGCAGGTGGGTGAAAAGGTACAGGTCATTGGCCCGTTTGGCAGCAGCTTTTTGATGCCCAACCATCCACGCTCGCACATCGTGATGATCTGCACCGGCACCGGCAGCGCGCCCATGCGCGCCATGACGGAGTGGCGTCGTCGCCTGCGCAAGAGCGGCAAGTTTGAGGGTGGAAAGCTGCTGCTGTTCTTCGGCGCACGCACGCCGCAGGAGCTGCCCTACTTTGGCCCACTGCAGAACCTGCCCAAAGACTTCATGGACAGCAACTTTGCGTTCTCGCGCATTGCAGGCCAGCCCAGACGCTATGTGCAGGACGCCATGCGCGAGCGCGCCGCAGACCTGACCGAGCTGCTGCGCGACGAAAACACGCATATCTACGTCTGCGGCCTCAAGAGCATGGAAGAGGGCGTGGTGCTAGCCCTGCGCGATGTGGCCCAGCAAAGCGGCATGCAATGGGATGAACTGGGCGCCAGACTCAAGCGCGAAGGCCGGCTGCATCTGGAAACCTACTGAGCCTTCTTCGCTTCAACGCACTATCAAAAAAAGAAGCTGCCTGCGCCTTTCATTCGTCGGTTTCAGGCATCAGATACCTTGAAACCCATGAAGATAAAGCGCAAGCAGCTTCGATTTATGTAGCAGCCGGTTTACTCGGAAGCCTGTTCCGCTTGACTTCTGGCCAGGCGCTCGCTCTTCCAGTAAACGTCATCACCGCCATCCACGCGGTTGAGCACGCGGGACAGCACAAACAACAGATCGGACAGACGGTTCAGATACTGACGCGGAGCGGGACGCATGGCTTCGGCCTGCTCCAGTGCCACCACATGGCGCTCTGCGCGACGCGCCACGGTGCGACAGACATGGGCCTGCGATGCGGCGCGCGTGCCCGCGGGCAAGATGAATTCCAGCAGGCGCGGCAGGCTGGCGTTGTAGTGGGCCAGCGCATTGTCCAGCTGCAGCAGGGCATCGTCTTTCAGCAGCTCATAGCCGGGCATGGACAGCTCGCCGCCCAGGTTGAACAGCTGGTGCTGAATGTCGATGAGCAGATCGCGCACATCCTGCGGCAGGGTTTCGCACAGCAGCAGGCCGATATGCGAGTTCAGCTCATCCACATCGCCCATGGCGTGTGGACGGCCGCTGTTCTTCGAAACACGGGTGTTGTCCCCCAGGCCGGTGGTTCCATCATCGCCAGTGCGGGTGGCGATTTGCGAGAGTCGGTTGCCCATAAGTCTTCCTTGTTTAGCTATGCGGTGCGATGCCTCGATTGTGCTTTACACCTCGCAGGCAAATGTAGTCTCAGGCAACCAACTGCAAGAGTGCTGGCTTTACAGCGCATTGCCCGCTGGAATGCAGGCTCAACACTGTCACAGGAGATTCGCTATGAAAAAAGTGAAGCACAAGCGATGGCATCACCTGCGGGATACGCCGTTTGAAGTGATGAGCGTCATTCTTTTCTCTGCCCTCACCTTCGGCGGAGCGGGCGCCGCGCTGGCGCACAGCGCAGGCACCAGAGAGGCCAAAAGCCATCACATCCAGGCCGTACTCGCCCAGCATTCCAGCACCACGCATTCCGTCAAGCCAGACACCGCGCAAAGGGGTTGATAGAGGCTTTCTCGGGAACTTTGCAGTGGTATTCTTTTGACCCCCTAGGAGTTTCCTGAAGACCATGAACGCACCTGTTGCCACGCATGAGCTGCACGCTTTGCAGCGCCCCATTCCCGAAGAGTTTCTGCAAGCGCTGGCAGCGCGTTTTGGCAGTCAATATTCCAACTCGCTGGCTGTGCGCGAACAGCATGGCCGCGATGAAGGCTCGATCGCTGCGCCACCACCCGCAGCCGTGGTGTTTGCCGAATCCACGCAGGACGTGCAGGACGCCGTCAGGCTGTGTGACCAATACGGCGTGCCTGTGATTGCCTACGGTGCGGGTTCGTCGCTGGAAGGCCATCTGCTGGCCGTGCAGGGCGGTATCACCATCGATGTGAGCCGCATGAACCAGGTGCTTTCGGTCAACACCGATGACCTGTGCATTACCGTGCAGCCCGGCATCACGCGCAAGGCACTCAACGAGGCCATCAAGGACACGGGCTTCTTCTTCCCCATCGACCCCGGCGCAGACGCATCGATTGGCGGCATGACTTCCACCCGTGCCAGCGGCACCAACGCTGTGCGCTACGGCACCATGCGCGAAAACGTGATGGCACTGGAAGTGGTGACTGCCAATGGCGAGGTGATCCGCACCGGCAACCGCGCCAAAAAGAGTGCTGCAGGCTACGACCTGACGCGCCTGATGGTGGGCAGCGAAGGCACGCTGGGCATCTTTACCGAAATCACGCTGCGCATCTACCCGCTGCCCGAAGCGGTGAGCGCCGCCATCTGCTCGTTCGCCAGCATTGAAAACGCCGTGCGCACGGTGATTCAGACCATTCAGATGGGCATTCCCATCGCCCGCGTGGAACTGGTCGATGTGAACTCGGTGCGCATGGTCAACGCCTACAGCAAGCTGGAACTGCGTGAAGAGCCCATGCTGCTGATGGAGTTCCACGGCTCCCCCACCGGCGTGAAAGAGCAGGCGGAAATGGTGCAGGACATTGCCAATGAGTTTGGTGGCAATGCCTTTGAATGGGCAGAGCGCCCCGAAGACCGCACACGCCTCTTCACTGCACGCCATAACGCCTATTTCGCAGCCGTATCCAGCGTGCCCGGCTGCCGCTGCATCACGACAGATGCCTGCGTGCCCATCAGCCGCCTGGCCGATGCGCTGCTGGACTGCGTGACCGAGGCGGACGCCAGCGGCATCCCCTACTTCCTGGTGGGCCACGTCGGCGACGGCAACTTCCACTTTGGCTACCTGATCGACCCCGAGAACGACGCCCAGCGCCAGCAGGCCGAGCAGCTCAACCACACGCTGGTGGCCCGCGCCATTGCGCTGGGTGGCACCTGCACGGGCGAGCATGGCATTGGCATCCACAAGCAGGACTTCCTGCTGGAAGAAGCCGGCGCGGGCGCTGTGCAGATGATGCGCGCCATCAAGCAGGCACTGGACCCCAAGAACATCCTGAACCCCGGCAAGATCTTTCAGCTGTAAAAACCATAGCCATCAGCGCTTCATGCATAGGGGCTGACCATGAAAAAGGGCCTGATTTCTCAGGCCCTTTTTGTTTCAGCAACTGATGATTACTTGCCAACCTTCAGTTGGCCACCACGGCCCAGACCGCCCTTGACTTCCTGCGCCTTGTAGTTGCGCAGCGAGATCACCATATTGTTGTAGGCGTCCATGAAAGCGGCCACGGTGGCCTTGCCTTCAGGAGAGCGCGAGAAGCCGCTCATGCCCGCAGCGGCACCGCCGCCAAATGCACCGATGGCAGCACCAAAGTTCGTGGCTGTGGAGTTGCCTTCGGAGATGGAGATCTGCACGCCGGAACGGATGTCGAACATGCTCAGCGTCACCACCGAAGCCTTGCTCTGCATGGCACCACCAATCAAAGAACCCACGCTGCCGAACAGACCGCCGACACCTGCGGCCAACTGGCCGGTGGCGGAGTTGTCGATGATGATGGAAGGCTCCATGTAGTAGTCAGCTGCCACGCGCTGACCCTTTTGCTGGTTCGAGCCAGCGCGGAACTCACCAGAGTTGCGCTGCTTGTCGGTGATCGCAGACATTCTGCTGTCCAGACGGTTGTTGCCGACAGAGGTGATCACAAAGCAGTTGGACTGCTGCACTGCCAGGCGAATCAGCGGCTCGATGGTCGTGATCTTGGTAGCGGCGCCAAAGCTGGCATACCACTCCTTGCCACGACCGTCATCCACAGCCAGTGTGCCCAGAGGCGCATCGCAGCGCTCCAGCGAAGCGTTGGCGTTGACGCTGGTGGAGCCACCTGCAGCGCCAGTGGCCGCCGTAGGAGCCGTGCCGGTGCTGATGGTGCCGCCGCCAGGCGTCACACAGCCGCCCAAAGCCAGAGCAGAGGCCAGAGCCGCCAGGCGCAGAGTTGTCTTCTTGGACATATTGAATCTTTCTGATGAAAAAAATGAAAAACAGTGCAGTGCGCTAATGCATCAGCGCAGATACCAGCCAGACGGACCCCAGACCCAGTAATACGGAGAGCTCACGTACCAGACGCCCCAGGACTTGCGCTCGTCCTCAATGGCCTGATAACGCGCATGCGCATCACGCTTCATGGCCTGCGCCTGAGGCAGCAGACGGCGGGCTTCCTTGTAGCCCTTGGCCGCTGCGCGCGACAGCCAGGCTTCGGCTTCTGCGGGGTCAGCACCCATTTCTTCGAAGCCCAGCAGGTAAATACGACCCAGCGCAAACTGGGCAGGGCCATGGCCCGCATTCCCCGCCTTGCGCATCCATTCGATGGCCTGATAGCTGTTGCGCTCCACCCCATCGCCACGCAGATAGCGCAGGCCCAGGTCATAGGCGGCACGGGGATCGGCTTCCGCACGGGCCGTCAGCGCGGCCAGACGGCGCTCGGCTTCGGGGTTGACGGGTTCGCCTCGGAACGTGGTGACGTTGCGCGGCATTTCAGAGCAGTTATTGCCTTCGCACAGGCGCACTGTTGGCGACGATGGTGCCAGTTGCTCCTGAGGAGTCTGTACGGCACAGCCTGCCAGCGCCAGCGCAGCCAGGGAAAGACAGGGAAGAACGAATCGCATGGAGGCCCCTCGGTAGTTCCTTTTCGTTGCTCGTCAAAAGCAGGCATGAAAGGCTCTGGCCATTTCCATGCAGACTTCTGGCTCTGTCCCTCTGGGCTTGGAGACAAACAACGGTTGAATCAATATACCAATAAATTTACACAATCGCAGAAACGAATCAATAGCTTAAAACATCATCACAATTTTGTCTCAAGCAAAGTTGACTGGTATCGCTGAGATATACCTCAGGCATGCTCCTACGCCTCCCCTCTCTGCCCTGGCCGCTGCCGGCCCTTCTGACCTGGTCTCTGGCCTGGGCCACTTTGCTGCTGCTCAGCCGCGTTCTGCCCTGGTGGCTGGCCCTGGTGGCCGCCTGCACGCTGAGCACTGCCGCCAGCCTGTGGGGCAATAGCTGGTGGCGCCGAGCGATGATTGCCGGGGGCTTTCCGCTGTCATTTGCCGTCATGTGGGCCAGCCAGTTGCCTGCCTGGGGCTGGCTGCTGCCGCTGGGCCTGCTGCTGATGGTCTATCCCCTCAACGCCTGGCGCGATGCGCCTGTGTTCCCTACGCCCACCAATGCGCTGCGGGGGCTGAAAGAGGTTGTGAGGCTGCCAGATCAGGCTCTGGTGCTGGATGCAGGCTGCGGCATGGGTGACGGGCTGCGTGCGCTGCGCAGCGAGCTGCCACAGGCCCGCCTGCAGGGGCTGGAATGGAGCTGGCCCCTGCGCATTGCCAGCGCCCTGCGCTGCCCCTGGGCGCGTGTGCGGCGCGGTGATATCTGGCTGGCGGACTGGAGTGGCTACCAGCTGGTTTATCTGTTCCAGCGGCCCGAGAGCATGGGCCGCGCAGCCGTGAAGGCTGCAACCGAAATGCAGCCCGGCAGCTGGCTGGTCAGCCTGGACTTTCAACTGCCGGGCGTGGAGGCAAGCGCCTGCCTGAAAGGCAATAGCCGCCACAAGGTGTGGGTCTACGCCATGCCGCTGGATGGCGCAGAACGCGGCTGAGAACGGGCTGACGATCTCGTTTACCTGGCGCCGCCGCTGGCCTTGCTGACGTACAGAGAAACAGCGGCGATATCGGCCTCACTCATGGTGGCCTTGAAAGATGGCATGGCGCCGATGCCGTCTTTCAGCGCACGCGCCACGCGGGCAGCGTCGGGCTGCAGCTCATCCAGCACGGGGCCGATAGCGCCTTCCGTGCCCGCGTCCTTGAGCGTGTGGCAGACGGCGCAGGCGGGCGTGGCCCCGGAGATAAACAGCTCTTTGCCACGCGCCATTTGGGCAGCTTGATCTGCATGGGCAGAGCCCAGCAGGGCGGTCATCATCAGGGCGGCGAGGGTGCAGGTCTTCTTCATCATTTTTATGGATTCCATGTATCAAAAGCAGTCTTCATGCCCTGCCCTTCTTGCAGGGCGTGAAGCAGGCGGCTCAACCCCTGTCAGGCCACCGTAACGGTGACTGCGTGATCGGCCCAGCTGGTGTTGTTGTAGCCGCTCTGGTTTTCACCGCGCGTTTCGGGCTGCACATTGCCCTTGACATCAGTGGCGCGGCTGGCCAGCTGGTAAGTGCCCTTGGGCAGCTCTGCCTGCAGCACAAACTGGCGCCAGGCGTACTTACCCATGTCGGGGCCAACCAGACGGGCCTGCTTCCAGGTCTTGCCACCATCGATGGAAACTTCCACGCCCTTGACGGCATTCATGCCACCGAAGGCCACGCCCTGAATCTGCACCTTGCCTGCAGCCTGGTCGCCATCTTCGGGAATGGGGCTGTTGATCCACGACTTGACGCTCATCTCCTGCACCGAAGGCTGGCTGGGGTCGCCCTTGCTGCCAGGTGGCGAGATGCGATAGCCGTGCGACATGATGTGCGCTTCGCTTTCCTTGGCGGTGAAGGCCAGCTGCTTGACGTACTTGATGTTGTTCACACCGGTGTAGCCAGGCACGATCAGGCGCAGCGGGCCGCCATGGGCCAGAGGCACAGCCTCGCCATTCATCTCCCAGGCCAGCAGCGCATCTTCCATGGCCGCCAGGGGCACAGAGCGCTCCACAATCACGCTCTTGGCATCGATACCTGCTGGCAGCACTTCGCCGCCCGTGCCGGTCATGTAAACCATTCCATCTGCCACGCCCCCCAGTGCCTTGACCACGTCACGCACGGGCACGCCGCTCCAGACCACACAGCCAGCGGCCCCCACCGTCCACGGCGTACCGCTGGGTTTGCTGGGGAAGAATGCACGGCCATTGCCGGAGCATTGCAGCACCATGGTGACGGTCTCCAGCCCCATGGACTTGAGCTCACGCACGGTCAGCGTCTTGGGCTTTTTGACGCCTTCAATCTGCACAGCCCAGCCATCGCGGTCTGCCACGATGGTTTCGGGTGGCGTGGGCAGGTTGTTGCGCACATAAAGCTGGTTGGTGGGCGTGACCACGCTGGAGCCAAACGCGCTGCGCTTGGTCTCGATGGTGGTGGAGCTGTGCACGATCACAGCGTCCGCATTCTTGAAGCCCGCATAGCCGGGCAAAGGCTTGGCCGCCGGGGCTGCGGCCTGTGCCAACGCTTGCGTCTGAAAGCTGGCCAGACCGGCTGCAGCCAGGGCGCTGGCACTGCCAGCAAGCAGACGGCGACGCGGCAGAGATGTGGGGGTGTTTTGCATGAAGTCTCCTCTTTGTGGTGAAAGGGTGGAACGATGTTTTTCTTAACTGCTGCTTTGCCCCAGAACGCGGGATGCCGTCGCCAGGGCCTGCTTTTTCTCTGACACCAGCACCAGTGGCCTGCCGCCTTTCGAGCGCACGACTTGCCAATAGGTGTTGGCCCACCAGCCCTGGCCTTCAGCGATGGACTGAGGCTGCTCAAAGGCCAGCACTGTCACGATGCCGCCTTTTTCAAAGAAGGTCGTCAGGTGATACGCGCGGTGGCCGTCAATCTCGCAGGGCCGCATCAGCTGCGTGTAGCCCGGCAGCTTCTGGCCGACAGGCCAGTCGATGTGCTGCGCAATTTCGGCCTCGGGCATGAAGCTGCCGCGCAGCGTGCGCTCGTAGTACTCGTGCTCGATGGCCGAGCGCACCATCTCGGGCGGACGCATGGCAAATACCGCACCGGTGACAGAGCCGCCCACCAGCAGCGCCGCAAACATGCGCTGCAGGCTGCGGCGTGCATACCAGGGGGTGTGGCGCAGCAGATGCGCGGGGGGATCGCCAGGTTCGAAGGCCAGCGCCAGCTCGGCACGGGCGCGCAGGTCAAAGGCGGTGTCGTCAGGACGGTCGTGGTCGTTCATGGTGTGCGCTTTCGCAGCGGGATCACGCTGGCAGGCTGGTGGCTGCTTGGTGCGGTGGCAGGCGGCTGCAGGGCGTTCTTGAGCGCTTCACGCGCCCGCGCAAGACGCGAGAGCACGGTGCCGGGCGCAATGTCCAGCGCCTCGGCCATCTGGGCCGTGGGCATGTCGTCAAAGTAATAAAGCACCAGCACTTCGCGGTGAATGGGGGCGATGCGCGAAAGCGCCTTGACCACATCGAGCTGGGCATCCAGCGCATCGTGATGGTTCACGCCCTGCTCGGCAGACTCTTGCAGCGTCTGCGCCTGCTGCTGTGCGGGATCAAAGTGCCGAAACGCATGGCGGCGCATGATCTGGAACAGCCAGGCTCTGGCCATGCCGGGGTCGCGCAACTGGTTGCGAAAGCGCCAGGCGCTGGTGAAGCAGTCCTGCACCACATCTTCGGCAACCGCACGCGAGCCGGTCAGCGCCCAGGCGCTACGCAGCAAAAATCGGTAATGCTCGCGCACCCACTGGTTGTAGCGCGACTCGGCGGTGGAGATCATGTTGCTAAAGAGCGCGCCTGCGCCGCTTTCATTCCATGCCTTCGCAAATATTTTGTGGCCTGGCTTCTGATTTCATACCAAATCGGCCTCTAGCGCTTTATCTATCAGCGCAAGCAGCTATAAGTTTTGCGTATGCATGCCAAAGAATTGCGCAGGCGGCATGCCCACGGTGCGCCGCACCATGGCGCTGAAGGAGCTGGGGCTGTAGTCCAGTTCGGCGGCAATGCGCTGAATGGGCCAGTTGCGCGCCGCCAGGCTCACGGCATGGGCCAGAACGACCTGCTGGCGCCACTGGGTAAAGCTGCATTCCAGCTGCTGGCGAAACAGCCGCGCCACCGTGCGCGGGCTGGCCCCCGTATCCCGCGCCCAGTCTTCCAGCGTCTCAAAGCGCGTGGGGTCAGCCAGCACGTCTTCGCACAGCAAACGCAGCCGTTTGTCCTGCGGCAGCTTCACGCCCAGTTGCACCACGCTGGCGCGGCGCATTTCGTCCAGCAGCAGCTCGCTCAGGTGGTGTTCACGCGCCCTGTCCTGCGCGGACAGTTGCAGGCTGTCATCGGGCAGCGTGGGCAGCTCGCGCACCACGGCGCGCAGCAGGTCTGATGCATTGAGCACGCGGCACTGCCGCCAGGCCGCTTCCTGCGCTTCAGCCACATCAGGGCCACAGCGGCCGTGGGTCTGAAAAAAGTACAGCGTGCGCAGATCGGCGCTTTCCACCATGGTCACCGCGTGCTCCATGCCCGGAGGCACCCACAGTGCACGCGAAGGCGGCACGATGTAAGTACCCTGCGCCACCGTCAGGCGGATGGTGCCCGTGGTGGAGATGGCCAGCTGGCCCCAGGGGTGGCGATGCGGCTTGACCTGGGTGTCGGCCTCCAGCAGGCGGCATTTGGCGCGCACGGGGCGCTCTGACGTCGGCACATACAGGTGCGGCGTCAGCGTCTCCACATAGGCAGAGGCCTTGCCTGCACGCAGCGGCTCGGCAACGGTAGTGCTGGGCATGATGGGTTGGCTCATTTGCGATAGCGATTGGCAGACTATCGCATACAAGACGCGATGCATCTGCCTAAGATGCGACACATGAACCGCCCAGCCTCCACAACACCTCAAAACCAGGCGCCTGATACGCTGCGCAGCGATGCGCGCACCATCGGCCTTATCGGCCTGGCTCACGGCTCCTCGCACTTCTTTCACCTGCTGCTGCCGCCGCTGTTCCCCTGGCTCATCAAAGACTTTGGCTACAGCTATGCGGAGCTGAGCGTACTGGTTTCGCTGTTCTTCATCGTCTCGGGCACCGGTCAGGCGATGGCCGGGTTTGCGGTGGACCGTTTTGGCGCCCGCCCCATTCTGTTTGCCGCGCTGGCCAGTTTTGCAGTGGCTGGCCTGATTGCCAGCACCGCTACCGGCTACCCCATGCTGCTGGCCGCATCGTTCTTTGCGGGCCTGGGCAATGCGCCTTTCCACCCGGTGGATTTCACCATTCTGAACAAGCGCGTATCGCCCAAGCGCATCGGCCACGGCTTCTCCGTTCACGGGCTGTCGGGCAACATCGGCTGGGCGCTGGCCCCCGTGTTCATGGCGGGCATTACGACGGCAACGGGCTCCTGGCGCACCGCCTGCTTCTGCGGTGCCATGTGGGCACTGGTGGTGCTGGCCATCATGGTGCTGAACCGTGATGCGCTGGATGACCGCGCAGAATCGGCCAACGCTGCCGCCAAGCCCGCCGCCACTGCAGTGGATGCGCCCAAAGAGCACCCCATGGCCTTCATGAAGCTGCCCTCGGTGTGGCTGTGCTTTTCCTTCTTCTTCTGGAGCACCTGCGCACTCAGCGCCATCCAGACCTTTGCCAGCCCTGCCATGCAAGCCATGTACAAGCTGCCGCTGAGCGTGACGGCGCTGATCGTCACCGGCTACATGCTGTGCGGCGCTGCGGGCATGGTGGTGGGTGGCTTTCTGGTGGGCCGCGTGCAGCGGCTGGAAAAGGTCATCTCCATCTGCATGCTGGGCTCTGCCGCGCTGCTGTTTCTGGTGGGCACGGGCATTCTGCCCGGCATGGTGGCCGTGGTCGTGGCCTCGATTGCCGGTGTAGGCACCGGTCTGGCCGGTCCTTCACGGGACATGCTCATCAAGCGCGCAGCGCCCCCCGGCGCCACAGGCCGCGTCTATGGCACGGTGTATTCGGGTCTGGATCTGGGCTTTTGCCTGGCCGCGCCCGTGTTTGGTTTCATGCTGGACCACCACATGAACAACGCCGTCTTCTACGGCTCGGCCATTGCGCTGGTGCTGAGCGTAGTGTCCGCCGTCATCGTGGGGGATGGCGTGAGCAAAAAGAACAGGGCGACCCTTGCTGCAGCCTGATTGAGCTGCCCGACGAAAAAAGCCCTGCGAGCTTCTGCGCAGGGCTTTTTTCATGCTGTCACATCTCCTGGTATTTACCCCGAGACGTACAAAACCACGACGTCAAATACGGCTGCTAAGCTGCAGCCCCTGAGCATCACACCGCTCTACAAGCATGGCTGGTGCGCTATCAAAAACACAGCATCAGCCACCTGCCTCATCCACTCTACCCAGACAGGAGACATTCCATGCCTTTGCCATCCACCCGCGCCCTCTTTCGCGCCACGCCGCTGATTCTGGCCATGGCCCTTGGCGCTGCCCATGCGGCCCCCCAGTCCAAGCTGCTGGAGCTGGCGAAGAAAGAGCAGCAGCCCTATCTCGATACGCTGCGCGACCTGGTGCATATCGAATCCGGCAGCAAGGATGTGGCGGGCGTGAAGAAGATTGCCGAATACATTGCCGCCAAGCTCAAAGCCCAGGGTGCCAAGGTCGAGGTCATCACCCCCACGGACATTTACCGCCTGGATGACACCCCGGAACAGGTCGGCCCCATGGTGCACGCCGAGTTCAAGGGCAAGGGCGCAAGCCGCATCATGCTGATTGCGCACATGGACACGGTCTATCTGCCCGGCATGCTCAAGGACCAGCCGTTTCGCGTGGAAGGCGACAAGGCCTACGGCCTGGGCATTGCCGACGACAAGCAGGGCGTGGCGCTGATTCTGCACATCGCCCCCCTGCTCAAGAAGCTGGGTATTGAAGACTTCGGCACGCTGACCGTGCTGATCAACGGCGACGAAGAAATCAGCTCGCCCGGCGCGCGCAGCACCATCACAAAGCTGGGCGCCGAGCAGGACGCCGTGTTCAGCTTTGAGGGCGGCGGCACTGACGGCGGCCTGCGCCTGGCCACCAGCGGCATTGGCTCGGCCTATCTCAAGGTACAGGGCAAGGCATCGCACGCGGGCGCCAAGCCCGAAGACGGAGTGAACGCGCTGTATGAGCTGTCGCACCAGCTGCTGCAGATGAAGGACATGTCCAAGCCCGAAGATGGCCTGAAGCTGAACTGGACTGTCTCCAAGGCTGGCACCAACCGCAACGTAATCCCCGCCGAAGCCACCGCCCAGGCCGATGCTCGCGCCCTGCGCGTGGCCGACTTCACCGCGCTGGAAAAAGCCATGCAGGACAAGATTGGCAACAAGCTGCTCCCCGCCAGCAAGGTAGAGCTGAAGTTTGAAGTGCGCCGCCCGCCCCTGGAAGCCAATGACACCGCCCGCAAGCTGGCCGCCCACGCCCAGGGCATTTACGACCAGGAACTGAAGCTGCCCATGAAGGTCATGAACAAGGCCACTGGCGGCGGCACAGACGCTGCGTTTGCCGCCCTGAAGGCCAAGGGTGGTGTGATCGAAGGCTTTGGCCTATCGGGCTATGGCGCGCACTCCAACGATGCCGAATATGTGCATATCGACACCATCGCCCCGCGCCTGTATCTGACGGCCCGCATGATTCAGGACCTGTCGCGCGGCCAGATCAAGTGATGCAATTTTGATAGCTGGCTGCCCATGTCACTGAATCATTGCAGAGAGTTATCAAGCTGAAACCCATAAGGAGCTGGCGCTGCCAGCTCCTTTTTTTAATCTGGCATCTGTCACCTAGCCAACAGACTTGCGCTGGCGGAATCTCTACATTCATCGCATCAACGATGAAGGAGACAAGCCGTGACTGCCTCGACCCTGAACATCCCCTGCGTGCAGCATCTGGTCAGCCCCGAAGAGTGGCAGCTGCGCACCGATCTTGCGGCCTGCTACCGGCTGGTGGCCCTCTACGGCTGGAGCGATCTGGTCTTCACCCACATCAGCGCACGCCTGCCGGGGGCAGATCACCACTTTCTCATCAACCCCTACGGGCTGATGTTTGACGAGATCACCGCCTCGTCGCTGGTCAAGGTGGACATGGCCTGCAACAAGCTCATGGAGTCGCCGTTTCCCGTGAACCCCGCAGGCTTCGTCATTCACAGCGCCGTGCATGAAGCCCGGGCCGATGTGCAATGCGTGATCCACACCCACACGCGTGCAGGCGTGGCCGTGGCCGCGCAGAAGAAGGGCTTGCTGCCCATCAGCCAGCAAAGCACCTTTGTTCTGGGTTCTCTGGCCTATCACGGCTATGAAGGCGTGGCCTTTCGCGAAGATGAAAAGCCGCGTCTGGTGGCCGACATGGGCGAGGCCAACTTCCTGATGCTGCGCAACCACGGCCTGCTGACCTGCGGGGCCACCATTGCCGACGCTTTTCTGTCCATGTATGTGTTCGAGTCAGCCTGCCAGATTCAGATTGCCGCGCAGTCGGGCGGCAGCGAACTCACCGAAGTCAACCCGCAGATTCTTCAAGGCATTGCCCACGCCATGAAGGTGCAGACCGGGGGTCTGGGCGGCCAGTTTGCCTGGCCTGCGCTGCTGCGCAAACTTGACCGCATCGACCCCGGCTACCGCAGCTAAAGCGGCCCTGAAACGCAAAAAGAGCATCCTCAAGGATGCTCTTTTTTTTGGGGAAAGACCTTGATCAACCTTCGCCGCGCAGCTTTTCGATGATGCCGTTGAGCTCTTCCAGCGAGCCAAACTGGATGGCAATTTCACCCATTTCCTGGGCCTTGCCATGGCGGCGCACAGTCTTCTTGATGCGCACTTCCACATCCGCCGTCAGCAGGTCAGACAGCTCTTCCTCGATACGCTTCACATCGCGGGACTTGCCATCTTTCTTGGCCTTCTGGCGTGTCAGGCTGAACTCTGCACCGATCTTTTTGACCAGTGATTCCGCCTCGCGCACCGACATTTTCTTGGCCGCAATCTGGTTGCCCGCCGTGATCTGCGTGGCACGGTCCAGCGTCAGCAGCGCGCGCGCATGGCCCATATCGATGTCACCGGCCATCAGCATGGTCTGCACAGGCTCCGCCAGATTCAGCAGGCGCAGCAAATTGGTCGCGGCGCTGCGTGAGCGACCCACGGCCCCTGCCGCCTGCTCGTGCGTCAGGCCAAATTCCTTGACCAGACGCGACAGGCCTTGCGCCTCTTCCAGCGGGTTCAGGTCTTCGCGCTGAATGTTTTCGATCAGCGCCATGGCGGCGGCGGCTTCATCGGGCACATCGCGCACCAGCACCGGCACTTCTGCCAGCCCGGCCAGACGCGAGGCACGGAAGCGCCGCTCGCCCGCGATGATTTCGTACTTGCCGGCGTTCTCGCCCTTGGCCAGCTTGCGCACCAGAATTGGCTGCATGATGCCCTGAGCCTTGATGCTCTCGGCCAGCTCATACAGCGCACCTTCGTCCATGCGCGTGCGTGGCTGGTACTGGCCTGCCACCATCACATCCAGCGACAGCGTGCTGGGCACACCGCTTTGCACGCTGGCCACGGCCTCTTCTTTTTCGCTGACTTTGGGGCCCAGCAGGGCTTCCAGACCGCGTCCCAGGCCCTTGGGTTTCTTAGTCACCATTGCTGAATTCTTTCTTTAAAGGGTGAGCAGCAGCTCATGCCCTGCTTGCCACAGTCCCAGCCCGCTGGCCGTGTTGATATGGCCCGCAGCACCAGCATTCACAAACTGACTGCCCCAGGCCTGAGCCATGGTTTGGGCGCGCTGCAGCGTGCAATTCGGATCGTTCTCACTGCCCACCAGTATCGACGGGAAGGGCAATGTTTGCATCAGCACAGGCGACCAGCCCGGCACCGCTGCGCGCAGGCTGTCCTGCTCGGTGTCGCCCGGCGCCACCAGCAAAGCGCCGCGCACCTTGGTTCTGGCCACTTGCGAATGTGCAGCCCACCAGGCCACCAGCACGCAGCCCAGGCTGTGCGCCACCAGCGTGACGGGGCGTGGCGCATCCAGCACCAGCTCCTGCAGCTGAATACTCCAGTCACCGCGCAGCGGGTGCTGCCAGTTGTGCTGCTCCAGTCGCTGATAGCCGAACTGGTTCTGCCACAGGCTTTGCCAGTGAGCGGCATCAGAGTTCTGCCAGCCGGGCAGCAGCCAGACATCCTGAGGGTTCAAAGCTTCAGATGTCATAGCTGCTTGCGCTTGCTAAATAAGGGGTTGAGAGCTGTTTCACGTGAAACACTCACATCTTCTTGATGCGCTTGACCATTTCCTGCGCAAAATCGATAAAGGCTTTGCTGCCCTTGGCCGACGCATCAAACACCACACCGGGCAGGCCGTAGCTGGGCGCTTCGGCCAGTCGCACATTGCGTGGAATGACGGTGTCGAACACCTTGTCGCCAAAGTGTTCCTTGAGCTGATCGCTGACCTGCTGCTGCAGCGTGGTGCGTGGGTCAAACATCACGCGCAGCAGGCCGATGATCTGCAAATCGGGGTTCATGTTTGCATGCACCTGCTTGATGGTGTTGACCAGATCGGTCAGACCTTCCAGTGCAAAGTATTCGCACTGCATGGGCACGATCACGCCATTGGCCGAGCACAGACCATTCAGGGTCAGCATGGACAGCGAGGGTGGGCAGTCGATGAGCACAAAGTCATAGTCGGCATCCACGCTCTTCAGCGCGGCCCTGAGTCGATCGTTGCGTCGGTCCAGCGACACCAGCTCAATCTCGGCCCCCGACAACTCGCGGTTGGCACCCAGCACGTCGTAGCCAACCTGCTCGGATTTCACTGCCACTTCCTTGATGCTGGCGTTTTCCAGCAGCACGTCATACACCGTCAACTCCAGCGCACGCTTGTCCACGCCCGAGCCCATGGTGGCATTGCCTTGCGGGTCTAGGTCAATCAGCAGCACGCGCTGGCCGACCTTGGCCAGACCGGCGGCGAGGTTCACAGTCGTTGTGGTCTTGCCAACCCCACCTTTTTGATTGGCAACGCAGAAAACTTTGGCCATTGAATTTCTCTTTTAGTTGGTGGCCAGCTTGAGGCCAAAACCGATCAAAAACACACCGGCTGTTTTTTCCAGCCACTTCACCACGGCCGGATTGGCACGCAGACGCTCGGCCAGCACACGGGTCAGGGTCACCACGATGAGGCTGTAGAGCAAGGTAATCAGAGCCACCGTGGCGGCCATCACACCAAAGGTGATGCTTCCCTGGTGCGTGGAGGGGTCCACAAACATGGGAAAGAACGCCATGTAGAACACGATAGCCTTGGGGTTCATCAGAGTGATAAGACCACCCTGGCGGAAATACTGTCTGGGCTGAATTTCGATGGCCGGGGCATCACCGGGTTTGACCGTCAGCAGCTTGTAGCCCAGCCACGCCAGATATGCAGCGCCCAACCATTGCACGGCATGAAACGCTGCAGGATAGGTGGCCAGCACGGCCGCCACACCCGCAACTGCCAGCCACATCAACACCTGGTCTGCCGCCATCACGCCAAGGCAGCATGCCATGCCCGCCCGCCAGCCGCCCTTGCCTGTTGAGGTAATCAAGGCCAGATTGCCTGGCCCTGGAATCAGCAAAAAGACGGTAACGGCCGCGACAAAAGCGCCGTAATCAGCGATGCCAAACATTCAAACCCTGCGCGATGGAAAACAGCAAGTTTATGCGAGGGGCGTGACCGGTGCATCTGCATTGCGCAGATGTTGCCTGACACAGTATGTAAAAAGGCACTTTGCCCAAGGAGCAAAGTGCCTCAAAACCGGTGAACTACGCTAACGAGCTCAGGCAGCGACCTTCAGCCATATAACGCAACGCTCAACATCAAGGCCCGGAACCTGCAATGGTTCCACGTGAAACACCTTCACATCCGCAGGCAAGGCTGCGATTTCATCGTCAGGGTGCTTGGCCTTCATGGCAAACCAGATGCCATTTTCAGCCAATGCCTTGCGCGACCAGGTAGTGAAATCCACCAGCGAAGCGAAAGCGCGGCAGCTGATGACGGGGTACTGGGTCTTGAGGTTTTCCACCCGGTCGTGAATACCATGCAGATTAGGCAGTCGCAATGATGCCGCCACCTGCTGAATGAACGCGGCCTTCTTGCCCACGGTATCCACGCAGTTCACATCAATCTGCGGGCAGCAGATGGCAAACACCACGCCGGGCAGACCACCGCCAGAACCCACATCCAGCAAAGGCAGTCGCTTGCCCTCTTCCATGGGCAAGGTGTTCACATGGCGCAGCAAAGCAGGCACGGCAGCCAGGCTATCCAGCAGGTGATGGGTCAGCATCTCCTGCGGATCACGCACCGAGGTCAGGTTGTAGACCTTGTTCCACTTCTGCAGCAAATCCAGAAAGGACATCAGCAGATCGACCTGAGCGGGCGCCAGATCCAGCTTCAGCGACTGAATGCCCTGTTCGAGCTGGGTACGCAATGCCTGGCTCATGCTGCAGCCTCTTCGTTGACCGCGAAGCCCTTGAAGCCACCTTTTTTCAGGTGAACCATCAGCAAAGAAATAGCCGCTGGTGTGACACCGGAAATACGCGATGCCTGTCCCAGCGTTTCGGGGCGATGCTTTTGCAGTTTCTGGCGCACTTCAAACGACAGTGCAGCCACCTGCATGTAATCGAAGTCCAGAGGCATGCGCAGCTTCTCAAAATGCGAAGCACGCTCCACCTCATCCTTTTGACGATCAATGTAGCCAGAGTACTTGGCTGCGATCTCGACTTGCTCAAGCACCGGCTCGCTCAATTCACCCAGCACCTCGGGCTGCACATCCGCAGCCGCGTACTTACCTTCGTTCAGGCTCATGAGCTTGTCGTAATCCACACCGGGGCGGCGCAGCAGGTCGAACAGGTTGTATTCGCGCTCCATGGCCTTGCCCAGCACGCGTTCAGATTCCTCGGCAGAAACCACTCGAGGGTTCACCCAGGTAGCTTTCAGGCGCTCTGTTTCACGTGAAACAGCGTCGCGCTTGCGGCTGAAGGAATCCCAGCGGGCATCATCCACCAGACCCATGCGGCGGCCTTCTTCCGTCAGGCGCATATCGGCGTTGTCTTCACGCAATTGCAGGCGGAATTCAGCGCGGCTGGTGAACATGCGATAGGGCTCGGTCACACCCTTGGTGATCAGGTCATCCACCAGCACGCCCAGATAGGCTTCGTCACGTCTGGGTGTCCATGGGCCCTCGCCACGGCATTGCAGTGCAGCGTTCAGGCCAGCAAACAGACCTTGAGCAGCGGCCTCTTCGTAACCGGTCGTGCCATTGATCTGGCCAGCAAAGAACAGGCCTTGAATCTGCTTGGTCTCGAAGCTGCTCTTGAGCGAGCGTGGATCGAAGTAGTCGTACTCGATGGCATAGCCGGGACGCAGAATGTGCGCGTTCTCCATGCCCTTCATACTGCGCACCAGTTCGTACTGAATATCGAATGGCAAGCTGGTGGAGATACCGTTGGGATAGAACTCGTTCGTCGTCAGGCCTTCGGGCTCCAGAAAGATCTGGTGGCTTTCCTTGTCGGCAAAGCGGTTGATCTTGTCTTCCACGCTGGGGCAGTAACGTGGGCCAACGCCCTCGATCTTGCCGGTGAACATGGGGCTGCGGTCAAAGCCGCTGCGGATGATCTCGTGCGTGCGCGCATTGGTATGCGTAATCCAGCAAGGCATTTGCTTGGGATGCATGGCGCGATTGCCCATGAAGCTGAACACAGGCACTTCACCCTCGTTCACGCCACCGGGCATGCCGTCGCCGGGTTGCTCTTCGCACTGGCTGAAGTCGATGCTGCGGCCATCAATGCGCGGAGGTGTACCGGTCTTCAGGCGGCCTTGTGGCAGCTTGAGTTCTTTCAGTCGAGCCGACAGGCTGACTGCGGGAGGGTCGCCCGCACGGCCCGCCGCATAGTTATTCAGGCCCACGTGAATCTTGCCATCCAGGAAGGTGCCAGCTGTCAGCACCACCGCACGGCTGCGAAACTTGAGGCCAACTTGGGTGACGGCGCCCACCACGCGGTCACCCTCCACCATCAGGTCATCCACCGCCTGCTGGAACAGCCACAGGTTAGGCTGGTTTTCCAGCATCTCGCGGATGGCGGCCTTGTACAGAATACGGTCGGCTTGGGCTCGTGTGGCGCGCACGGCAGGGCCTTTGGAGCTGTTCAGAATGCGAAACTGAATACCGCCCTTGTCTGTTGCCAGAGCCATGGCGCCGCCCAGTGCGTCCACTTCCTTGACCAGATGGCCTTTGCCGATACCGCCGATACTGGGGTTGCAGCTCATCTGCCCCAGGGTCTCGATATTGTGGGACAGCAGCAATGTTTTGCTGCCCATGCGCGCAGCAGCCAGCGCAGCCTCGGTGCCAGCGTGGCCACCGCCGACCACGATCACATCAAATTCCTGTGGGTACAACATGTTCTTGCTCCGGGCCATGCCCGGCCCTTGGTCCCTGCACGAAGCGCCCTTGCTTCGGCTCTCACGGCAGACCAGCATCCTTCCATTGAATACCCAGCCCTGCGGGGAACCCGCAATTTTCCCACCATTGGGCCAACACTGCCTTGTCAGGGGTTGAGAGCCATGTTTCACGTGAAACGATGAGCTACGAATTCGCTAGCGACCATCCCGAATACCTGAACCCTCGCTGGTCAACTATGCTGCAATGCATCAATGGCCGCTTGGTCCGTACAGCACATCCAGGTGCCTGACGCTTTTCAACCATGAGGAACTCATGGCACCGAGCATCTGTTTCATTTCAAAAGAGGTTTTGATGTCTTCCAGCAATACATTGAGCGCTTTTCTCTACTGCAGCACCCTGGCTCCTACGCAGCCCATCAGCACGGTGGCAGACATCGTCAAAGCTGCCCGCGAGAAAAACACCCAGCTGCAGCTCACCGGCATTTTGATCTTTGATGGCCAGTGCTTCTGCCAGTACCTGGAAGGTCCGGAGTCTGCCATTTCCAGCGTGCTGGCAAGCATTTATCAGGACCAGCGCCATGCCGATGTGAACCTGCAGTTTCACGGCCCTGTGGATGGGGAGCGCCAGTTCAAGGACTGGGCCATCGCATATGCCGAACTGGAGCAAGACCTGAGCCTTGAGCACATCACCGAATTTCAGGGCGATGAGGCATTGCACCTGTTTCGCCAGCTATTACCCAGTCTGGACTACTGTTAAGCATGCATGCGAATTACATGTAACCGGTTTAGCATGTCCACTTGTCTTTTCAATGCACTAGGAAGCCCATCACCATGAAGCTTTACTACAGCCCCGGCGCTTGCTCCCTGTCTCCCCATATCGTGCTGCACGAAGCCGGTCTCAAACATGAGGCCATCATGGCCAGCACCAAGAGCCACAAACTGCAGGACGGAACAGACTACTACAGCATCAATCCGCTGGGTTATGTGCCTTTTCTGGTGCTGGACGACGGCGACACGCTGCACGAAGGCCCGGCCATCATTCAGTACCTGGCCGATCAGGCCCCTGAGAAAAATCTCGCGCCCGCCAATGGCACCATGGCCCGTTACCACCTGCAGGAATGGCTGAATTTCATTGGCACCGAGCTGCACAAAAGCTTCGGCCCGCTGTTCAACCCAGCCACGCCTGAAGACTTCAAACCGGCCGTCAAAGCCAATCTGCAAAAGCGCCTGACCTGGGTGAATGAGCAACTGGCCAACAAGTCCTATCTGATGGGCGACCAGTTCACCGTGGCCGATGCCTACCTGTTCACCGTCACTGGCTGGGCGCAGTTTGTGGGTCTGGATATCTCTGCCCTCAACCACATTCAAGCCTACCGCGAGCGCATTCTGGCCCGCCCTGCCGTGCAGGCTGCCATGAAGGCAGAAGGCTTGCTGAAGTAAGATTTTTCACTTGCATTCACACTGAAAGCTCGGCGTTTGCCGGGCTTTTTTCGTCTTCGGAGTTTTGCATGACCTCATTGTTCGATCCCATCGATGCAGGCAAGCTGCACCTGCGCAACCGCATTGCCATGGCACCTCTGACGCGCAACCGCGCGCCCGGTGCGGTGCCTACTTCCTTGATGGAAACCTACTACGCACAGCGTGCCACCGCCGGCCTGCTGATCAGCGAAGGAACCGCCATCAGTGCCCAGGCTCAGGGCTATGCCGATGTCCCCGGTCTGTATGGCGAGGACCAGCTGCAGGCCTGGAAGAAAGTGACCGATGCCGTGCATGCCAAAGGCGGGCGCATCGTTACCCAGCTCTGGCATGTGGGCCGTATCTCGCACACCTCGCTGCAGCCCGGCAATCAGCCACCCGTTGCGCCCTCGGCCATTGCCGCCAAGTCCAAGACCTATGTGCTCAATCACCAGACTGGTGAAGGCCATTTCGTGCCCACATCCGAGCCACGAGCACTGCATCAGGACGAGCTGCCCGGCATTGTTCACAGCTTCTCCGTTGCGGCCCGCGAAGCCGTGCAGACCGCTGGCTTTGATGGCGTAGAGCTGCACGCAGCCAACGGTTATCTGCTCGACCAGTTCCTCAAGACCGGGGCCAATCAGCGCAAAGACGACTACGGCGGCAGCATCGAAAACCGCGCCAGACTGGTGCTGGAATCGGTGCGTGCGGTGGCGGACTCCATCGGAGGCGGCAAGGTGGGCATTCGTCTCTCGCCCGTGACCCCGGCAAACGACATTGTGGATGCCGATCCGCAAGCGCTGTTTGAGTATCTGGTGCGCCAGTTGGCGCCACTGGGTCTGGCCTATATCCATGTGATCGAAGGCTCTACCGGCGGCCCGCGTGAACTGCCCGATCGCCCCTTCAACTACCACGCGCTCAAGGATGCCTACCGCGCCGCCGGTGGCAAGGGTGCCTGGATGGTCAACAACGGCTACGACCGTACCCTGGCCATGCGCGCGGTGGAAAGCGGCTACGCTGACGTCGTCGCCTTCGGCAAAGCCTACATCTCCAACCCCGATCTGGTGCACCGCCTGCATGACGACCTGCCCCTCAACGAATGGAACAGCAGCCGCTTTTATGGCGGGGGGGCAGAAGGCTACATAGACTACCCCACCGCTTGATATACGAAAAATAGCCTGAAGCCTATATCAATAAAGCGCTAACAGCTATCAATAGAGAAGCAAAAAGCCCGGTGCATCACTGCAGCCGGGCTTTGTTCATGGGGTGCCTGCTGACTCGTCAGACATGCTCCAGCAACTGAGCCTCACGGGCCTCTTGCGCCTTCTTCCCCGGCAAAGCATGGCTGGCTGATGCCGCCGCACCCGGCGCCATGGCCGGATAAGCGGCCTGCGGTCTGGCCCGTGCCACACGGCCCATGCTTTGAGCGCCCTCGCCCAGCTTGAACTGGCTGACCAGCTGGGCCAAGCGCGCAGCCTGCTCGCGCAGCGATTCGGCAGCAGCCGCCGACTCCTCCACCAGCGCCGCGTTTTGCTGCGTCATGCGATCGATATCACCCACCGCCTGATTGACCTGACCAATGCCCATGGACTGCTCTGCCGATGCGGCCGTAATCTCGCCAATGATGTCGCCCACGCGCTTGGCGCTGTCCACCGTATCCTGCATGGCCTTGCCCGCACCGTTGACCTGCTTTGCCCCCACATCCACCGTCTGCACGCTGGTGCTGATGAGGGATTTGATCTCGTTGGCAGCCTGTGCAGAGCGCTGAGCCAGGCTGCGCACCTCGCCCGCCACCACGGCAAAACCTCGACCCTGCTCACCGGCGCGCGCCGCTTCTACGGCGGCATTGAGCGCCAGGATATTGGTCTGAAAAGCAATCGAATCAATCAGCCCGATGATGTCGCCGATCTTGCGGCTGGAGGCCGAAATCTCCTGCATGCTGTTCACGGCCTGACCCACAATCTGCCCGCCCTGCACTGCAGTGCTTGAAGCCGACGCCGCCAGCTGATTGGCCATCTGCGAAGACGATGCGGTTTGCTGCACATTGGCCGTCAGCTGCGCCAGCGAAGCCACAGTCTCCTGCAAATTGCTGGCTGTCTGTTCCGTGCGCGCAGACAGATCCTGATTGCCCGTAGCGATCTCCTGGCTGGCCGTGGCGATATTGCCGCTGGCATCTCGTACCTGCATCACCATGCTGCTCAGCGACTCCTGCATCTGCATCAGCGCTCGCTGCAGCTCAGACAGCTCATCATGGCCCGTCACGGCCTGCCGGGTGGACAGATCACCGCCCGCAATCGTCAACGCCATCTGGCGCGCACGCTCCAGCGGACGGCAGATGGACTGCATATTCAGCAGCGTCAGCGGCACCACCACAAGCAATGCCAGCAGCAGCGCGGCAATGAACAGCCAGCGGGTCTGGGCCGCCACGCTGCGCTCAGCAGTGGCCAGCACATCCGACTGATGCTTGAGCAAGGCATCCAGCTGCGCCAGCAGCTTATCTGCCTCGGCCACTTCGGCCAGCGCCTTGGTGCTCATGCGGTTGGCCGTCGTGGCCGAGTCATAGCCCCCTGCCTCCAGCTGGCGCGCTACTGGCTCAAAAGCCTTGCGATAGTTGTCTATGCGCGTGGCAATGCCCTGAATCAAGGCGTCGTCCTGCGCATTGCGGCCGCTCACAAAACGCGACAGCGTTGCCTGCGACTTGTCGATAAAGCCCACCCACTGGTCATGTGCCTTGCGCACTTCTTCGGGGCGTTCGTACTGGATCACCATTTCCCGCTCGCTGATGCGAATGCCGCCCAGCTCCATGCGCAGCTGCGCCATATAGCCAGACTTGGCATAGGCATCGCCCAGAAAATCCTGACTCATCTGTTGAATGCGGAACATGCCCAGCATGCCTGCGCCTCCCAACACCCCCAGCAGCACGATCACCACCGCAATCGCGCCCAGCATTCGCGTGCGAATGGTGAAGCGCCGCATCATTCCCAGCAGACTCATGAAATCCCCTCTCGACTTGTTCAGCTCGCGTTTTTTACATCAAATTTGACAATTTGTTTCACTTTATCGGCCAAGCTAGGCAGTTCTGTAATCACGGACAGCCGCCTCTTGGGCTCGATCAATATGGCGAAACTCCGCAAAAGCCCATTGCCCGATATCAACCCTGCTTCAATCCTTGGCTTGCCAGACGCTTGACCTTGCCATGATGTTAGGGTTGACCATAGCAAGCATGAAGACGTCAGCCGGGCGTCTTCGCTTTCAAGGAGTGAAGCAATGCAACAAGTTTTTGAAGTTCAGGGCATGACCTGCGGTCACTGCGAACGCGCCGTCACCAATGCCATCCAGAGCGTGGATGCCAACGCCCAGGTCAAGATCGACCGCGCCGCCAAGCGCGTGGAAGTCGAAACCGCAGCCGACCGCGCTGCCGTGGCCGCTGCAATTGCCGAAGAAGGCTACAAGGTCGCCTGACCAGCGCAACCCCTTGAGCATTCGCCAGCAGCTATGGAAGGCCGACGGAGGCCCGAAAACGGCTGCTGGCGCTTTTATTAAAGACAACCCATGCCCGCACCCTCATCCGCCCCAAAAACCGCGCAAAACTGGCCTGTCGTCATCGGAGAGGCCGCACGCCGTGCCGGGGTGTCTGCACGCATGGTGCGTCACTACGAATCTCTGGGCCTGCTGGCCCCTGTGCACCGCACCGACAGCGGCTACCGCCAGTACACCCAGGCCGACGTGCACGCGCTGCGCTTCATCCGCCGTGGGCGGGATCTGGGCTTCTCGATGGAAGAAATCAGCACCCTGCTGAGCCTGTGGCAAAACCAGGATAGAGCCAGCAGCCAGGTCAAAGCCATCGCCCAAAAACACATCACGGCCCTGGCCGAGCGCATTGCGGCCATGCAGTCCATGCAGCGCACATTGCAGACTCTGGTGCACTGCTGCCATGGCGATGACAGGCCCGACTGCCCCATTCTTGATGATCTTGCCAGTGCGGATACCGAGCTCGCGCCAGTTCATCACGAGCTGATTGCGCCATCCGCCAGACGCAAAAACAAAGCCCAATCCTGACGATTCAGGTTCCACGTGAAACCTGCCAAATGACCTCTCTGTGCTCTGGTCATGCAAGAGACATGCTGCAACGCAGCAAATATTGCAGAATTAGCCAAGGAATGGGTGTGCCGAAAGCGCCCATTCCGCTATAAATCCAGATTCGCACACAAGCCATTGCAACCGCAATGGAGGAGAGACACACATGAGCACACGAGACATCTTCGTCGTCAGCGCAGCGCGCACGGCCATCGGTACTTTTGGCGGCAGCCTCAAGGACGTTCCCAACACCCAGCTGGCCACCACCGTGGTCAAGGCCGCCATTGAGCGTGCTGGCATCGCTGCCGATCTGGTCGGCCATGTGGTCATGGGCAATGTGATTCCTACCGATACCAAGGATGCTTACCTCTCTCGCGTAGCCGCTGTGGATGCGGGCTGCCCCATCGAGACGCCTGCTTTCAACGTCAACCGCCTGTGTGGCTCTGGCCTGCAGGCCATCGTCTCAGCTGCTCAAGCCATTGCACTGGGCGACTGCGAAGTGGCCATTGGCGCCGGTTCTGAATCCATGAGCCGTGGCCCCTATTTCGACCAGGCTTCGCGCTGGGGCGCACGCATGGGCGATGCCAAGAGCATCGACTACATGCTGGGCATCCTGCACGACCCCTGGCAAAAAATGCACATGGGCATCACGGCTGAAAACGTGGCCGAGCGCTACAAAATCAGCCGCACCATGCAGGATGAACTGGCCGTCCTCAGCCAGCAGCGCGCCGTGGCCGCCATTGAAGCCGGCCGCTTCAAAGACCAGATCGTTCCCGTCGAAATTGCCACCCGCAAGGGCACTGTGCTGTTCGACACCGACGAGCATGTGCGCGCATCCACCACGCTGGAAACGCTGGCTGGCATGAAGCCCGCCTTCAAGAAGGAAGGCGGCACTGTGACCGCTGGCAATGCCTCCGGCATCAACGACGGCGCAGGTGCCGTGCTGATGATGAGCGGCGAAGCCGTAAAGTCCTCCGGCGCCAAGCCCATCGCCCGCCTGGTTGGCTACGCCCACGCCGGTGTCGAGCCCGCATACATGGGCATTGGCCCCGTGCCTGCTACGCAGAAGGTGCTGGCGCGCACCGGTCTGAAGATCGAGCAGATGGATGTGATCGAGGCTAACGAAGCCTTCGCCGCACAAGCCTGCGCCGTGATTCAGGAGCTGGGCCTGGACCCCGCCAAGGTCAACCCCAACGGCTCCGGCATCTCGCTGGGCCACCCCGTGGGTGCCACCGGCGCCATCATCACCACCAAGGCGCTGTATGAGCTGCAGCGCACCGGCGGCCGCTACGCACTGGTGACCATGTGCATCGGCGGTGGCCAGGGCATCGCCGCGATTTTTGAACGCGTGTAAATCGCATCAAACTTCCATGACAAAGGCCTGCCAGAGTGATCTGGCAGGCCTTTGTTTTTGATAGCTGTTTGCGCCTGATAAATCACTGTTTCAGATACAAAACAATCTGAATCAGCCATTCATCAAGCGCAGAAAGCTACTGAATCAATAGCGTCAAAACGGCGCTTCTTCGGGGGCCGTATCCGCAGGCGCTGTTGCAGGCCCGGTCACCGTGCCCTGGCTGCGCCCCTGCGCCAGTCGCACAGGCAGTGTCTGCGCTGCGGGAACAGCCTGCAAAGATGCTGGCAAACCATCACCCAGCCCTGTGCGCCCTTCCCCACCCAGCGCCTCGATCAGGTCGGGAATCAGGCGTGACAGCTCACCGGTGGCAATGGTCACATCGGTGTCAAAGCCGCCGTCATCCTGCGACTGTCCGTCCATCACGGCATCCAGCAGCGCAATTTTCTTGATCTGCAGTCCCTCGGTCAGCACAAAGCTCACGCGATCGTCCCAGGTCATGGCCAGCTTGGTCGGCAGCTTGCCGTGCTCAATGTGCTGGCGCACCTCGTCAATATCGAGCGGGTGGCGTGCATAGCGCACCACGGCTTTGGATTCATCCGCAGCCTTGAGTTCGCACTCGCGGTCAATCGAAAAGCCTGCAGGTGGCTCCTGCGTCATCAGCCAGTGCGCCATGGCAGCCTGCGGGCTGGTCTGCGTATCCACCAGCGCCAGCGCAAAGCCAGGCAGGCCCTCGACCAGCAAGGTCACGATCTCATCGGCACGGCCTTGCGCACTGGTGTCCAGCACCAAAGTGCGCGCCTGCGGATCAATCCAGACCCACATGCTGCCCTGCTTGGTAAACGCCATGGGCAGCAAGTCCAGCTTGGCCTCGTCCTTGAGTTCTTTCTTCTCTTTCTTGCCAGGCTTGCGACCCTCGGTTTTTTCGATGTGCTCAGCCTTCTCGTTGACCTTGCGATTGAGCACGCTGGCAGGCAGCATCTTGGACTCGCTCATGAAGCGCATCACCCACTGTCCGGCCACAGACTCAGCCAGAGGACCGTGCTGCTCGCCACGCGGCGGAACCCAGCCAACGGAGCGCTCCTGCGTAGCGCCGCACTCGGCAAACACCGTCTTTTGCAGCGCATCTTCCAGCACCTGCAGATCGCCCTGCCAGCCCTCGGCAATGCGATAAACAATCATGTTCTTGAACATCAAAAACCTTTGCTAAATCTTCAGTCGTCCTGCGGATCCCAGCATTGGAATCACACGGAAAAAAGTGGCTGCAAAAAGCAGCCATGCATGCATTGTTGCGCAGCTAGGGTCTGTTGAGAATTGAGCAAGGTCGCGAAGGATTCTGGCCGCCTGCCAATCTAGGCGCGTGACGCCGTGCGGGTGCCCACCCGCACAAGAAGCGCAACGACGAGTGGCGGGCGGCCAGAGTCCTTCCCTTCGGGTTGCAGCGACAGGAGGCCGTCTGCGTTGTTGCATGCCCTCGCAAGGCATGAGCATTGCTTCGGCCATGCGCCTAGCATCCAGCCTCCTGTCGCTGCAACGCGATCCTCGCCTAAATCTCAACAGACCCTAACTCCATGCAAACTTGTCAATACTTTACATAGCGGCTGCAAAACCTCACGTCACAGAAACATGAGGCCCTCACACTTCAGTCATCCGCTGCCGAATGCCTTTCAAGCGAAGGATCTAGCGGCAACCTCTTCCACTTCATCTGAAAAGGAAATAGACATGACCCGCTTTCGCCAAACTCTGACCGGTGCCGCTGTTGCCACTGCCCTGCTCGCTTCCCTGAGCCTGCCCAGCTTCGCACAGACTGCCGCTCCCGCAGAGTCCGCAGCCGCCACCCAGAAAGCCCCGGAACACCACAAGCACCAGCGCGGTGACAAACGTGGCGACCGCATGGAGCATATGAAGCAGCGCATGGAAAAACTCAAGACCGACCTGAAGCTGACCGCAGCCCAGGAAGGTGCATGGACCAGCTACACCGAAGCCATGAAGCCCGGCGAGCGCCCCGCCCGTGGTGACCGCGATGCCTTTGCCAAGCTGACCACTCCTGAGCGCATCGACAAAATGCGTGAAATGCGCGCCAAGCACAACGCGGAAATGGACCGCCGTGCAGAAGCGACCAAGGCCTTCTACGCTCAGCTCAATGCTGACCAGAAAAAGACCTTTGACAGCGCCACACTGCGTATGCACCAAGGCCCCGGAAAGAACCATGGCCCACACCAGCGCCACCCAGGTCAGCCTGGCCAGGAACGCCCTGCTGCAGCGCCTGCCAAAGCCCAGTAATCCGGCAAGAACAGACCTGAAACAAAAGCCCTCTGATGAAAGTCAGAGGGCTTTTTTCATGCCCATGCGACTTGACTGACCTCAGGCTCACAACTTCGCCGACAGTCAATTTACACACAGGAATCTACTCTTATATCCACAGAATTTCCGGTATCAGTCATGCCTCAACGGCTCCGAGGTCATTGCGGCGATACCCGCAAATGAAGGAACTTGGGTATGAATTCATCAAAAATCTCACGCTATTGCGGCGCAGCGCTGCTCGGCGCCCTGCTTTGCTCCAACAGCTTTGCACAGCCTGTGCAAAACAATGCCGTCTATCTTCAGTATGGTCTGGCTGATCACAGTGCAGATAGCTGGGCTCTGGGTGTCCACATTCCCTGGAACCACTGGAACTACCCCTTGGGCTCCGGTCTGGTCACAGGCTACTGGGATATCTGGGGCGGCCAGTTGCGTGGCGACTATCAGGGCAGCAACCGCTCAACCTGGGTCGTCGGCGCCAAGCCCACATTACGCTGGCGAGCCGATCAAGGTCAGTCACCCTGGTTCATAGAAGCGGGTATCGGTGTGAGCTATGCCGTCAACCATCTCTACCTGACAGACCACAAAGACTTCTCTACCCGATACAACTTTGCCAGTCATCTCGGCATCGGTTACCTGTTTGGCGAACAACGCAAAAACGAGGTCAGCCTGAGACTGGAACACCACTCGAACGCAGGCATCAAGAGCCCCAATCCTGGAGAAAACTTCCTGCAGATTCGTTACGCACGCCACTTCTGAAGCAAACGTTTCCGCCGCAAACCAGCAAGCCACCTCGTGTGGCTTTTTTCATGCCCGGACAGCTCAAAACATACTGTGGATAAACATGGTGATAAAAACCATGAAAAATTGATGTTTTCCACAGCTCTATGTCCACCGAAGAAGTTGTGCCCAAAACGAGGACAGCAGGAACCCGTCCTAGAGCACAGCTTTTCATTCAATTTAAGTTGTTGATTTTTATTGATTTTTATAACTTATCAACAATTAAGCAGGGTACTTACTACTATTACTATTTAAAAAAGTAAGAGTAGGAATAACAACTTCAGTGAAAGTTTGCACAGCATACACGGATGCATTGAACAAAAAAAATGTCCGACAAATTCATGTCGAACACTCTTTGAAAAGCCACATGCACCTCAGAGCATGTGATGAGAAGGTCGTTCCTTCACTTATTCACTATAAAAATAATAGCTACAACCTCTTTAAAACATTGGAACTAAAGGATATTTCATAGATTTTTTTAGAGATAGTGAAATTGTGGATAACCATGTATGAATTTCATCGTTTTCCACAGAAATTGAAGAATGAGCGAAGTTGTTCATCTTTGAAGGACAGCAGCAACAGCTACTTGTCTCCATGCTTTTTCTTGAGGGAACTGATTGATTTGTCTTTGATTTTTCTAGTTATCCACAGAAATGTGCGAGTCTTACTACTACGACTATATTTTTATAAAACTACTAAAGAACAACTAAAGGCAAGTTCGTTCAGCACAGCAAAACAGGGCGCTGTTCGAACGCTTCGCAGGCCTTCAATCCCTCTGTAGACAAGGGATGTGTGGCAAAAAAAGGCTTTATCGAAATTGAAGCGCGCCACTCTGAAAATTTGGCGTAAGATGCGCTCCCTCGACAGATCGACTTGGAGATAAGAAGGATTCCCAGGGCGCTCAGAGCATTAGTTATCAACAGAATGTTATGAACAGCTGGGGGTAATCGTGACAGCCATCGCATGCGTGCCGTTTGATGACGGTCTTTATGCGTTCGTTCAAAAAAATTCAACGATCACAAGCGATTGTTTTTAATAGCTTTTTCTGTTGGGGATGCAATAGCACCTGGAAAAGCGAAAGGTATCCAGAGATGGAATGGCCTGCTGTGAGTTGGCTGCAGTGAGGCCGTGTTCAGGCTGCACGGAAGCTTGCGATGTCTCTGCTGGTTTCCGCTGAAGTTCCATCCACAGCAGATGAGCGTTGAGCGCTGATGGCAAAACAGAGATCACAGACCTGTTTGCCAGTGACCTGTGGCCGCGTTGATGAGTGGCGCAGTTGTTAGAAAAATTACAAAAGTCTTGTGCAACCCGCAAGGGTCATCACAAGGCCTGGAAGCGATCAGAAATCGCGTGGAAGAACGGGTTGCAGGGTAGGGCAGGCAGACCCGTTGAGAGCCCTCAGGAGCCCTTTCAGACGGCTCTGCGCTGCAATGTGAAGGGGGGCAGTCCCTTGATCAGTTGCTGGCCATAGCTGGTGCCAGTCAGCCGCTTGTCGTAGCAGTAGACATGGGCCTGATCTTCTTCGGTGCGAATAGCACGGCCCACCCACTGAGCCAGGCGAATGGCGGTTGCAGGCACAACCAGTTCGTTGAAGGGATTGCGGCCACTGCTGCGCAGCCATTCCGCACGGGCTTCACCCACAGGGTCATCGGGTGGGGCAAAAGGCAGTTTGGTGATGAACAGCGACTCGCACAAGGCACCAGGCAGATCCAGGCCTTCGCCAAAAGACTGCATGCCAAAGATGATGGAAGGCTCACCCATTTCCACGGCTTCGCGGTGGCGTGCCAGCAAAGTCTGGCGGGGCAGGGCGGTCTGCACCAGTACCTGATTGCGCATGCTGGTGGACAAAGCATCCACCGCCTGGCGCATTTGCTCGCGTGAGGTGAAAAGCACTAGCGCACCGGCCTGAATACGGCTCAGAT
Organism: Comamonas fluminis; assembly: GCF_019186805.1. Classification (NCBI taxonomy): domain Bacteria; kingdom Pseudomonadati; phylum Pseudomonadota; class Betaproteobacteria; order Burkholderiales; family Comamonadaceae; genus Comamonas; species Comamonas fluminis. Next base: position 19,368 of record NZ_CP066783.1, on the reverse strand, counting down.
CGTTGAGCAGTGCCTCGACCATCTCTTCGGTAAAGCGTGCCGCTTCACGCGGGTCTGCGGCCGTTTCCCGGGCGACCAGCGTGCCCTGGCGGGCATAGTCAAAGGGGCTTGGCACTTCCAGCGTGGTGACGCTGGCATCACCTGCCAGACCGGACTCACGCAGAAAGAAGTCGAAATGCCCACAACTGGTCAGCGTGGCCGATGTCAGCACGGCACCGCGCACCTGCGACCAAAGGTGCTGGCGCAGCGTGGAGCCTGGCTGTATGGGGCTGGCGTGGGCTTTGACGACGATGAAATCTCCGTCCATCTCCAGCGTGAACCATTTGGCATGGGGGATGGTGCGGGTCTCGCCATCCTCATGACTGCTTTGCAGCAGCAGCTGGGTGGTGTTGAAGATGGCTTCGAGACGCGGTGCCAGTGCGCCCACCTGCGCATAGATGGTGGAAAGACGACCGGCTTCCTCTGGCTTGTCCTTGATTTCAGCGCGCAAAGCTTTGGAGACTGCGCGCAGTGCATCCAGAAAGCCATCGGCATGGTGTGCAACCTGGCTCAGAGGCTCTAAAAGCGCCTCTGGCAGCTCGCCACGGGCTGCCCGCACCCTGGCAGGCCCATAGCTGTCTTTTTGCGATTTAAGGGCCTCTCCATAGTGCTCCATGACCAGTCTGGCCAGCTCCTGCATCTGCTGGCGCAGCTGGCTGGCATGTTTGGGCACATCGGCCAGCTCTTCGACTTCTGTGACCTGATTCACGCGCAGGGCGCGGCTGGCCAGTTTGTCGATCCAGGTCAGACGGCTCAGGTCCATCTCGCCCGCGAACTGATCCAGTGCGGTGGAGGGCAGATGGTGAGCCTCATCAAGCACCAGCAGGCAGTTATCCAGCTCTGGCAGCAGCTTGGAGCCCAGCGAGGAAAGCAGCAAATCATGATTGGCAACAATGACTTGCGCGGCTACCAGGTCCTTGCGGCGCTCGTAATAGACACAGTTGCTGAAGGCGGGGCAATGCTTGCCTGTGCAGGAAGACGACTCGGCTGCCACAGGGCTCCAGGCCTCGGCTTCCGGCGGCGTTTCCAGTGAGTCTCGATCTCCATTCCAGGCTTCGGTTGCCAGGGCATCAGCCATGGATTTGTAGAACTGCATGCGCGCCTGCAGCTCATGCTGAGGACGGCTGGCACGAGCCTGTGCCTGCTCTTCGCCAAACAGGTCATCTTCCGCCTCATCCTGCACTTCACCAGTGCTTGCCAGGCGTTCCAGCTTGAGTTTGCAGACAAATCGGCCACGCCCCTTGGCCAGCGCGAACTTGAACGGCTGGTCCAGCTTCTGGGCCAGGGCAGGCAAATCCTTGTTTACCAGCTGTTCCTGCAAAGCCACGGTGGCGGTGGAAATCAGCACGCGGGTGCCACGCGACAGCGCCATGCGGATGGCCGGGATGCTATAGGCCAGCGATTTTCCAACCCCGGTTCCGGCCTGGATTACGGCGATGGCCTTGCGCGGATCTGGATCGTCTTCATCGCATTTTCCGAGCTGGGCTTCGCTCAGCGTTTTTGCGACCTGGGCCGCCATTTTTCGCTGTCCATCACGGCTGCGAAATCCAGACATGGCCCCGACCACGGAATCAAAGGAATTCAAGGCCTCTTCAGCCCACTTTTTTTCATGCATTTCAGCGTTTTTCGAGACGCAAAGACGCTGTGCTTTGGCGTTTTATAAATATTCATACAGAGATATGTATTAAATAAGATGATATTTCTTACGCAATACAGGCTACAAATTATGGAAATCGTATGTTCTACAGCATCAGTTTGTGTATGCATTCATGAGAACTTTTCCACCTCTTGTATGGGTGTTGTTCATTGTAATTGTGGATGACTGAAATCGTAGTTTTCAAGAAACTTATCCACAGAAGTAGCTGTGATTCATGCTGTGTGTATGTTGGAGATAAGTTTGTATCAATGCCTGTTGATATGTTTGTTAAATAAATATGAATAAAAAGAATTTTCTAGATCAGTGAATTTTGAAGAAAAGGCTTGAGGTGATGAGTTTTCAAGCGCTGTGGGTAACGTTATTCCTTATAGAGTACCTCTTGTGCTGCTCTGAATCCTTGAATTTATCCACAGAGATGGCTTTGTCTCTGTGAAGGGCTTCTCAAGCATGAGTTTTCCTGATGCCGCTTGCTAGCTGTCATGCCAGGCAAAAAGTCTGCCTTTTTTGCTTGCTTTGTACTTTTTGACGAAATTTGTCCACACTGTGGATTCTTTGATTGCTATTTTTTTAATAGCTAACTTCACATGATATGAAATGGAATGAATTGAATTTCATGCGAAATCTTGTGATCTCCAGGAGCCGCTGTAGATCTCTGAAATGGAGATACTTTTTGTACTCATGTATGAAACGATACGCAAGATTTGCCTGTTTTTTGAGCAAAAATTGCCGAAAATCTTTAACTGCTTAAAAAGTGTGCAGTCTCTTGGGTTTTTGATGCGAGAGACAGCGCAAATCTGGCGTTGATTCGCGCAAGCGGGTTCTTGGGCTGCCCTTACCAAACCGTAATGCCGGCGTCACCCACACTGGCCTGGCTCATTCCTAGCATGTGCCCATCACTGGAGGTGGGGCTGCCGTCGTCTTGCTCCCCTTCTTCGGGTTACGGAACAAGAGGGTGAAGAATGAACAAGAGCCTGATCGTGCGGCAGGGAGCACAAAGCCAGCCGCTGTGGAATACCGCCAGGTTGTCGGCCATGGCGCTGGCGGTGGGGGCTGCAGTTTTGCTGTCTGCGTGTGATGCTTCCAATGCCACTTCTGAACCCCAGAAGCAGGCTGCGAAGCTGCCCAAGGGCTTTATTCAGGTCAAGCCAGAGTCGGTGAAGATGCTGGAGATTGCTCCGGTGGCAGATCCTCAGGGTCTGCAAGTAGCCTGGGCTCCTGCACATGTCGCTTTTGTCGAGGACCGTGTGGCATCGGTCACCGTGCCGGTTGCTGCACGCGTTCAATCCGTGACTGCGCACGTGGGCGATATGGTCAAGGCTGGCGATGTGCTTGCAACCCTGGTCAGCCCCGATGCTCTGCGCACCCGTTATGAAGTGGCGGCCGCCAAGACGGCCCATGACGTGGCCGTCGTGGAGGCGCAGCGTCAGCAGAACATGGTGGACAAGGGCGTTGGCGTTGAGGTTGATCTGCGCGCCGCACAGGCAAAGCTGCGCGAAACATCGCAGGAGCTTTCCCGTGCACAGGGCACGGCCGCCTTGCTGGGCTCGGGCGGAGGTGACCGCATTGAGCTGCGCGCACCGCGCGCGGGCATCGTGGCTGAGCGCAAGGCTGTGGTGGGGGATTCGGTGGAACCATCGTCGGCCTTGTTCATGATCGGCGATCCACAGGCCATGAATGTGGTGGCTGAGGTCTTTGAATCTGATCTGCCGGGTATCCGTCTGGGCAGCTCTGTTCAGGTCAATGTGCCGCAGCTGTCAAAGCCGCTCACGGGCAAGGTGCGTTACTTGGGGGCAACTCTGGACAAGGAATCGCGCCGCGCCTCTGTGGTGGTGGAGCTGAGTGAGCAGAACCCTGAACTGCGGCCTGGCATGCAGGCCAAGGTCGGCGTGCAGTTGTCCAGCCAGCAGCAAATATTGATACCTGTGACTGCCGTGCTGATCAAGGATGAAAGCCGCAGCGTGGTCTATGTCCAGCATGAGAATCAGCAGTTTGAAGCCAGAACGGTGACGCTGGGCCGCCCAACGCGCGGCATGGTGCCAGTGATTGATGGCCTCAAGGTGGGCGAAAAGATTGTGGTGCGTGGTGGTCTGCTGCTGGATGGCGCGGCCAGCCAGTTGCTGTAGTCGCAGCGGGAATTTCAAACATGCTGCGTTCATTCATCGCATTTGTCGTGCACAGACGCCTTGTGGCGGTCTGCGCCACTCTGGCCATCGCCTTGTATGGCGTGTATTCCTATCTGCAGACGGCGATCGAGGCCTATCCCGATGTGACCAATGTGCAGGTCGGCGTGATTACCCAGGCTCCGGGTCTGGCTCCTGAGGAGGTTGAGCGTCAGATCACCCAGCCGCTGGAGCGCGAACTCAACGGCACGCCGGGGCTGATATCGCTGCGCTCGGAGAGCTACTTCGGGCTGTCCATGATCAACCTTGTCTTCAATGACGATGCAAAGAGCTTTACGGCGCGGGCCGAGGTTTCACAGCGCCTTCCTCAGGCCAATCTGCCTAATGGCGTAACGCCCGAGATGGCGCCTGACTACACGCCGCTGGGCAAGATTTTCTACTACCGTCTGCAAAGTGACAGGCACACGCTGGCCCAGCTGCGTACAGAGCAGGAATGGCGCGTAGTGCGCGTTCTCAAACAGGTGCAAGGCGTTGCCGATGTGGTGAGCATCGGTGGTTTCGTCAAGGAATTTCACATCGAGGTGGATCCTGAAAAGCTCTACAGCCTCGGGCTGTCACTTGATGACGTGAGCGATGCGCTGTCCAAGTCCAACCGTAATGTGGGCGGTGGCCTGATGCGCCGTGGGGAGCAGTCTTTCATCATTCGCGGCATTGGCTTGCTGCGCACACCGCAGGAAATTCAGGACGTGGTGGTGGCCATGCGTGGCAAGGCTCCTGTCATGATTGGTGATGTGGCCCGCGTGTCGCAGTCACACACACCGCGCCAGGGCTCGGTGGGCATGGATGACCAGAACGATGTGGTGCAAGGCATTGTGCTGCTCAAGCGTGGTGCCAACCCGTCTGTGGTGCTTGATGACATCCATGCCAAGGTTGAAGAACTCAACAGCGGTGGCCTGCCTGAAGGCATGCGCATGGTTACCAACTATGACCGCTCGGATCTGGTGGGCCATACCCTCAAAACCGTTCAGCACAACTTGCTGTTTGGTGCCACGCTGATCGTGGCCGTGCTGTGGCTGTTCTTGCGCAGCCTGCGTGGTTCCTTGATCGTGGCCACAGTCATTCCGCTGTCGCTGCTGGTGGCCTTTATTGGTCTGCACTGGCTGGGCATGCCTGCCAACCTGATTTCCATGGGTGCCATTGACTTCGGCATCATGGTTGATGGCGCTGTGGTGCTGGCGGAAAACATCATTCGCAATGCGCGCCAGCGAAGGCCGCAGACGGCCAGCGATATGCGTCACATCATTGTGGATTCGGCTGTTGCCGTGGCCAAGCCCACGCTGTTTGCCATGGCCATCGTGATTGCCGCACTGATTCCTGTGTTCTCGCTGCAGAGCATTGAGGGCCGCATTTTCCGGCCGCTGGCCATGACCTATAGCTTCGCCTTGCTGGGCGCGCTGATCTTTGCCATGGGGCTGGTTCCTGCGCTGTGTGCCTTGTTCCTCAAGCCCAAGCATGTCATGGTCGAAGAGCCCAAGATTTTTGAGCGTGCAGATCACGGCTATCAGCACTGGATCAGCGGAGTGCTGGGCTCCGCCAAGCGCCGCATCATGGTGCTGGTGGTTTTTGTGGGGGTGCTGGTTGTTGCTGGTGTTTCTGCCAAGTGGCTGGGCACGGAGTTTCTGCCTGAACTCGACGAAGGCGATGCCTATGTGCTGGTGCAGATGCCTGCATCCATCTCGCTTGAAAAAGGCCAGGAAGTGCTGCGCGAAGTGCGCCTGCGTCTGAAGGTGTTTCCTGAGGTCATCACTGTTACTACTGAGCAGGGACGACCCGAATCCGGCACTGATAACGAAACGCTGAACCTGGCCAAGGTGCTGGTGCGTCTGAAGTCTCATGGTGAGTGGCGCAAGGGGCTGGACAAGCCCGCCTTGATCGAAGAAATGCGCGCAACGCTGGGCGAGATTCCCGGCGTGGCATTCAACTTCGCACAGCCGATTCGTGACAGTGTGGAAGAGTCCACCTCCGGTGCGCGTGGTCAGGTGGTTCTCAAGCTGTTCGGGCCTGATATTCCCACGCTGCGCAGCATTCTTCAGCAGACCAAGGGGCTGGTGAAAGACATCAGCGGTGTGGTCGATCTGGACCTGTACCGTGATGCCCCCGCACCTCAGGTGCATGTGGAGTTTGACCGCCAGGCGCTGGCGCGCCAGGGCATTGCCATGGAGACCGCACAGCAGACGCTGGAGGTAGCCCTGGCCGGTAACGTTGCCACGACGCTGTGGGAAGGCGAATACCCCGTTCCCGTGCGTGTGCGACTGCCTTATGTGGACCGTATGGACGAGGAGCGCATCCGCAATATCGCCATTCCTTTGCCAGACGGTGGATCGGTGCCTCTGCACTCGGTGGGCACGGTCAGCATGAAGGTGGGTAACTCCTCCATCTTTCGTGAAGGCAATGCACGCTATATGGCGCTGAAGTTCAACGTGGAAGGGCGTGACATCGGCTCTGTCGTCAAAGACACGCTGGCCACCTTCAAGCAGAACGTGAAGCTGCCAGAAGGCTATCAGGCCGTATGGGGTGGCGAGTGGGAAAACCAGCAGCGTGCCGCTGCACGCCTGAAGGTGGTGGTGCCGCTGTCGCTGGTCATCGTCTATGCGCTGCTGTTTGGCGCGCTGGGCCAGGCCCGCAGTGCCGGCATCATCTTGCTGTGCGCGCCGTTTGCCATGGTGGGCGGTATTGCAGCGCTGCATCTGGCGCATATCGAGCTTTCCATCAGCGCTGCGATTGGCTTTATTGCCCTGCTGGGGCAGGTGGCGCTGGCTGGCTTGCTGGTGATCTCTGCCGTCGAGGAACTGCGCCGTCAGGGTATGCCCATCATGCAAGCCCTGATTGAAGGCACGGCAGAGCGCATGCGCTCCATCATTCTGGTGGCTTTGCTGGCGCTGCTGGGCTTGCTGCCCATGGCCTTGTCCACGGGCGTGGGCAGTGAAACACAGCGTCCGTTTGCCTCAGTCATTGTGGGTGGCATGGTTGTGCTGCCGCTGGTGGCCCTGGTGCTGTTGCCGGTGCTGTATGCCTTGCTGGGACCCAAGACGATGTTGACCCGCGAAGAGTTGGATGAGAGCGCGCAAGATGAATAAATGGCACTTTCTGGCAGTCGCTGCAGCCCTGTGCTGCGGCGCAGTGAATGCGGCAGATCTGGCGTCTGGAGCCGAGGCCGTAACAAGCTCTGTGGCCGTGGCCCCCGCTGGCCCGGTAACCCTGCAGGAATACCTGCGTCTGGTGGTGCAAAACCAGCCCACTTTAGCTGCCGACCGCATGCAGACGGCACTGGCAAAAGCCGATAGCAAGTCCGCGTCGGCCTTTCCCAATCCTGCAGTGCACTACACCAGCAAGCGCGGAGAGAAAGAGTGGGGTGTCGATCAGCCTATCCCCATCTTTGGTCAGCGCGGCATGCGCATGGAAAACGCCAAGCTGGGTGAAAAAGCAGCGGCCGCCAATGTCGATGTTGCCGTGGCAGTCACCATGAGCGATGCAGCCCACGCCTTCAACGAGCTGCTGGTGGCACAGCAGCGCTACAAGGTCTGGCAGGGTGCGCAGGATGAGCTGAACAAGGCTGGATACATCGTCAAAGGTCAGATCGAAGCAGGCACACGCAGCCGCTATGACGGTGCACGTCTGAACTTGCAGCAGGCCCAGATGTCCATGCAGGTTCGCAAGGCGCAAGCTGCCCTCAAGGATGCCGCATCCCGTGTGGCCAGTATTGCTGCATTGCCCCAGTGGCAGGTGACGGTGGACGGCAGCCTACAGGCTTCTGATCTGCGCCATGCGCCTGCTTATGGGCCGCTGTGGGAAACGGCGCAAACTCGTTTGCCCGTGCTGCGTGCTGCGCAGGCAGAGCTGGAGCGTGCACGACAGAAAATCAAGCTGGAGCAGCGTGAAGCCTTGCCTACCCCCACGTTTGGTGTTGCGCGCATTCGCAATGGTGTTGATGGCAGCTTCAATCAGGTGGGCGTGAACGTCGAGATTCCTTTGTTCGATCGCCGCCAGGGCGGTATTGACCGTGCCAAAGTAGAAGCTGATCAGGCCGAGCTTCGCCGTGATGCCGCAGTGCTGGCTGCGCAGTCTGAGCTGCAGCGCTCTCTGCAGCAATTGCAGTTGCGCCGTTCCGCAGTGCGTGACTACGAAAAAGAAGGACTGGCCCAGATTGCACCGCTGCACCAGATGGCACAGGACGCCTACAAGCTGGGCAAGGGCACGATTCTGGAACTGATCGACGCGCTGGGCTCCATCACCGAGCATCGACTTGAGCATCTGGAACTGGTCAAGGACATGCTCGACGCGGAATGGGAAGTGCGTCTGGCCAGCGGCGATCTGCCCCAGGTTCAGCCCTGACGGAGTGGCAGAAGATGGCTTTGCCCCCGCAATCTCCATCTTCTGCAGTCAGCTTGCCCATGTCTGCAGATGAGGATGCAACGGCTTATAGTGTCTTTCCTCCAACGGCCAGAGACAGACACAGCATGTACCGCTACCTCATCATCGAAGACGATGCGCTCAACGCGCGTTACATCGCTGAAGGACTGCGGCAGCAGGGGGCGCATGTCAGCGTCTGTGGCGACGGCGTGCAAGGCATTGCACAGGCGGTGGGCGAGAGCTGGGACGTCATCATCCTCGATCGCATGCTGCCCAATGGCTTTGATGGATTGCAGATTCTGCAAACACTCAGGTCCATGGGAAAACAGACGCCAGTGCTTGTCCTTAGTGCGTTGTCTGCTACAGATGAGAGAGTGCGCGGCTTGAAGGCTGGCTGCGATGACTATCTGACCAAACCCTTCGCATTCTCTGAGCTGGCAGCGCGGCTGGAGGCTTTGGTGCGCCGGGCACAGATTCCTGCACCGACGCGGGAAATGCGCGTGGCAGACCTGCGCGTGAACCTCATGTCGCGCAGTGCAGAGCGTGCGGGACAGCCCCTGGCGCTGCAGCCGCGAGAGTTCCGTCTGCTGGCTTTTCTCATGCAGCATGCTCACCAGATCGTCACCCGCACCATGCTGCTGGAATCGGTCTGGGACTACCGTTTTGACCCGCAGACGAATGTGATTGATGTGCACATCAGCCGCTTGCGCAGCAAGGTGGACAAAGGCTTTCCTGCACCCCTGATTCATACCGTGCGCGGTGTGGGTTACAGCCTCTCGGACCGTCCGCAAGATCTGCCTGAGGTGGTCTGATGTCGGGCTCCCGTCCCTGGAGCTCCCTGGCGTTCAGGCTGGGTCTGAGCTATGGCGCCATCATGGTGCTGACCATGAGCATTGTGCTGGCAGTCTTCTACGTGCAGACGGTGGGCGTGGTGCGCGTCCGGCTGGACAAGCAGGCCGAAAATCATCTGCGCAGACTGATGGAACACTCGGCCAAATACGGCCCTGGTGCGCTGGAAAGCGAGATTCTGCAGACCATCCGTGACGGTGTGAATACCGACACGGAAATCCTCATTCTCATGGACCCCGATGGCGAGCCCATTGTGAGCAATGCCGAAGTCTTTCCCCCGCGAAAACTCAGCATCATGGGGGTGCGTGAACTGACCGTAAAACGCAGCGGCCGACTTGTCGTTGGACGTGTTGCGGTGGCAGAAATGCCTAACGGCAACTTGCTCGCAGCAGGTGCTGATATGCAGCTGCAACGCGATATGGAAGAGCTGTTTGGCCGCGCCAGCCTCATGGCGGCAATTGCCGCCTGCATCATGGCCATCATTGGTGCCCTGGTGTTTCGCCGCGTGGTGGACGAGCGTGCCTCCGCCATTCGCAGCACCATGTCTCGTGTGGCTGCTGGTGATTTGCGCCAGCGCATTCCGGTCGATCAGCGCAACGATGAATTCACGCTGCTCAACCGCGATATCAACGCCATGCTGGACCGGCTTGAGCAACTGATGGAAGGCATACGCCATGTCTCCAACAGCATTGCGCACAACCTCCGAACGCCGCTGACGCGCATCTTGCTGCGCCTTCGCAACGCGCAGCAGGCCAGCCCGCAAATGCAATCCGCCACGCTGGCGCTGGTGGCCGAAGAAGTGGCAGAGCTGGGCGTTGTTTTCGAAAAGCTTTTGCAGATTGCTGAAGTGGAAAGCGGGGCCAGTCGCAAGAGCTTTGCACCCGTTGATCTGCAGGCACTGCTCGTTGATGTGGTGGACTTTTATGAGCCTCTGATCGAAGACAGCGGCGGTGCACTCCGTCTGGACGTGCATCAGGGGGTGCAGGCCTTTGGGGATGGTGACCTGCTTGCCAGCGCCGTAGCCAACTTGGTGGATAACGCTATCAAATACGGAGCGTCTTCCGCTGAAAGCAAAATGGGAGATGTGGTTTTGACTGCGAGGGAAGCGCAGGAAAGTGGTCTGGATAGTGCATGGGGCGTAGAGGTCACCGTGCAAGACCAGGGACCGGGCGCAGACCCTCAGACGCTGGAAAAAATGACCACGCGTTTCTACCGTGCAGAGTCCGATCGCCAAGGCTATGGATTGGGGCTGGCCAGTGTGCTGGCTATCGTGCAGCTGCATGGTGGAAAGCTCAGCTTTCAGAACGCCAGTCCGGGGCTGATTGCCCGTATCTGGCTGCCCTCTATTTCCAATGTATGAAAAACGGCAATTGGTATAGTGTTTGAGAAATAGATTGAAAAAATCTATGCCTTCTGAAGCTTGGCTTTGCTGCACTTGCTGCTTTCACCATAGGGTGTGATGCATGCTGCGCCTGCGGCTATCGAGCCCCACTGAAAGGACTCAGATGCACGCATCAACCGATTCCCAAATCACTGCCGTGCGAGCGATTGCAGCCCGCACGGCCTTTGTGCTTGAAACCAATAATCTGCGCGGTGGTGACAGTGCTGCCAAGGCTGTGCAAAGCCTGCAGCGCCTGGTCAGTGATTTGACGCAGCAAAGCCTGCCTCCGACCTTGCTTGCGCAATGGATCATCACCCACGATGGCTTGTCTGCCGAGGTGTGTGCAGACCTGCAAAAGCGTGCTGGATGCACGATTGATTTTGTGGAAATCAGCGAATCCACGGGCTACTACGACGCGAAGAATATTGGCTTTGATGCGATGGATGTTCAGCGCTGCGATTACGTGGTTTTTGGTGATGCCGACTGCCGTCCTGCTGCCAGCTGGATGGAATCTTTGCTGGCACCTTTCGCCCGCGATGCAGAAGCCGCTGTCAAGCCACCTGTAGCCGTTGCGGGGCGCACCAGCTATGCGCCGGGCGTGTGGGGCGCGGCATTGACGTCCATTGATTTCATGTACTTCCCAAGCCCTCTGGCCGAAGGTGCAACGCGTAACTTTTACGCCAACAATGTGGCCTTCCGGCGTGAGGTGTTTGAGCAATACTGTTACGAGCCATTGGCAGGCGTGTACCGGGCGCACTGTCAAGTCATGGGACTGCGTCTGCAGCAGAACGGCGTGGCGGTGGAATACGCGGTGAACGCGCATACCGAGCACTGCCTGCCGGATACCCGCCAGGAAGCCGTAAAACTGCGCTGGATGCGCGGCGAAGACAGTGTGGGGCTCACCCCATATCTGGCTCAGGCCTACGTGCCTGAATCGCTGCAATGGCTGTTTCGCAAAGGTCCTCTTGGGCCGCTGTGCGTGATGCTGATGAGGCTGGGCTACAGCCTGCGGGCACTGGGGCATCAGGACATGCCTGCGCTGGGCTTGGTGCGCTACCTGGCTGCAGCAGTCTGCACCATCGGAATTTCTGCGCTGGACACTTTGGGTGCGCTGGTGCGCAGCCTTGGCTTGTTCCGCAGCAGCGCAGCTCGCCGTGAATTGGCTGCGCTTTCCTACCACCGCAACTGAGCGTCAAAAGATGTCAGTGACTGGCATATCCAGGCCTGTGAGAGCTGAAGATTTTGAATGCCTGCAGGTGCCAGAACTCAAAGGCTGGCAGCAATGGCGGGCGCATATGGTGGACCGCATCAAGCGCGCAGCTATTGCCCAGCTGCATCGCAGCCAGGGTGGTGAGGCCTTGCTGCTGCGCATGTACTTGGTGGGGGAAGAGGCGACGGAATGTGCGTTGATGGATGAGTGGAGTCAGCACGCTCCACCCTGGCTGCAGCAGCAGATTGAGCAGCATCTGAGCGATGAACAGCACCACGCCAAAGCCTTTGCACAGGCGCTGCGAGAACGCGGCTTTGCGGTGCCCGTAGAGCGCGGCCAGACTGAACCAGATCGTCTGAGCCAGGCCAAGATTTCGCGCTGGAAAAAGCTGTCTCAGCGCTATGCGGTGCAGTTCAAACAGGGGCTGTTGGTGCCCGCCTATGTCACGGGCTTGTGTGCTGAACAAATGGCTTTGCGCGTGCTGTCGCGCCACTGTGCAGTGATTGGCTCGCAGCATGGCATGTACCCCTTGCTGGCGCGTGTTCTCAGCGATGAAAAACGCCATGTGCAGCTATGTCAGGACACCTTGCAAAAGCTGGTTACCGCTGAGGAAATACCTGCACTCAAACGGCTGCTGGCCGAGGTAAGGGCGATTGATGCCAGCTTCGGCATCAGCGGTGCTATCGCCATGTATGCCGCAGGCATTTACTTCCGTGCTTTCTCAACGGCAAATACAGCCTCGACAACGGCATGAGTCTTCGCGTTCTCTATCTGGCAACGGCTGATGCACGCGGGCATCTGATGCGCGCTCAGTTGCTGGTGCATGCCTTGCGCCATGCTGGTGTTCACGTTGACGTGCTCAGCACCTCGAACGAGGGCGTGGAGTTTCTGAAGCGCTTTGGCGTAGTGGCGCAACTGCTGTCGCCGCACTACGCTGTGCAGTTTGATACCGAGCAAAACATGCAGCGCGCAGCCACCGATCGCAATGTGGCGCACTATGTTTTCAGGCCCAGCCGCATGCTCAAGGACATACGAAAGCTGGCTAGCCTCATGCGTGATGTGGACCTGGTCATCAACGATTCCTTCCACCCCGCTTTGCTGTGCATGGGCAGCATGCCGTGGTGGAAGCGCAAGGTTGTGCATGTCTATGGCGGAAGCCTGAAAGCCGCGCTGATCTCCAACTTTGAAGGGCGTCTTCCCGCTGTTCTGGCGCGCACGTTTGCCGCCATCATCGGCTGGCAGATCAATACGGCAAGAGCCTGCATCGAACACGATTTTTTCTGCGACAGAACGCAGTCCATAGGCCCATCGCGCTATCGTTTGCCAACACCCGTTGCCGTGGCAAAGCAGGGCCGTAAAGCGAATGTGCAAGCCCCATTGGCAGCGGTCTATCTCAATCCGCATTTTCAGAATATTGCGCTGGCTGACGCCCTGTGTGCAGGGCTGAGCGATGCATCACTGCACACGCATCTTGTGGGTGAAGGATTGGCAGGCCATGGGAACTGGCTGGCGATTGATGAAGATTGGGTTTCGACCGCGGCGCAGTCCAGTCTCATTGTTTCTGCACCTGGCATGGCTGCGCTTTCAGTTGCGCGCATCTATCAACGGCCCATCTTGCTGGTGCTGACGGATCAGCCTGAGCAGGCCAGTAATGTAGAGCAGGCTGCGCGCATGCAGCTGCATCATGAAGTGGTGGTGTGGCGCGGGGATGCGCAGGATTTTCGAGCTCAAGTCGCGGCCAAGGTGCGTCGCCTTTTGCAAGACATGGACATGCAAATTACCGCGGAAAATCTGGCGCAGTACTGCGCCAGTGCGCAGGCCAGAACTGATGCCTGGAGCGGGTGCATACAGGGCTTGCATGCACCGTCAAACACATAGATCAGCTCAGGAAAGTGCCTTGTTGCCGTAGGCGCAAAAACCGGGCTTGGGGCCCTTCTTGGGGTGCAGTCTGCAGGTCTCTGGGCGCTTGTCATACACCGTGCAGCGGCGCGTATCTTTGTCCAGAAAATTGCAGTCACCACCCGCGCGACGCGCCATGGTGAAGATCTCGTGCTTGGGGTTGAAGTGGTCGATCAAGCGCATCTTCAGCAAGCGCTTGGCAATCAGCTTGGGCTCGATGTTTTCCACTTCAAAAGGGTCCACCAGTTCCAGTCTCACCAGATCAGGCAAGCGCACTTCCAGCGGCATGGTGCAGCAATTGGCAGCGCAGCTATCGCACATGCCTGGCTTGTATTTACTCCAGGTTTCGAGTCGATCCACATCGACGATTCGGATGGAGGATTTCATGAGATTCACATCATTCTTTGCACCAACAAAAAAGCGCCCAAACGTAGTTGGGCGCTTGGCTTGATGCTATTAATTTAAACGTCGATATTGCCAGCGCGCAAGGCGTTGTCTTCGATGAAATTACGACGTGGTTCCACTTCGTCGCCCATCAGCATGGTGAACACACGGTCGGCTTCGATGGCGTCGTTGATCTTGACTTGCAGCAGGCTGCGGACGTTGGGGTCCATGGTGGTTTCCCACAGCTGCTCGGGGTTCATTTCACCCAGACCCTTGTAGCGCTGGCGGCCGGTGGTGCGTTCGGCTTCGCTGATGAGCCATGTCATGGCCTGGCGGAAGTCACCGACCTTTTCGGTCTTGGCTTTTTCGCCTTCGCCACGGGTGACCTTGGCGCCTTCGGACAGCAGACCGTTGAAGTGCTGAGCTTCGGCCGACAGAGCGGCGTAGTCATGGCTGCGCACGAATTCCTGCGTGAGGATGGAGCTCTTGATATTGCCGTGGTGGTGACGGCTGATGCGCAGGATGGGGTGCTCGCTGTGTGGGTCGATTTCGGCCGTCACATCGGCAGGCACGCCGGTTGTGGTGAGTTCGCGCAGCTTGGCTTCCAGCACGGGGGCGCAGGCCTGGGCTTCTTCGAGGGTGTCGAGTTTGATCTGCACGCCATCGGCAATGGCGCGCAGGGCTTCGGCGTCCATGAAGTTGGACAGCCGCTCGATGACCATTTCAGCGGCCAGGTGCATGTCTGCCAGCTTGGCCAGCTCTTCGCCTTCAATGGTGCGGGCATTGGCGCCGCCGGTGCTCACGTTGGCGTTGTTCAGCGCGATTTTGAGCAGGTACTTGTTCAGCGCGGGGCCGTCCTTTAGGTACAGCTCTTCCTTGCCGTTCTTGACCTTGTACAGAGGTGGCTGGGCGATGTAGATATGGCCGCGTTCGACCAGATCAGGCATCTGACGGTAGAAGAAGGTCAGCAGCAGAGTGCGGATGTGGGCGCCGTCCACGTCGGCGTCGGTCATGATGATGATGCGGTGGTAGCGCAGCTTATCGGGGTTGTAGTCGTCGCTGCTGCTCTTGCCAGAGTCTTCGCTGACCTTGCCGATGCCGGTGCCCAGGGCGGTAATCAGGGTGATGATTTCCTGGCTGGACAGCAGCTTTTCGTAGCGGGCTTTTTCCACGTTCAGGATCTTGCCGCGCAGCGGCAGGATGGCCTGGAATTTACGGTCACGACCTTGCTTGGCGGAGCCGCCGGCGGAGTCACCCTCGACGATGTAGATCTCGCACAGCGAGGGGTCTTTTTCCTGGCAGTCGGCCAGCTTGCCGGGCAGGCCCATGCCGTCCAGCACACCCTTGCGGCGCGTCATTTCGCGGGCCTTGCGTGCGGCTTCACGGGCGCGGGCGGCTTCGATGATCTTGCCGCAGAGAATCTTGGCGTCGTTGGGGTTCTCTTCCAGGAAGTCGGTCAGCGTCTTGGCGACGATGTCTTCCACGGGCGCACGCACTTCGGAGCTGACCAGTTTGTCCTTGGTCTGGCTGGAGAACTTGGGCTCGGGTACCTTGACGGACAGCACGGCGCACAGGCCTTCGCGCATGTCGTCGCCAGTGACGTCGACCTTGGCTTTTTTAGCCAGCTCGTTTTGCTCGATGTATTTGCCGATGACGCGGGTCATGGCCGCGCGCAGGCCGGTCAGGTGGGTGCCGCCGTCACGCTGTGGGATGTTGTTGGTGAAACACAGCACTTGCTCGGCATAGCTGTCGTTCCACTGCATGGCCACTTCCACACCGATTTCTGTGCCGGGAATGCCGCCATAGGTTTCCGCAGGGCGGTTGCCTTCGGCGTAGAAGGTGGTGGGGTGCAGCACCTTTTTGTTGCCATTGATGAACTGGGCAAAGCCCTTGACGCCACCAGCGCCCGAGAAGTCGTCTTCCTTGCCGTCGCGCTCGTCCTTGAGGCGAATGCGCACGCCGTTGTTCAGGAAGGAGAGTTCACGCAGGCGCTTGGCCAGAATTTCGTAACGGAACTCGAAGTTTTCCTTGAAGATTTCCTGGTCGGGCAAGAAGTGCACCTTGGTACCGCGCTTGTCGCTGGGGCCGACCACGCGCATGGGTGAGACTTCAAAGCCGTCCACCACTTCGATCAGACGGTTTTGCACATGGCCGCGCGAGAAGTCGATCTCGTAGCGCTGGCCATCGCGGCTGACGGTGAGCTTGAGCCAGATGGACAGCGCGTTCACGCAGGACACGCCCACGCCGTGCAGGCCGCCCGAGACCTTGTAGCTGTTCTGGTTGAACTTGCCGCCTGCGTGCAGTTCGGTCAGCGCGATTTCAGCGGCCGAGCGCTTGGGCTCGTGCTTGTCGTCCATCTTCACGCGCGTGGGAATGCCGCGGCCGTTGTCGATCACGGACAGCGAACCATCGGCGTGGATGGTGACCAGAATGTCGTCGCAGTAGCCAGCCAGGGCTTCGTCGATGGAGTTGTCCACGACTTCAAAAACCAGGTGGTGCAGGCCGGTGCCGTCAGACGTATCACCGATGTACATGCCGGGGCGCTTGCGCACGGCCTCCAGGCCTTCCAGGATCTGGATTGCGCCTTCGCCATAGCCGCCTGCATCTGCTGCTGCGGTTTGCGTGTCTGGCTTGTTCTCTTCGGTCATGAAATTACCTTGCTGCTACAAAGTCAGAAGCTGTGAGCGACTGACTGGCATAACTTTCAAATGAATATTTGCCTGAAAAGCATGAATGACTAGCGGTAGCTGCTCATGTTTTTCAGGCAATAGAAGGACTGATGGTGCTGCGCTGCGTCAGATGCGCATGGGCATCACGACGTACTTGAAGCTGTCGATCTCGGGGATGGTGATCAGCGCGGAGCTGTTGCCGTCCTGCAGATCGATCTTGACCATGTCCTGGCTCATATTGGTGAGCACATCGATCAGATAGGTCACGTTGAAGCCGATCTCGATGGTGTCGCCACCGTAGTCGATATCGAGTTCATCCATGGCCTCTTCCTGCTCGGCGTTGTTGGACGCTACGCGCAGCGTGCCGGGCTCCACCGACAGGCGCACGCCCTTGAACTTGTCGCTGGTCATGATGGCGGTGCGCTGCAGCGAAGCCAGCAGCGGTGCGCGGCCCAGGGTGACGCTGTTGGTGTGGTTCTTGGGAATCACACGGTTGTAGTCGGGGAACTTACCCTCGACTAATTTTGTGACGAACTCCATGCCGCCAAAGGTGAACTTGGCCTGGTTGCTGGCGAATTGCATCTCGATGACGGGCTGGTTATCACCGCTGGCATCGCTGAGCAGACGCTGCAATTCCAGCACGGTCTTGCGCGGCAGAATCACTTCCTGCTTGATGGGCACGTCCACATCCAGCGTGGCGCTGGCCCAGGCCAGACGGTGACCATCAGTGGCCACCAGGCTCAGGGTGTTGCCTTCGGCGACGAACAGAATGCCGTTCAGGTAGTAACGGATGTCCTGCACGGCCATGGAGAAGGACACCTGACCCAGCAGGTCTTTCAGCACCTTTTGCGGCACGCTGAAAGCGGGGCCGAAGGCCGCCGATTCCTGCACCAGGGGGAAGTCTTCGGCGGGCAGGGTCTGCAGCGTAAAGCGGCTCTTGCCACCCTTCAGAATCATCTTTGCCTGCTGCGTTTCCAGGCTCACGGTCTGGTCGCCGGGCATGGTCTTCAGAATATCGATCAGCTTGCGGGCACCAATGGTGGTGGTGAAGTCACCGGTGTCGCCGCCCAGCTCCGCAGTGGTGCGAATCTGGATTTCCAGGTCGCTGGTAGTCAGCTGCAGCGCATTGCCCGTCTTCTTGATCAGCACATTGGCCAGAATGGGCAGGGTGTGGCGGCGCTCGACGATGCCGGCCACCGATTGCAGGACCGCTAGAACTTTGTCTTGTGTGGCTTTCAGGACGATCATGTCAACCTCAGTGATTTAAGTGCGCATATGTTTTGACGCGGCGGCGTCCGCTGGGTGCTGCGGACTCTCCCTCTTGCCGCGTGATTTCCCCATTTTGCCGCGTGTCAGTGACATTCATGGGGGAGTTTTCATCAACCCTTGAGCGTTTGTTCCAGCACATGCAGCTGCTGGTTCAACTCGGTGTTGGTCTGGCGCTCGCCAGCGATCTTGCGAACCGCGTGCAGCACCGTGGTGTGGTCGCGGCCGCCGAACAGCTCGCCGATCTCGGGCAGGCTCTTTTGCGTCAGCTCCTTGGCCAGGTACATGGCAATCTGGCGCGGGCGGGCAATGCTGGCCGGGCGCTTCTTGCTATACATGTCAGCAACCTTGATCTTGTAGTAGTCAGCCACCGTTTTCTGGATGTTTTCCACAGAAATCTGACGGTTCTGGATACTGAGCAGGTCGCGC
Source organism: Comamonas fluminis (assembly GCF_019186805.1). NCBI lineage: Bacteria > Pseudomonadati > Pseudomonadota > Betaproteobacteria > Burkholderiales > Comamonadaceae > Comamonas > Comamonas fluminis. Next base: position 1,055 of record NZ_CP066783.1, on the reverse strand, counting down.
AGGGCCTCGCGGGCCAGCTGAATCGACACTTCCTTCTGGTTGAAGCGCGAGTAAGCCAGGATCTTGCGCAGCGCGCCTTCCAGTTCACGCACGTTGGAGCGCACGTTCTTGGCCACGAAGAAGGCGACTTCTTCGGGCATATCGGCGTTCTCGGCACGAGCCTTGTTGATCAGAATCGCCACGCGCATTTCCAGCTCGGGCGGCTCAATGGCGACCGTTAAGCCGGAATCGAAGCGCGATACCAGACGTTCGTGAATATTGGCCAGACCCTTGGGGTAGGTGTCCGACGTCATCACGATGTGGCTCTTCTTGGCCAGCAGGGCTTCGAAGGCGTTGAAGAACTCTTCCTGCGTGCGGTCTTTGTTGGCAAAGAACTGCACGTCGTCGATCAGCAGCAGATCGAGTGAGTGGTAGCGCTCCTTGAACTCATCAAAGGTGCGGCGCTGGTAGGCCTTGACCACATCGGAGACAAATTGCTCGGCGTGGATGTAGAGAACCTTGGCGTCTGGCTTGTCCTGCAGCAGCTTGTTACCCACAGCGTGCACCAGGTGGGTTTTACCCAGACCGACACCACCGTAGATGAACAGCGGGTTGTAGAGGTGGCCGGGCGAGCCTGCCACATGCATGGCGGCAGAGCGGGCCATGCGGTTGGCCGTACCTTCAACCAGAGTCTCGAACGTCAGCGCGGGGTTCAGGCGGGTGCGGAACACCGGGGCTGCAGCTTCTTCGCTGGAGACGGTTGGCACGGCGACCTGCATGGTCTCGGGGGCCGAGTTTTGCACAGCCGATGGTGGGCGTACGTAAGTGCGCACAACGCTTTCGCGCTGAGCAAGTGCTAACTCAATAGTGACTGGCTGGCCGTAGAGCGACTCCAGCATGGCCGAAATGCGGCCTGCATACTGGGCACGAATCCAGTCCAGCTTGAAACGGTTGGCCACATAGATGGTGACCTTGGAAAAATCTTCTGCAACCAGCGCCGTCAGCGGCTTGATCCAGGTATTGAATTGCTGCTCGGGCAGCTCCTGACCCAGTTGCTCAACACAGACTTGCCACAG